>CALGOB010000046.1 GCA_937958005.1 uncultured Cyclobacteriaceae bacterium
TTAAATGCTTTTGATAACATTGTCTCCAGGACTAGGGAGATTATTAGACCTAAGAGAAAAAATGAACGAAAACACAGGCCTAAGAAAACTTACCCTATGAATCACAAGCCTTTATGATGCAGAATTAGCTAAACGACATTGTTTTTAAATCTATGAAACTGATACAATAAAAAGAAACTATGACTTTTACACCTTTTCGAGACACTTTAAACCCGAATGATGCATTAGACTTTTAAGAGAAAATCATAAATGGCTGTTAGTTATGGTTTGCATCAAACTTTTATTGCATCATTCGGGTTAAATACGAGTAAATTTAAGTATCAATTAAATGATGATAAACTTATATTGCAAGGGGTTTATAAGGACGATACATTATCTGTTCAATTAGAATATTATGATAAGAATAATTTCGTTTTACTTAATAGAGGGTTTAATTGGATAAATGAATTTCCATATAATAGATTTGAAACGGGGGGGATTAATCCGTAGAATTAATCAATTGCTTCCTTTCTATTTACTAAAAACCATCCCCCAACAGTTAAGGCACTTAATGCGATGACTAATAGATGAAGTGTTGCATAGTATAAAATACCTACAAATAACACAGTCACTATTAAGGAAAACTCACTGTTATTTTTAGTTCCTTGTCTGTTCCCACGGTTTAAGATTAAATAGTAAACCAAGGCTAGTAATGCTTGTAAACCTAGTAATACATATTCTACACTGAAAAAATTATCAATTGGTAGAAAAATACTAGCTGCTATTACAAATACCAAATAGATTAAATATGCTATGTATATAGTCCTTTTCATAGAGAAGACAATTTACTTTTTAACAATGATTTAGCCAACATTGTAAAATATTATTGACCTCAATTGTAACTTTTTATTTTAATTATGGTTTATAAAATAAACTACTTTATATTTACAATTATGAAAGATGACGAATTTACCAATAAAGAAAGCTTAGCACTTATTGAGACAATGATTGTTGAGGCAAGGGGAAGTGTTAAGAGCAATCAATTTTATTTTATACTTTGGGGTTGGGTAATAGCAGGGATTAACCTTTTTGTATTCATATCGCAAACCTATTTTGATTTTGAGTATGCACAGATGGCTTGGATTATTTGTTTTCCGTTGGGAATCATAACTGCAATTCATGCTACGCGCGCTACTAAAAAGAGAAAAGTAAAAACTCACTTGGACAAAATGTTTAGTTTTATGTGGATGGCTTATTTTATCACTATTATTATCCTAGTGGGCGCCGCTCCTAAACTTAATTTTCAGATGAATGCCTTGACTATCTTGATCACTGGTTTTCCTACTATAATCACTGGTGTAGCCATTAAGTTTAAACCATTAATTTACGGAGGGGCTTCTTTTTGGATCATGTCAGTTATTGCTTTTAGTTTACCTTTGGATCAACAAAACTTGATAGGTGCTTTGGCCATTATTATAGGGTATTTAATTCCAGGGTATCTTTTGAAAAGAAAAGAGAGAAATGAAAGCATTTAAGGATTTAGACCCACTTTTACACTCACAATTGAGACTTGCAGTTATCTCTTTATTGATAGGAATAGAATCTGCTGAGTTCGTTTTTATCAAGGAAAAAACAGGAGCTACTGCTGGTAATTTAAGTGTGCAAATAGATAAGCTGTCTAAGGCTGAATATATTGAGGTGACTAAGAGTTTTCAGGGGAAAAAACCTGTAACAACTTGTCAAATCACTCCAAAAGGCATTGATGCTTTTGAAGCATATGTGAAAACTCTGAAACAATATATAGGGGATTAAATTTTTTTGCAATGATAGTTTACAAAATAAACCAGTTTATAAATATGAAATTCTGTTTTTTACTGCTATTGATTAGTCATACAAGTTTTATGCTGACAGGTCAATCGATTGATAGTGCAGAATACTCAATGAATTTTTTGATCAAGGACGTGAAGGTTTTTACGAACAACCAATTAATCGCAAATCAGGATGTATTAGTTAAAGAGGGAAGTATCGTTGAAATAAGGAAAGGTATTGAGGATAATATCCCTAGAATTAATGGCACTGGTAAGACATTAATCCCTGGATTGACTAATGCACACGTACATGCGTGGATACCTTATCATTTAGTCAATGCTTTACAATTTGGGGTTTATACATTAATTGATCTTCATTCTTTAAATGAAATAAGTAATCAATTGAAAGCTTTGAATTTAAAAGATGGATATGCGAATTTGTATGCCGCTGGATATGCTGCTACTGTTTCAGGAGGACATGGAACCCAATTTGGTTTTCAGGTGCCAGTGATAGGAAAAGGAAATAATTGTTACCAATTTATTGATCAGCAAGTTGCAGCTGGTTTGGACCACATCAAAATTATTTATGAGCCGGCGAGAGCCACACTTCAATTAACGCAAATAGATTCTTTAATTCAGAGGGCCCATCACTATAAGAAAAAGGTGATTGTTCACATTTCCAATGCCAAAGAGGCACTAGATGTAGCAAGATTAGGAGCAGACGGCTTAGCCCATATCTGGAGAGATAGACCTATGACCACTGCGGAAAGGATTGAATTTAGTGAGTTAGAGACTTTTGTAATCCCAACCTTAACCGTTTTGGAAAAAGGATTAGCCTATAAAAAAGAAAAGAAGATGGCGAATAAAGGAATGCGTATGGCTGAAATATTAGAAGAAGTAAAACTGCTACATGATTTAGGGGTAACCTTATTAGCAGGTACTGATCCTCCTAATTTTGAACTGGATTACGGAAGGAGCTTGCACCGGGAATTAGCCTTGTTGAAGGCTGCTGGATTATCCACTGTAGAAGTATTAAGAACGACTACTTCAAACATAGAAAAGGCATTAAACTATCACAGTTTTTCTATAGAAAAAGGAGCTAAAGCAAATTTCATCCTGCTTCAAGGAGATATTGAAAAAGATGTTTCAATATCTAAGCTTATTGCCTCAAAGTGGGTAGAAGGAACAGTAATGAATAACCCAGAGTAGTTCTAGCAAATGGGGTGAAAACAACTTTCATTCTTTCATTCAAATGAGACTTAGAGATAGAATTTGAGCCTGATGACTTGAAAAAATCATTTTGTAGGGATTGCTATGTCTATTGAGAGCATTCGAATTTAGGACAATGGATGATTAACAAAAAAGATAAGTCTTGAATACATCCTATTCAAGACGCTGAATTGTAAACCTTCACTGTGAGGTAAGTAATTCAATAAGTAAATAAGTTTCTAACAATCTAAACAATTAAGAAGATGAAGACGATCACATTTTTTTCAATTTTATTAATGACCATTATCAATTCAATCCCGTCTATGGCACAGGGTGAATTAGATGAATTGAGTTATACTGCCTACCTGAAAAGCTCTCTTCCGTTATGGGAGAAGGCTATAAATGAAAAGAAGAAAAGCATAAATGATCAATCGAGTAAACCAGAGAAGCTTGAAATGACCATGCTTTACTATGGCTATTTGAGTGCTACCATGGCGACACAAAATGAAGAGGCTTTTGAAAGTAAGCTTGATCAGACAAAAGGTTTTATAGAAAGAGTGATCAAGGAACATCCGAAATGGGGGGAGCCAAAAGCGGTTTTAAGTTCTGTTATGGGATTGCAAATGGCTTACTCACCATTTAAAGGTGCTTTTTTAGGGATGAAAAGTGGTTCTTATATGAGTAAAGCAATGAAAGAGAACCCTGATTCTCCTATAGTGATGAAATTATATGCAGGATCAAAACAACATACGCCTGCCTTATGGGGAGGTGATAAAAAAATTGCTCTAAAGTATTACCAAAAAGTGATTGATCACTATGAACAAACCAATGAAACAATTAATAATTGGGTATATGCAGATGCATTAGCCAATGTTGGAATCGTCTATTTGGAATTAGATGAAAAGACTGAGGCAAAAGAAGCCTTTGGGAAGGCATTAGCTTATGAGCCTGATTTTTTATGGGTAAAGAAAGGTTTGATGCCAAAGGTTCAAAATATTGATTGAGATGAGAATTTTATTCCTTTTCATACTTCTTGGAATTATGGTTGGCTTTTCACAAAACCTATTAGGACAGGTTGTTATAAAAGGTAAAGTCTTGGATCAGCAAGATAATAGCCCCTTGCCTGGGGCTAACATTTACTTGTTGAATAACTGGAGAATAGGAGTGAGTAGCGATATAAAAGGAGAGTTTGTGTTCACAGTTGCAGAAGAAGATCTCAAAAGAGATACATTGATCTGTTCTTTTATAGGTTTTGAGGACTTTAAGACTCCTTTAATTAATTGGAATGAAGGGACTATTCAACTAGTTGCATTGGATAAAAGTCTAGATGAAGTTACCATAGAAGCATCTAAACTAGTTGCGGAAGAATTTCAATACCAAGAGATTAAGAAATTGGAAATCTACACAAATCCAGCAGCAAAGGCGGATCCTCTTTTAGCAGTGAATTCCCTCGCATCTGCTACACCGGTAGATGAATCTGCCAATATAAGTTTGAGGGGGAGTCCTTCTGCACAAACTGGTGTCTTTTTTAATGATGTGCCTATTTACGATTATGTAAAATTTTCGCAACTTAATGGAATTGGTGTTTTTAGTATCTTTAATACGGCAATAGTTAAAGAAGTAGCTGTATTCCCTGGGAGCCCACCATTAGAATATGGGAATAGTAGTAGTGGACTTATTGGTGTAACTTCTGACGAAACCATACCTAAAGTAAACAGTAATTCTTTAACAATCAGTCCTGCTAGTTTTGGCTATTTTAGGCAACAGCGGTTGAGCAAGAAAGTAGCTCTTTCTTTTTTTGGTAATTATCAACTAGGAGGAATCCTAAAGAAGTTAAACCCAGGTTCACTACAAAATATTCGTAATTTCAATCTTTTTGATGGTGGAGTTTACTTATTAGCCAAACCAGGTAAGACTAGTCTTGTGAAAGTATTTAATTATTCATTAAGTGAACAATATACTTTTGCCTTCAGATCTCCTTCATTTATTGGGGATTTTGGTCAAGCTAGAAACCGAAATTTCACTACTTTAAAATATGAGTTTCGAAAAAATAGACATTCTGTTAACCTCAATGGAGGCTATAGTTTTTCTAAGGCTGATTTTGCTTTCAGTCAATTTGAAACCAACTTAAAAGGGAAGGATCACTATATAGGCTTAAATTATCAATATGTTGGAGAGCAATTCGAATGGAAAGTTGGGCTTTCATCGGATAATAGAAACCAACTAGTAAACGGGAATGCTCCTTTAATTCCATTCGCATTAAGAGCAGAACATCCCACTATTAATTTTGATTCAGGACAACGTATCAGTGTTGATGAAGGGTTTTTATATGGTAAATTTTACCCAACAGAATTCTTTTCGGTTGGTTTGGGATTGCGGTCCAATTTTGCTTTAAACAGAAATGCTTATCTGAGTAGGCAGTTAAATTTAAAATTTCAATTTTCAAATGCGCTGAGTTTGGTTATAGGTGGCGGTAGATATCATCAAAGATTAATAGATAGGACAGGCAGCAATTTGTTTGTCCAAGCTGATCAGTTGTCGGCTGATTTAAAGTGGTCTTCCATAGGTTGGCAAGCAAATGCCTCTATTTTCTGGAAAAGAGATCGCAAAGATTTAGCAGATGGGGCAATAAGTGGGGTAGAAGTTTATCTTGAAAGGAAAATTGTAGAAAGTCTAGAAATCAGCTTTTCAGCTAGTTACTTGAATGCCGATGTTCCTGTTTCATTAAAGGAATTGAACCCATCGTCTATTAATTATTATGTGAGAAGCAATTTTAATTGGAATTTTCGAGGTACGTGGTCTTTAGCTGGTAATGTACTTTATAGAGAAGGCAGTACCTACTCCCAAGTAGATAGGACGCTTTATAATGAGAATTTGCAAGTATTTGAACCCTTGTTTTCAGGCCAATTGAATCAACTGCCAAATTACTTTTCTATGGGACTTTCATTGAGCAACCAATTTGCAATATCAGAAAAGTTTACGGTGATTGGTTTTGCCAGTTTAAATAATCTGACCAATCATAGAAATGTAAGGTCTATTATATACAATGTTGATTACTCTAACTCGGAAGCAGAATTATTTTCTCTCCGGACACTTTATTTTGGCGCTGTGATCAATTGTTGAATGAGCAAATAGAAGTATTTTGCTTAATTTCTATAGGCAATCAAGTATTCAATTTTTGTCCTACCTTGTCATCTTATACTTTTAAATTAAGGCTTAATAAATTTTATGAGGAACCTTTTTTAAAAGGGTAATAGAGGATTACATTCATTAGGATAATTGTAATGAATGTTATCTTTAAAAGAGAGGTCTTTTTTCCACCTTTCATTGTATTTTTAACCCGAATGATGCATTAGACTTTTAAGAGAAATCATAAATGGCTGTTAGATAGCTGCTTAAATTCTGATTTGCCACGCAGACATAGTCTCCATTATGGTGAGTAGGAAATTAGGATTTAAGTGGCTAGATGACTTTTAGTTATGGTTTGAATCAAATTTCTATTGCATCATTTGGGTTTAAGCAACAATGAATTTTTAATGATGTCGAATACGGATCTAATTATTGAAGAACGAAGTAGGGATATAGGAGGCTTTTTAGTAGGGAGGCTAATCCCGTTTAGAAAAAAGAGAATGGTTGGGCCTTTTATTTTTATAGACCATATGGGGCCATCAGAAATTGGGGATGGAAAATACTTGGATGTTGATCAGCACCCTCATATTGGTTTGTCCACTTTGACCTATCTGTTGAGCGGACAAATTATGCATAAAGATAGTTTAGGAACTAATCAATTGATAGCGCCCGGATCTGTAAATTGGATGACTGCTGGAAAAGGTGTGACTCATACAGAAAGAACGCCATTGGAAATGCGTGATGGGAAGAAGCATCTAATGCATGGATACCAGATTTGGGTTGCACTTCCTAAAGAATTGGAACAGATTGAGCCTAGTTTTGTCCATATTCCAGCGACTGATTTGCCTAAATGGGAAGATCAAGGTGCTTTATTCACCTTGGTGGCAGGTAAAGGTTTTGATAGAGAATCACCAGTTCCAGTATATTCTCCATTGTTCATGGTTGAGATAAAAACTACGAGTTCCTATGAATTGGATATTGTACATTCTTTGAAAGGAGAAATAGGTATTTGTATAGTAGATGGCGCTATTAATGCATGTGGGCAAATGGTGGAAAAAGGGAATATGTTGGTTTCTAAAATTGCTGATCAATGCAAATTGCAAATTGAACCCAACAGTCATTTAATACTTTTTGGAGGAGAAGCATTACCTGAAAAGAGGTTCATTTATTGGAATTTTGTCGCTAGTGAGAAAGGGGTTTTAGAAGAAGCAAAGAGTAAATGGGAAGCTAAGGAATTCCCTGATGTACCAAATGATGATAGCTATGTCGTAATGCCAAAGTAAATAATTATGCTAGCTAGTGTTGTAATGCTACCACCCATAATTGAAGACTGTTTATCTATCTAATTTTGTTTTGATTATGGAGTAGCCTTTATTAATTTAACTTGATAATTGAACGATTAATTTTATGAATAAATTAATGCCCTTTCATTTGGCAATTCCGGTAAATGACGTAGCTACATGCAGAAAGTTTTATGGCGAGGTATTAGGTTGTGTAGAAGGTAGGAGTAGTACCCATTGGGTAGATTTTGATTTTTATGGACATCAGTTAGTCATTCATTATAAACCCTCACCTGAAGTTGAAAATGATTTTAGTAATGCAGTAGATGGACATGAAGTGCCTATTCCACATTTTGGAGTTGTACTTGCTTGGGAGGATTGGGAAAAATTAGCGAATTCATTAAAAGCAAAGAGTGTCCAGTTTGTTATTGAACCTTATGTGAGATTTAAAGGAGAAGTAGGGGAGCAAGCCACCATGTTTTTCATGGATCCATCTGGAAATGCCCTTGAATTTAAGGCATTTAAAGACATGAATCAACTGTTTGCTAAGTAGTGATTTACTTATAATGAAGTGGTATTAACTAAAAAACCGTTTAGCTTCAGTATAGTAAAAACAGTAATCAAACCAATAATGGAAGCAACTACATCGTACGGATCGTAAGTATTTGCGCCTCCTAAATTATGGATTTTAAATTCTTGAAGGATTACATAAACTGCTGCTGCAAGAGTGGCAATGAGGTAAATAGTTTGATCATTTAGTTTTTCCATTACCTTAACCCTTCTTTTTAATAAGAATAAATTCCCCGTAATTACAAAAGTTCCCAAGACTGCTTCTAGAAAATTCGGTAATGAATTAACGAAAATGGTGAATATTTCAACTAACTCTGATTGATGCACCCAAGGCCGCAATAAAAATTTATTGAAAGGATGTAGCAAAAAGCCAAACAGAGCTATATAGATAATATGTTTCTTAATTGATATAATAAGTAATAATACTCAAATTATCATTAAAAATGAATTTCAGGCCAACTAAGAAGGGTTGTTGTCAAGTTAGGACATTTGAGTCCTTATTTATCATCCCAAGCCGTTTTAGTTAGTGTTTTAGCTAACTATTATAATTATGGAAATTGATTAATGTCCCTAAATTATGATATAAAAAGTAAATCATATTAACCTTTAGCTAATACAAAACCTTAAGGTATTGTCTATTATGTAAAAAGTTTCTTATCAGCCCAGAATGTCCCAAACGGGATGATGGAAGCTAACAGGGCCAAGAATACTTTTTTGAAATTCCAGCTTTGCATGATGGAAACTTGTATGACCAAAAAGACATAAAGAACAAATAACAAACCATGAGCCATTCCAATAACCCTATTGGGACCGTTCATGGCAAGGCCATATTTTAATGGCATGGTGACAAATAAAATTAACAGAAAAGATACACCTTCAGCAAAAGCAATAATTCTTAGTCTACCTATTTGGGTTTTGATAAGTTCAAGCATGTGAGACCTCTTGTCTTTATGAGATAGCAAATAAAGACAAGAACTATTTACTGGCAAATTATAAAGGCTACAATTTCTATTAGAAAAGTCAATCAATGTATGTTATGCCAACCTATTAACATAAATTGATATTAGAGATAAGGAATCAATTAAAAAATTACTTTCACATTAGGAAGTTCAGCATGAATTCTATCCTGTTCTTGTTTACTGAAGCTATTCTGACTTAAATCTAATAAAGACAATTTGTTGAAACCATTCAATTTTTTTGGGAGTTTGGTTAGCTTACTATTCCTTAGCAGGACTACTTTGAGCTGATTCATCTGAGTCAAGTATTTATTTAAACTCTTGAGGTGAATGTTTTTATTTTCATCCATTGCCAAACCTTTGATGTTTGACAAGAGTTGAATTTCTTTAGGGAGTTTTTTCAAAGTGTTATGCTTTAAATCTAGCACATTTAATTTGCTAAGATTAGAAAGAATTTGAAAAGCTTGTTTTAAATTCAAATTCGGGTTATTCCCTAAATCGATTTCTTCCAGTGACGTCAATTTTTTTGCCTGATCTGGCAAAGATTGCAGATCATTTCCATCTAGATAGAGTTTGTCTAATTTGTCAATGTTTGACATCACATTTACTGCCTGTGAAATATCTAGGCCTATATTATCTCCCAAATCCAGCTCTCGTAAAAGTGGTAACTTTTTTAGTATTTCTGGTAGTTTTTTGAAACGATTAGCCCTAAGGTTAATGACCTCTATTTGTGTAAGAGTGATCAATTGCTTGGGAAGATTAGTCAACTGATTTCCCTGTAATTTTAATAACTCTAATTTTTGTAAATCAAGCACTCCAGTCGGTAATTCCTTTAATTGACAATCAGTTAAAAAGAGAACCCTTACTTCTGTTAAATTGGAAGAAATGCGGTTAAAAACTAGGAGATCCTGAGGTGAAATGTCTAGCCATTTTACTTGATTAGGTTGTGAGCTGGCTTTTTCTATTTCATTAAAGCGTTGTGGATTTTGAGCACTTAGCTTAACAAAGCAAAGGCAAGAAAGTAATGTGAATATGAGTTTTATTATCATTTGACTAAAGTTATTTTGATTACAAATAAATAAGATAAAATGGTCTTATTCGTCTCAACAGGTAGGTTGAGACCTTAATTTTACTTTGTTGGGTTACAAAAGCAGCTTTCAACTCAGCAAGGTCTTCTGCAAGAGACCTTGCGTTTTTTAGTTCCAAAAATCATGATTGTTTAAGGCTTCACAACCTTGTTTTTATGATTTCAGCAGCTAAATGGGGGAATTACCAACATTCTATATTTTAACCCCTATGAGATATTAATTCCCCTGGCCGGGCGCCCCGACTCTCTTGAGTCGATCATTAAATTATTGCCCATAGATACCCCTATCCATGGGTACAATGCTATTAAGCTAATGCAAAAGGAAACGGAATCTGGGGCAGGGATAGAAGCGGCATCCTTTTTCTGATAAGAAAAAGATATAGCTGAAAGCCCGGTTCAGCCCCCAAAATGTTTAACTTAATAACATTATACTCTTGGGTCGGGGTTGGTTCATTGATCCCATCATCTGTTGCTCATCTAAATGGCAACAAGGTCTCTTGCAGAAGATCTCGATGTAAATCCAGTAATTTGGAAATCAATAGATCATTCAATAAAAAGAAAATTAAAGTATTTATTAAGAGCCTAAATCAAGGGATTCACCACTTTGTTTTTTAAACTCAATAGGAGAAATGCCTACCTGTTTTTTGAATACTCTGTTAAAAGTAGCTTTAGAACTGAATCCAGCTTCATAAGCTAAAGCAATAATTTTATAATGCTGGAACTGAGGGTCCACTAATTTTTCTTTAACATAGGCAACTCGATAAGAATTGATGTATTCAAAGAAATTTTGATTAAGATAAGAGTTGATTAAATAAGAAATCAAGTTGGGTTCTATATTAATCTTTTTAGATAGCGTTCTAAGTGTTAGATTTTCATCTTTAAAAAATTCTTCCCTATTCATAGAATACTTGATTTTATCAAGATACTCGATAGTCTGCTCATCTGACAGGTGTGCATAGCTTTTACTCTTTGGTTTTACAGATGCTTGCCTTTTCCATTCGAAATTCATTTTAAAAAGCCCTTGCAGGCCAATCCAATAGCTAAGGTAGCTAATGCAGAAGGCAAGTAAGTAAAGCATAATAGCAAAAATCAGATGACCAATGTTAAAGGAGATATCGATCAATACCATGATCACAAATGGAATCCAACAGAGCCATATATACCTGAAGTATTGAAATAACTGCAGTAGCCAGTCAAGTGTGATCTCCTTTAAGTTGGAGAAATTATTGAGTGACCATTGCTCATGTTTTTTAATTAATTGAAGTGATTTACCTAGGTAATAATAGGTACTTAAACCTGCCCATAAATAAATGATTAGATGGATAGGGAAATATAAAGGTGATTTATAAGGGATATAGGTATGGTGTATTGAATTAATTACTTCTCTTAGATGTATCATCAGTTCTATTAAAACTGGGATAAAGTGTGGAACACATTTCTTTGTTAGAGTGAAATTTTCATCTGTTTGTGAAAGAGTAAAAAAATAAATGATAGGTCCTAAGGCAGTGATATAGTTCCATGGAAACCATAGAAGGTATGGGTATTTTACTTCTAAATCTAGATCAATTAGTAATAAGCTGAATAAATGTAAATTGATGATCAATAGTGCCGTAGCCAAGAGTTTGCTTCCAATTCCAAGAGTCTTTTTAAGAAAGAATAAAATAATGGAAATGATAAATGACTGTAAAATGCCTGATACAATGATGAAATTGTAAAGGTTGAGATGAAGAGAAATAGCTTGATTTTCCAAAAAAACACCTTTTAAACAACGGCCATTTAAGAATAACCTAAGTGATCAATAATTACTGGCATATGGTCACTATAAGGTATCCAACCATTGTATCTACCTACTTGCAAATTAGTCTTTTTGTTAATTAAACTACTGGATACAAAACAGTAATCCATATGATAGGGCTTTAATAGATTTTTTAGCAGATATAGAGTGGGCTCTTGCTCTTTACCATGACCTTCATTTTTAAGTGAATGGTATAGGCTCTCTATCTCAAACTTACTTAGGAATTCAACTACATCTGTATGGTTTCCATTTTTCCGGTCAGAATCCCATTGCTGGTTACTGTTAAAATCACCTACTAGAATGGTATCGTCCACAAGGTGTTCCTTGTAATGTTGGATAGCACGCCATACTTGTCCCACATATCCCTTTGACTTTATTTTATGGGGCATTGCCCAAATTGCAAACAGTGTAGCATCTAAATCACCTGAAACATTTACAGGAATAACATATTGGAATTCTTGTGAGTAATAATCTGCCAATGAAACACGATAGTTGTTAAAAGAAATAATCCCTACTCCTTTATTTTGATTTTCGCCTATCCATAAGAATTCGTTGATATTTGGGATCTCTTCGCTTTCTTTAAATTTCGATGGGTGCTCACACTCCTGAATGATTAAAATATCAGGCTGGTGATTAAGAAGGTGTTCCCATTTTTTCCTGAAAGCCATATTACAATTCCAAGTAATGATTCGCATACCACAATATTAATGCATGAATCAGACAAGAAGCGAATTAGGATGTATTGATTTGATTGTTTTTGATCTCTACATTTTGGTGTCAATGAAATTGCTAAAGAAAGATATAGGACTTGATTATTTGCTTGTTAAACTTCAGTCAATGGGAAATAAAATAGCTATAATCATTATGGCATGATAAACTCTAATTCAATGAATACTTTTTTTCACCTAGACCGTTATGAACAATATGATATTTGATAAAATTCATTAAATAAAAACGATTTTGATTAAGCAAATTTTGAAGGAATTAACTCATTAAGTAAAGTAGCACAACAGAAAGTAAATGGTGGTAACCCTCCTGTACAATTGTGTGAATTTGGAAGAGAAGGACAAGCTTGTATAGCTATTGATGGTTGGACTTCCTGCTTTTTAAAATCGAGCTCAGGTCTTTAGGTATTTGCGAATGTTAATTAGGAGGTGTCGCGGATATGGTATTTTATTTACCTAGTGTTGCTTTGGGTTGTATCCTTATAGATTATATGAACCATGAAAGTGGGGTAAGCCAGGTAAGTACAATAAATAATAGATATACGTTTCTTGGTTATTTCCCCTATTTGAGTTGATTTATGGAGTCACAAATTTGGACGTTTTTCAATAGAACAAAGTGTCATATTTTTCATGACAATCCCTAAAGTTTTAAAAGAGAAAGAGCTATTAAAGCTCTTTCTCTTTTATTTTTTGAATCCCTAAGGGATATTAATTCCCCGACTCTTGAGTCGATCATTAAATTATTGCCCATAGATACACCGTACCCTTGGGTCGGGGTTGGTTCATTGTCAGGATGACTCTAAAGGCATAAACCTTCTTCTACCAATCACGGTATTTAAGAACAAAACCCCTTCTCAAAGATGGAAAAGAGCGTCACAATCACTCTTTTGATAAAAGGCAATTTTATGGAAAGACTAATCTATAGATCCCATTACTCTTTTCATGAAGCCATTTAGTGCTTCTTTCTGAGGCGTTCCTGATTTAATATCTTGACTTACTTCTAGTGCACCAGATAAATTTGAAAGTAATTCTCCTATTACATCAAGTTCCTCATCTTTGATGCCTTTTGCTTCCGTTAAATGCTCCAACAATTCTAAGGTTTCAACCACCCAATCCTCGTCATTCTGATCTATAAACTCTATTACGTGTTTAATTATTGGTAATCTCATTTAGCAATTCAGTTATGATAGATGGTTTATTTCCAGCAATAGTATTGACTAATTCACCATTTTTGAAAGCGGCAAATGTTGGTAAGTTTTTAACTTCCGTTAAACTTCTTGAATTAGGTAATTTCTCAGCATCTACATAGATGAATTTAATCGCCTCATTTTCACTGGCTAATCTTTTGAATTTAGGTTTGGTAATTCTACAGTTGCCACACCAAGTAGCCCCATATTGCACCATCACCATTTCATTGTTTTCTACTATTTCCTTTAAGTTGTCTTCTGCTAATTCAATCATTTGATTCGTTTTTGAAGACACAAAAATAAAAGAAAAAAACACTTGTTAACATCAATTTTGCTTATAGATCCATTGATACTTTCTATCAGCAGTACTTTATTTAAAATCCAAGGGATATTAATTCCCTAGTTGGGCACTCAAGACTCTTCTGTGAGCGCTAAAGCTTACCTTGCTGAGGTGCTGAGTCGATCAATGAACCAACCCCGACCCAAGGGTACGGGGTATCTATGGGCAATAATTTAATGATCGACTCAAGAGTCGGGGAATTAATATCCCTTAGGGATTAAACCCGAATGATGCATTAGACTTTTAAGAGAAAATCATAAATAGCAGTTAGATAGCTGCCTAAATTCTGATTTGCAACGCAGACATAGTCTCCATTATGGTGAGTAGGAAATTAGGATTTAAATGGCTAGATGACTGTTAGTTATGGTTTGTATCAAATTTCTATTGCATCATTCTGGTTAAATTATTACCATAGATACCCTGTGTCCTTCTGCGAGTGCCGTAGCTTTCTTAGCAGAGGCACTGGGCCTGGGTTGGTTCATTTGGTTTTGGCATAAATAACTACCAATCTATTTTAGATAGATAAAAAAAACTAGAATCTAACTCCTCAATACCCCCCACTATATTTTCTGATAAACCACTCAGCGCTGATGAGAGCAACTATTAAGAGCAATACCCACCTCAATTCTATGATCTGAGAATAATCATCTTCTGAGGTAATTACCCCCTGTGCAGCTTTAGTCTGTAAGTTAGCGGCTAATTCAGGGATTTCTTGAGCAGTATAAAACTGACCACCAGATTTATCAGATAACCTTTTGAGTAGGTTGAAATCAGCGGTTAGATTAACAGATTCTATTTGTAATTTAACCACGCTAAACCCACCAGTGGCTTGTAGCTTTTTACCATTTAAATCAGTAGTCGCAACATACCGATAAGCGCCAGGATCAAGGCCGCCAATTTTATAACCAGCATTAGCTTTTGAGGTAATGTAAGCATATTGATTACTTTCACCTAATTCGTTAGTGAGTTTTAAGGTAACGGGAATATCGAATATCTTTTCGTAGATATTATTATAAGTTTCAGTATAAAAAATAACATTTTCAGAGTCATTATATTCTTCTTGAGAAGTCACTACTCTAAATTTCCTTTTATCTTCCTTGGTACTTAAAAATTGGATAAGCTTCGCGAAAATATTATTGAAAGTGACTGTTTCGTCCAGTCGAGAAGCTTCCATGATTTTCCATGACCAAAATCCCGTGCCTAGCATCACTGCTTCTTTGATATCTGTCCTGTTATTTACTAAGAGCAAAGGCCGATCACTTTCAATACTTCCTATCCGTTGTTTGAGGATTATTTCAGCGGGGGATTTTAGTCTGTATTCACCATAAGGGACATTGATCGGAGGTAATTCCAATAAAGTGTTGGTGCTAATATCTTCTAGGGTAAACTTTCCGAAAGAATTGTTGAGTACAGCACCCACCTTGTCAAACTGCCCCCTAGTTTGTGTCACTTCTAAAGTACTGTTGGTCTCATTAAATTTTTGGAGGTCAGTCCGTTTTCCGAGAATGTGCCAAATAGGAATTTCTTTTTTTCTTAATTCAGTGATTTTTCTATCCATTACACTATTCCCCGCAAAGGGCTGATGAGCAATGACTAAACTGTAATCTTCATCATCATAAGCATTGACCCCTGGAATAAAGGTAAATACTTCATAATTCTTATTAGTTTCCAGTACTTGTTTGATTGCCTTGATGTCTGGGTGTGGAGAGCTGGCCAAAATGAGGATTTTATCTTTGTTGCTAATGACATCTACATATACATCTTTCAGGTTATTTACCGTAGATTGCTCTCCGTCAATTGCCCCTATGGTAATTGCATAACGTTGTAGACCTTCCTTGTCTGCCGCAGTGATAAACCTGACCGTTTGAAAGCTTGTATTTTGATCAAAAGAAATATTTTGAGAGTCAATTACTTTTCCGTTTTTCCTGAGGGAAACTCTAGCGGTTTCGCCGCTAAAACCATTCTGCAAAATTTCTGCTTCCAGTGGAAACTGATTATCTAAATAAGCAATTTTATTATACCTTATATTTTTAAGGATTAAATCCTTTTTAGGAATGGTATCCCCTAAACCCACCGTGTAGATAGGCATTGGGAAATTTTGATAATCAGGGGAAAGCCCCAAGTTGTAGATCCCATCACTCATTAATACAGATAGCGCTATTTCCCTGCCATCATATTGATCCTTAAGATCCGTTAAGTATTTGGTTAAATTTGAAGATTCAAAATTGTGTTTTACACTGTCTAGGTTGTCAACTTCTTTATCCAGTGACCTTACTTTTACCTCAAATCCCTGATTGACCAGCTGTGTTTTGACCTTTTTTATTTCTTCAAAAGCATCATCTATAGCAGATTGGTCAATAGAGGCCGGTATAGAAGAGGAATTATCCAATAACAAAACTGCCAGTGGTTTGATAGTGGTATTTTTTGTGCTTCTTAATAAAGGGTTAATAAGCAGAAAAGCAATAGTGGAAATGGCCAATGCCCTCAATACAAAGAGGATCTTTTTTACTGAAGCACTCCAAGGGCCGTTTTTAGAATATAAAAGCAGGGCATAACCTATGCCTACTAAAATTGCAATTGCAATCCACCAAGGTGAATTTGTGAAAATCAGTTCTGTTGAATTCATACAGTAATAAAAATGCCGTTAAGTTCATAACGGCATTCAAGTATAATTAAGTTTTGCTTTCTCGTAAAAGAATTAGCATTATTCTTTTCATATATTTCTATAACTGGTCATAGATCAGGCAAAAAAACCTTGTTAACCAATCAATTAGCTACTAGGTGAGCATACCGCCATCTACTTGCAATACTTGGCCAGTAATATAAGAAGACCTATCAGAGCCTAAAAATACACAGCATTCTGCAACATCTTCCGGTTGTCCCCCTCTTCTCAAAGGAATAGCGTCTCTCCAAGACTGTACAGTCTTAGGGTCTAAAACATCTGTCATTTCAGTTTCTATAAAACCAGGAGCTACCGCATTGCACCTAATATTCCTAGAACCCAATTCCAAAGCAACAGACTTAGAAAAACCTATAATACCAGCTTTAGAAGCTGCATAATTCGCTTGGCCAGCGTTTCCTTTTACACCAACTACAGAAGTCATATTGATGATAGAACCACTTTTTTGCTTCATAAAAGTCCTGGTAGCAGCTTTTACCGTATTGAAGCAAGATTTTAAGTTGATATTAATTACCTGATCCCACATTTCTTCATTCATCCTCATTAAGAGGTTGTCTTTGGTGATTCCTGCATTATTGATCAAAACATCCAATCTACCAAAATCAGTAACTACAGCAGCTATTAATTCTTCAGCAGCAGCAAAATCAGAGGCGTCCGATCGATAACCTTTTGCTTTAATTCCTAAATCAGTCAATTCTTTTTCCAGTGCCTGACCTTTCTCAACACTAGAAAGATATGTGAAAGCGATATTTGCGCCTTCCGCAGCATACTTTTGGGCAATTGCTTTCCCTATTCCCTTTGAGGCACCAGTAATCAGTGCAGTTTTTCCTTCTAATAACTTCATAAGTGAGTCTTATAAAAAATTTCAACGAAGTTAAGTAACAATCTGGTTTTTACCTGAATATTTGAATCTATAATTCTATTTGGCAGTGTTTGGGAATGGTTTCTAATACTTATATTGATCAGATTTTCACAAATTAGGGCAGGCCTAAAGGCCGGGCTTTCATTACTCGCCACCCTCCCCAAAAGGCCATTTCGGGCTCAAACAAACCACTCAATCCCTCCTGCAATAGACGGAACATTTTATCCTAATATGAGCAAATTTTAGTACAGTGATATTTACCTACCCTTTTCTGCATTCATAGCCTCTGCATTTCAGGTAAGATTTTGTCATTAATAATGCGAAATACATATTTAGTAATTACTAGCATCCGAGAAAAAAGATATTCATTTTTATGCGTTTAGGTGGGTTGGCACAGTAAGCCGTCGCGGTGAGAATTTAGCGTGGTGCGCGAGTAATGCACTTAACTTAAGTAAAAAACGATGTTAAATTAGATTGTATATGATGTGGGTTTTGATTAACTTAAAGGAGTAAAAAAACAATATTTTTTATAAAAAAAGGGCGAAAACCCAACAGGGTAAAACCTTCAGTATCACCTATAAAAAATCTTTGATTTTTTATATTCCCCCACTATTGCACAGCAGTTTGCTTACAGTAAAAATTCTTCTACCAGAAACCGTTCCCTTCCTTTTCCTAATGTAGTTATAGGAACCCTTCATTTGTTCAAAGAACCGGTTGAATTCAACTTGCCCTCAGGTAGGTTTGGTGAGCTTTTGCCCTGCCCGGTAACAGGAGCTGCTTTCCCCAAGGCTAGAAAAAAGGTCAAAGCAAGCCTGTTTAAAGAACTTTGCCAAATGAGTGTTGATTTTTACCTTAAGGCGGCTGGTAAAAAACGCTGGAAATCACTATTGGTTGGATCTACCTGTACACTTCCCCGTTCGAAGGATATCAAGTGCTTCTTCGGTGTCGACCCGATTAACAAATTTGGTCTTGAACATTACTGGACTGTCTAGTAGCATGATTATGATTACTTTTTTACTCAAGTTTATCAACAAATAATTACCTTGATAGACTCAGAAAAGTAGAATTTAGAAGGAGTTTGGTCTATACAAAACCAACCGTGATAATGTCTAATGAACTGAATCATAAATTTCACTTAAGTAAGATTTGTTATAGACCGCTTTGTAGCTACTTCATGTATTTTGGAAGCAAGTAATGTGAACGGGCAATCAGCATCGCTCAATTATTAACAAAAAAAAGAAACCCTGATGCTTACCACAGTGTACTCACCGATCAATATTCCTCACATTTAAATATTTCTACTACCTATTGTATAACTGTTTTGACAATTCTATGCTGATTAAACGGTTAATAAATGACTTGTTACTTATCTTGCAGCAGAATTAAATAAACCAAGGAAATAGATATGGCAACAAAATATGATCTTATTGTAATTGGAAGTGGCCCTGGAGGTTACCCAGCTGCGATTAGGGCATCTCAATTGGGATTGAAAGTAGGGGTTGTAGAAAGAGATGAATTAGGTGGAATTTGTTTGAACTGGGGATGTATCCCTACAAAAGCCTTGTTAAAAAGTGCACAAGTCTTTGAATATATTAATCATGCACAAGATTACGGAATAGAGGTAAAGGATGCTTCTGCCGATTTCTCTGGAATGGTGAAGAGGAGTAGGGGAGTTGCTGATGGTATGAGTAAAGGGATTCAATTCTTGTTCAAGAAAAACAAGATTGATCACATTGCTGGATTTGGTAAGTTAAAAGGAAATAAAACGGTAGAAGTTACTGGTGCAGATGGTAAAAAGACTGACTACACTGCTGATAGCATAATTTTAGCTACAGGTGGTAGGGCTAGGGAATTACCTACCATGAAAATAGATGATAAAAAGATTATAGGCTATCGCAAAGCAATGGTGATGGATAAAAAACCGGCTAAAATGGTGATAGTTGGTTCTGGAGCCATTGGTGTTGAATTTGCTTATTTTTATAATGCGATAGGTACAGAAGTGACAATTGTGGAGTACTTGCCCAATATAGTTCCCGTAGAAGATGAAGATGTAAGTAAGCAATTGGCTAGGACATTTAAAAAGAACGGGATTAAAATTATGACCAATGCTGAAGTAACCCATGTGGATACTAAAGGGAAAGGTTGTAAAGTGACCGTAAAAGGGAAAAAAGGAGAAGAAGTTTTAGACTGTGACGTTGTTCTTTCCGCGGTCGGAGTTGCTACCAATATTGAAAATATTGGCCTAGAGCAAGTTGGTGTTAAGACTGATAGGGGCAGAGTGATTGTGGATGATTTTTATAAAACTAATGTAGACGGAGTTTTTGCAATAGGTGATATTGTAAAAGGCCCTGCACTTGCACACGTGGCTACGGCTGAAGCAATTATTTGTGTTGAGAAAATTGCAGGACACAATCCTGAGCCTTTGGATTATAATAACATCCCTGGCTGTACTTACTGTTCTCCTGAAATTGCATCTGTTGGTTATACAGAAAAAGCAGCTATAGAAGCAGGTTATGAAGTAAAGGTTGGGAAGTTCCCTTTCTCTGCTTCAGGTAAAGCGAGTGCAGCAGGAGCTAAAGATGGTTTTGTAAAGGTAATTTATGATGCCAAATATGGTGAATGGTTAGGCTGTCACATGATAGGAGCTAACGTTACCGAAATGATTGCTGAGGCAGTTACTGCAAGAAAATTAGAAACTACTGGACATGAAGTTTTAAAAGCAGTTCACCCACATCCTACCATGTCAGAAGCGGTAATGGAAGCTACTGCTGCTGCTTATGATGAGGTGATTCACTTATAGACTTTTAAGTAGATCAAAGTAAAAAAAAGAACCAACCTCACGCCCTTCTGCGAGCGCCGTAGCTTTCTCAGCAGAGACACTGAGTCGGGGTTGGTTCATTATTTGCCATGCTTTAAAAATACTCACTATAGCGATGCTATACTTGTGTTTTTTGTCCTTGCATGGAGTCGTTTTGTCCAAATCAAATGTACTAAAATATCTTATACGCTCCTTCAAACATAAATTGGTATAATTCCCTAATCGGACACCTCCAATTGTAAATTTATTATTGCATGACTATGCTTTTGAATCCCTAAGGGATATTAATTCCCCGACTCTTGAGTCGATCATTAAATTATTGCCCATAGATACCCCGTACCCTTGGGTCGGGGTTGGTTCATTCTGTAAAACTTATTTTACGACGAGACACGACTCTTCCGTGAGCGCTAAATTTGCTGAGAAGCCGAGTTGATCATTAAATTATTGTCCATAGATACCCCGCACTCTTCTGCGAGCGTAGTAGCTTTTCAGCAGGGGTACTGTGTCTAGGTTGGTTCATTGCTTGGAATGCGGGAAGAGAACTTGAAAAACTTTATCAAAAAAGGATGTTTTAGATTCCTCTATATCATCGTGTAAAGCTAATTCTTTTTGTTTTCGGTTACTTTCTCTGATAATTTCCCTCTTTTTGTTAATTTCTTTGTTTCTATCACTGTAATCTTTTAATAGAGCTTGTTGCTCTGCTAAGATTTTTTCTTGAGAATCTAAAAAATCTTCAGCTACCATGGTGACCGGTTGTTCTTTCAACTCAATCCATTTCATGGCACTTTTTACATTCTTGAAATTTTTGAACGCTAGATTAGGATAAATCAGGGACAAAGTTTTATATATGGTATTTCCATAGATTTGTCCAATCATTGAATTAGATTGTACTACAGCCACCCTTTTCATTTTAGGGACAATTGGCTTAATGTGGTTTTTGAAATACTCATTTTTAACCCAAATTCTACATTGAGCATCCAGTTTTCCTACTTGCCTTCTGTCCATTAAGATGCTGTCGATCCGACCTTGTCTGGCAAGTTCAGCACCAGCTAAAAGCATTTCTTTATAATCTTCAAAAGTTACATCTCCTTTAAAGAGCCCTACTGCAATCTTTTTATTGAAATCTACTGCCATAGCTGTGGTCGGTAATTTCAAAATTGTCTTCATTATCTACATAATTAATTCACATTCATAAATATAGTGTAAATTGGTGTTTAAAACATTGCATTTGATGAAAAATAAATGAGTGTATTACTTGCCATAATGGAGGCCCTGCTTGCGTTGCAAATAAGAATTTAAACAACGGTCTAACAACTACCTACCTATGATTTTCTCCTAAAAGTCCAATACATATACGAGTTAATCTGCATTATTCATGACAAACCATGACCTTGCGTAATAAGTAATTGGTTTTACTTAGTTTTATGATGAAATACTTAAGAATCGACATAGTCCAAATGTGAGGAATGTCAATTTTACTCTACTGAATAGATTACGTTGATAGTTAACCATTTAGCTTTTCTAATAATTATTTCACTGGTCGAGTACCCCGAGTTATTCAGGTAAAGGGGATTATACATTTGGTTTTGTAATTAATTGATCTCATTGAGGTTATCTATTGGTCTTTTAATATTAGACTTTTTAAACATCTAGCACCTTAATGATAACCTTTGTCGAATAGATGAGTTCAAGTAAGTATAGAAACTTGCATTATTCAATTTTTATTGGCATTTTGAAAGTTATGATCAAATTGAGTTTAATTAAACATATTGTAGGATGGTGTTTATTGCTCGGCTCGTTTATCGGTTGTCAAGAGGTTGAAAAAAAACCTAGCATGCACGTAGAGCCTATCTTAGAACAACAGGTATCCGTTGATTTTCAGGAAATTATCAAAAGAGGTTATTTTACAGCAATAGTTGATAATAGTTCTACAGGGATGTTCTTGTATAAAGGCCAGCCCATGGGTTTTGAGTATGAGTTGCTAGAGCGATTTGCGAAAGCCCATGGATTACAACTAAAGGTAGATGCTACACCAAGTGTGAAAGAAGGTTTTCAAAAGCTGGAAGAAGGTAGGGGGGATATCTTGGCTTATAACTTGACTATTACTAAGGAAAGAACAAAGCGAATTTCTTTTACGGATTATCATAAACTGGTCAAATTGGTGCTGATCCAAAGGAAACCAGATAACTGGAGAAAGCTCAAATTACACGAAATTAACAGTAAATTGATCAAAGATCCTGTTTCTTTGATTGATAAAAAAGTATCAGTAAGGAATAGTACAACCTATGTAGATAGGCTTCATAACTTATCAGAAGAGATAGGGGCAGATATTGAAATAGTAGAAGAAGATCCTTCTTTTGATACTGAAGATTTGATTGAGATGGTGTCAAAAGGCGAAATTGATTATACAATTGCAGAGGAGGATATCGCAAGAGTTAATTCATTCTATTATCCTAATCTGGATGTAAACACAGCAGTAAGTTTTTCTCAACGAATAGCTTGGGGTGTCAGGAAAAATTCTCCAGTGTTGTTAGATACCTTAAATAATTGGTTAAGAGAGATGAAAAAGAATGTTGATTATCATGTGATTCATAATAAATACTTTAAAAATAGAAGAGAAAGTGTTCTTAGGGCAAAGAGTGATTATTCTTCTATTAAAGGCGGTAAGCTATCTCCATACGATGATTTGATTAAAAAGGCGGCAGAAGATATTGGTTGGGATTGGCGTTTATTGGCCGCACAAATTTTTAAAGAGTCAAAGTTTGATAAAAACGCAGTTTCTTGGGCTGGCGCCACAGGACTAATGCAATTATTACCAAGTACTGGGGAACAATATGGCTACTCTGACCTAACCAATCCGCAAACGAGTATTAAGGCAGGGATTAAGCATATTGAGTGGATTAGTTCTTTGTGGGAAAATAAAATAGATGACTCTGAAGAAAGAAAGAAGTTTATTTTAGCATCTTATAACATTGGGCAAGGGCACATTCAAGATGCCTATCGTTTAGCATTGAAGTACCATGATGATGCACAGAAATGGGAAGTTGTTTCTAAATATTTATTGAAGAAATCAAAACCAAAGTTTTACAATGACCCAGTTGTGAAATATGGTTATTGTAAAGGAATAGAACCTGTGGACTATGTGAAGGTAATCTATGATCTATATGAGAAGTATCATGTTATTTCGAATGATTCTTTGGAAAATGGTCAGCGACCAGCTTAGCCGAGGATAGTGACAAAGGAATCCCACCACCAGGATGTACACTTCCTCCGCAAAAGTAGAGATTTTTTATTTTTCTGGAGAAATTGGCATGTCTTAAGAAGGCAGAGTATCGATTGTTAGAGCTATTTCCGTACAGAGCTCCTCTGGAAGAACTAGTTTTTGTTTCTATAGAAATGGGATCCAATATTCGTTCATAAACAATGAGGTCTTTGAGGTTAATTTGAAGTATTCTATTGATTTTTTGAATGATATTTTGTCTTGCAATCTCGATTAATAAATCCCAATCTTGTCCATCATTATTAGGGACATTAATCATTGTAAACCAATTTTCATGTCCTTTAGGTGCATCATCTGCCTTGCATTTTGACGTTATATTGATATATACTGTTGGATCTTCATAGAGGTCTTTTTGATTAAAAATGTGATCAAATTCTGACTCGTAGTTTTCACTGAAAAAGATATTATGCAAGTCTAAATTTTTATAAGATCCTTTAACTCCCCAATAAAAAATCAAAGCAGAGCTTGATTTAGGTTGATTTAAAAGAAAATTAGGTTGTTTTTCTTTTGGGATAAGTTTCCGATAAGTATTGACTATATCCATATTGGAAACTACAGCGTCATAATGAAAGTCTTCATTGTTTATGGTTACTCCCACAGCTCTTTTGTTTTTAACAAGGATGTTAGAAACCTTCTGATTAAATTCAAAATTAACTCCTTTTCTTAACGCAAGCTGATAAAGGCTTTGGGTAATGTCATGCATTCCTTTTTTAGGAAAAAAAGCCCCTTGGTTAAATTCCAAATGAGGGATGATATTCATGGTAGCTGGTGTTGAATAAGGATCAGATCCATTATAGGTTGCATACCTATTAAATAATTGACGGACTTTATCAGAATTGAAAAAGCTTTTGTTGGCTTCATCCATGGTTCTAAAGAAATCAAGCCGAGGAATTCTAATATACGACTTGAAAGCTTCCTTGCTGATAAATGTTTTAATAGAATGTATAGGCCTTCTAATAAACAAATTGCCTAAATACCGATAGAGAAACTTGCTGTTTTCTAATGCTTTAATAACATTCTCAGATGGCTCTCCTGTTTTTTTATTTATTTCCTGCGCAAAAAGTTCATTATCAGCAAAAGCATTTAATTGGGTGCCATCTTCATAGAAGTAGTTACATATGATAGGTAAGCGTTTATAGGTGAACCAATCCTTAGGATTTTCCCCTGCTAATTCAAACAATTCATCAACATAATGTGGAATTGTAAATAGAGAGGGGCCTGCGTCAAACCGGAATCCCTTTTCATTAATTTCAGACAATTTACCACCAGGGTAAGCGTTTGATTCTGTCACTGTAACGTCATATCCTTTGATAGCCAGCCTAATTGCTGCAGCAATTCCCCCAATTCCAGAACCAATTATTACAATTCTTCGTTTTAACATTTAATGGAAAAGTTATAATTTTTAACAATTTTATTATATTTTTTCATTATCATCCATTAAAGTAATATTTAAAGGTGGTTAAATGAAAAATGTTTACTTATTTTTAACATAATAACGCATATTATGATAGCCATGCAATCACAAATTGAAATACTATTCAAAGAGTATCATAAAAACAGAAATATCCAGCTTACCTTAGAGCAGTTTATTTACATAGCCAGTTTATTCCCTTCATTATTAGTTTGTATGGCAGATGGTAAGCTAGATAAAGAAGAATGGGAAGGGATCATGTTAATTACGGATAATTTAGCTGAGGATTATGCAGCAGAAAATTTAGCGATAAATGAAGAGGAATTGGCACGTACTTTTCGGGTTGAATTTAGGTATCTCATTGATAATCTTGAGAAATGGGACAAAAAATTCCTTAATGCCTTGAGGGAACATATTCAAGAAAATCATAATGAAAAAGAGTTTGTTTCAGAAACCATGCATTTATTTGCAAACATCCCCGACGGTATCTCTTCTTCTGAACAAAATACTATAGATGAGCTTTCAAAGAGGCTGTCATTAGAATACTAAACTTCTCTGCAATAAATGCTAAATCTGATGGGGTCGGATCTCTATCTTCCCAAATAGCTCTGTTTTCACGCATGACTTGATCTTGCAATTTACCAATATATTCTGCGTCAGAATAACTGTAATCACTAAAGGTTACCATAGAATACTGAGGAACCCAGAGGTCAGGGAATAAGTCGTGGAGAGCAGCTTCTACTTTTTTTCTTTTTAAGAATGTTCTGTCAGCTACCTTATCTCGCATTTCAATGAAATTCTTTAATGCTAAATTTGAAATGGCATCAGCATCTTTTTTTCTGTTCTCGCTAAATTTAGGTAAGAGTTTATCCCAGTCAAAGTCCATGCTTTTGGCCATTTTCATTAGTTCATAGCAATCTTCAAAACCTGAATTCATCCCTTGTCCGTAAAAAGGGACAATGGCATGCGAGGCGTCGCCAAGTATTAGACACCTGTTTACTGTCCAAGGTGAGGACTTAATAGTTACTAAGGATGAGACTGGATTTTTCTTAAATTCTTCTACCACATTCGGGATTATGGGAACAATATCAGGAAAAAACTCCTCGAAAAACTGAGCAATATCTTCTTGGCTCTGTAAAGACTCGAAGCTTAATTCGCCTTTTAAGGGAAAGAATAAGGTGCAAGTAAAACTTTTGTCAGGGTTAGGGAGAGCAATGAACATGAAATGCCCCCTTGGCCATATGTGAAGCCCATTTTTCTCTAAGGCAAAATCACCATTTTTAGTAGGGGGAATAGTTAGTTCTAAATAACCATGCTCTAGGTAATCTTGTGAGAAATTGAAACCAGGAACATATTGGAAACTTCTCCTCATGGAAGAGAATGCGCCATCGGCTCCTACTATCAATGAAGCCGTGGTAATTAAAGTTTCACCACCGTTGATTGGTCGGATAAAAGCTTCATTGGTTCTAGTGTCTACTTTTTCACAAAGATGTTCAAAGCAAAATACGACTCCTTCATCTATGGCCTCTTTTACTAAAACAGTATTGAGTCTATTTCTTGAGACGGAATTTATGAACTGACCTTTTTTACCATAAGCTTGGTAATTGGTTTTCCCTTTTTGATCATGCATAATCCTTCCCATCATTGGGATAAGCTCAGGTTTTACTGTTTCTGCAAGTCCTACTTCTGTTAAGGCTTTGATTCCGCGATGACTCAATGCTAGGTTGATAGATCTGCCAGCATCTAAATCTTCAATTCGCGGGTCAGGCCTTTTTTCATATACAGTTACTTGAAAGCCCTCTTTAGCCAAATAAATTGATAACAATGATCCAACTAAACCACCACCTAATATGATGATGTCTTTTTTACTATTTGGCATTATAGGATTTAATTATATAATAAAAATTGAAAATCTCCTCAAAAGTATTGTATAAAGGTGCAGGAGCTATTCTAATTACGTTAGGCTCTCTCCAATCTGCAATTACACCTTGGTCTTGGATATGCCTAAAAATTTCTTTGCCATTCTTTTCAAAGTATAGTGATAATTGACTACCACGTTGATGAGGATCTTTAGGGGTTATGATTTTGATAAAATCAAATGTTTTCATGAGCTTTTCTAAATAAGCAGTCATCGCCATGCTTTTTTTCCTGATTGCCGCCATTCCTACAGCATCAAATATTTGTAGGGAAGCAAAATGACTCGCCATGTTTAAAATAGATCCATTGCTCAATTGCCAACCATCCGCGCTTTTGATCGGGCTAAATCCTTTTTTCATCAGAAAACGTTCTTGCTCATCATGTCCCCACCAGCCGGCAAACCTAGGAATGGTTAAATCCTTGTGATGTTTTTCATGGATAAACATACCAGATACAGCACCGGGCCCAGAATTTAAGTATTTATAACTACACCAAACGGCAAAGTCAATGTCCCAATTATGCAATTGCAAGGGAACATTCCCCGCAGCATGTGCCAAATCCAGTCCTACTCGGATTCCTTTTTCTTTGGCAAATAAGCAAATTTTTTCTAGTTCAAAAAGTTGTCCAGTATAATACTGTAAACCACCTAAAAGGAGTAAAGCAGTTTCATCAGCATGATCTGATAGTTTTTGAAGAATATCCTCTGTTTTTAGCAATTCTTCGTTCTTGGAAGGCATTAATTCAATGATGGCATTATCAGGATTATACCCATGAAAAGAAACTTGAGACTCAACTGCATACTGATCTGATGGGAAGGCATGACCTTCCATCATGATCTTGTGTTTTTTGTCAGATGGGCGATAGAATGAAACTAAGCCAAGGTGTAAATTAACCGTAAGGTTATTCATAGCTACTACTTCGGACTCTTTTGCCCCTACTATTGCTGCCAGAGGTTTTTTGAATCTTTTATGGTAATCGATCCATGGATCTTTTCCTTCAAAATGTCCCTCAACTGCCAGTTTTTGCCAATTAGAAAATACTTTCTCAGTTTCAGGCCGAGCACTTTTGGGTTGTAAACCAAGTGAATTCCCACAGAAATAGATACTTTCTTTACCATTGACAAAGGGAATATGGAAGTTTTGTCTTTGATCTTTTAAAGGATCATTTTGGTCGTTGGCCAAGGCCTCTTTTTTAAAATCTTCTTGCATCTTAAATAAACCTTTCGTCTGTGTCCATTACTGTGGCACAGTTATTACAAGTTCTTAAATCTTTCGATGTATAAAATTGTTTGAACCTAGGGAGAAAATCTTTTTCTATGTCCGTTAAATTAAAATAGGTTTCGTGAAGTTTGTGATTACAATGATCACAATACCATATTAGCCCATCATTTTGTGGTTTATCACGTTTTAATTCAATCACAAGCCCTATGGAATTAGCAGATCGGATAGGGGAATGTGGAACTTTAGCAGGTAATAGGAACATTTCCCCTGCTCTTATTGGGATATCCACTGCTTGTCCTTCTTCTTGTATTTTAACGACGATATCACCTTCAATTTGATAAAAAAGCTCTTCGGTTTCATTGTAGTGATAATCCTTTCTTGCATTTGGTCCCCCTACAATCATTACAATGTAATCTCCTGCGTCTTTATATAAGTTCTTATTGCCAACTGGAGGTTTTAAAATATCTCTATTTTCATCAATCCATTTTTGCAAATTAAAAGGTCTTCTGATGCTCATTTAGCTCCTATTGTTTTTCAGACTCCAATTTCAGGAAAAAACTTCATATTTAATTAATAATTGTATGAAATGTGTCTAATAATGATAGCTAGGACGGCAGGTATATGATATATTGCTTGGAGTATAAGTGAATACGATTCGTGGGATGAGTTATATTGGAATAGGAAATTGATTAATTTAGAAGAAGGATGAATATAGATCTAAAAGGAAAAACTGCACTGGTTTGTGGTGCCAGCAAAGGAATAGGAGAAGCTATTGCCAGGGAATTGGCTCATTTAGGGGCTAGCGTAACCCTAATGGCTAGGTCAGCTGAGAAATTAGAAAAACTCATTGCCGAATTAGACAATTCTGCAGGGCAAAAACATCATTTTATGGTAGCTGATTTTACTAATGTGGCATCTATTGAATCTCTCATTAAAGAGCAGGATATGTCCTATCATATATTGATCAATAATACCGGTGGGCCAGCTGGGGGACGATTGAGGGATGCTAAGCTAAGCGCTTTTGAACAGGCATTTACCATGCACCTGCATGTGAGTCACTTATTGGTTAAGTATTTAACGCCCTATATGATTACTGAGAATTATGGTAGGATAATTAATGTCATTTCTACTTCAGTTAAGATTCCTATACCTGGGTTAGGTGTTTCTAATACGGTAAGAGGTGCTATGGCCAGCTGGGCCAAAACTCTGGCAAATGAACTGGCAGGGGAGGGTATTACGGTTAATAATATTCTGCCAGGCTTTGTGGAGACTGATCGGTTAATTGAAATAGTTAATAACCGAGTTGAAAAGCAAGGGGTAGATAAAGCAACTGTTGTGAATGAGATGAAAGAAAGTACTCCAGCTGGTAGGTTTGCCTTGCCTGGAGAGGTCGGTTATTTAGCAGGTTTTCTTGCAAGCCCGTCTGCTGCCTATATCACAGGGACTAGTATTCCGATAGATGGGGGTAGAACTGGCAGTATATAATGGTAGTTGAGCTCTGTATTTATTAAGGTCCTTCTCTATACTCACTCTCAAACTCACACTGTTGCAAAAGAAAGTATTAAATACCAGCTGGTATGTTTTTAGCCGTTTAAATCTATTGAAGTAGGTACTTAATTAATAATCCTGAAATGTATGGGCAAATTATAGACATTAACTTTAGTAATAACTGGATTATGTGGTAATCTGTAGCTTTTTATGTCTAAAAATGCGATGATATTGATTCAGGCAATGCTTTATTCTGTATTGATTACATAACTGATTCAATAAATCTACAAATTAATGGAATTGATTTATTTCAAAAGGTTATGGATATGACCGTTAAGATTTGATACTTGGTCTTCTGTTTAACCCGAATGATGCAATAGAAATTTGATGCAAACCATAACTAACAGTCATTTAGCCACTTAAATCCTAGTTTCCTACTCACCATAATGGAGACTATGTCTGCGTTGCAAATCAGAATTTAAGCAGCTATCTAACAGCTATTTAGGGTCTCCCTGAATTAAAAAAAATGACAAAAACCCTTGTTTAAAGTGTTTTGAAGTACACTTATCCTTTTATATATAAATTCAATACCTCGGTTTTTAAGGATTCTAGCAAAAGTGAGGTATTGGTGTTTTTTAAATTTAAAATCAGTGCAATACTTATTGTGAAAATAAGCTCAAATTGATCTTTGACCCCTCATTTTGCTTTATTCGTCATGAAATAGTTATGTTTTTTATGTCAAAGTTAAATTCAAGTAGACCCTGTTTAACTCTGTTTAAGCTTTTAAGAGCGCACTTAAAGGGTAGATGAATTATCATTCATGTATCATTTTCTATAGTTAGAAATAATTCCATCGATCAATCTTAACAATTCGACGAGTATTTCATTATAGTTAATGCTAAATATTATATCTTATGATAATAAATTTTTATTTTAATTAATAGATATGAATATGGGAAATAAAAAGGAAAGAATTCAGCATTCGATTAAAAACCTCAATGAAACAATGAAGCGACTATCAGAAATTGACCCAGAATTGATCAATGAATATGCTCACGAGTATCTATTCAATAATATAGAAGACCTGAAGACTTCTGTGCAGTTAATATCCGAGGATACAAAAAAATAATTGATCGAGACAAATTGATACGCAGTTTGTATTAATAGGTCAGTCAGGTAATCTTTTAGATTACCTTTTTTATTGGATTATGGTTATTATCTCCTTATAGATGTTATGCGTTAAGAAATCAAACCCCTTTCCCCAAGGAAATTTGTTTTGGCTTTTTTACCGAAAGATCGATTTAAACCTAAAACTTAGAGACGATCATTTTAGATGAGTTTCACTGTTATGTGATGTATTTCTAGGTTGATAAATGCAGCTATTTGGTATGAGTCAGTCAATATTCTCCCACAATGCCCCACTTTATTTGAATAAACTCAAAAAAGTTCCAAAAATCAATTCAAATTATTCATTTGATATCAAATGCAACTAAAAATACTAGAAAATAGAAGGTGAAATTAAATTTAATCCATGTTTGATATTGTCCATGGTTTTTTAAAATAGTCTTTTAAATGCTTTAAAGATACATTGAAATTAAGTTTTAATAAAAAGTGGAGTAAAGTGGGGGAATGTGGTAGGAAATGTCATCTTTTTTGTTATTTTTGCTGTGGTGGTTTATATTTTCTAAGGCTCTATGGCGTTTTTCACAAGCGAATACGAGTGTAAGTTAGATGCGAAGGGTAGGTTGGTCTTGCCTGCAAAGATCAAGGTCAATCTACCCGAAGTATCTTCGCACGAATTAGTTTTACGCAAAGGTTTCGAACCGAACCTTATCGTATACCCTATGCTTGAATATAAGAAAATTCATAGTAAAATTTCAGGATTGAGCGAGTTCAACGTTGAGCAACGAAGATTGAAAAGAAATTTTTTTAGAAGTATTTCTACCGTTGAGCTAGATAACGCGGGGAGATTTTTGATCCCAAAATCCATGCTATTGCATGCAAGTCTTGAAAGAGAAGCTATTATAGTGGGGGTGGGGAGTACAATTGAGATCTGGAACCCTGAAATATATGAAGATTACCTTATTAAGGACTCAGAAGAATACTCAGAACTAGCTCAAAAATTTTTAGATGAATAACAACGGGGAAAACAACCAAGAGTACCACACACCAGTCATGCTGGAAGAGTGTATTCAAGCATTAAAAATTAACCCGAAAGGCATTTATGTGGACCTCACTTTCGGAGGGGGAGGACATACAAAAAGAATATTAGATCAGCTGGAGGAAGGGCATTTGTATGCCTTTGATCAGGACGAAGAAGCAAGTCAAAATGCAAAAGCTTTTGAAGCTTCAGGAAAGTTTACTTTCGTTCAGGCGAATTTCAGATACTTAAAGAGGTACCTGAGATTTTATGGTATTGACAAAGTTGATGGAATACTTGGGGATTTTGGCGTTTCTTCACATCAAATTGATGAGCCAAACCGTGGGTTTTCTACTCGTTTTCATGGTCAATTAGATATGAGGATGGATCAGTCGGGTGAATTAACTGCTGCTGAAATACTCAATGGTTACTCGGAAAGGGAGCTTCATAAAATATTTGGCATTTATGGAGAGGTTAAAAACGCCAAAACATTAGCGGGAAGGATTGTTTCCGAACGTGTTAATAAGAAGTTTAAAACGATTGATGATTTAAAGCAAGTTTTAGAGGCATATGCTCCTCGCGGAAAATATGCTAAATATTATGCGCAAGTATTTCAGGCATTGAGAATAGAAGTGAATGAAGAGCTGAAGGTGATAGAGGAGATGCTTGAGCAAGTGCCAGATGTTTTAAACACAGGCGGAAGGTTTGTGGCTATGTCTTATCACTCGCTAGAAGATAGGTTGGTGAAAAATTTTATTCTGAAGGGTAAGTTTTCTGGAGAAGTAGAAAAGGATTTTTATGGGAATATGATAAGGCCTTTGGAGCCTGTGGGAAAAAAAGTAATAACAGCTTCGGGAGAAGAATTAGAAAAGAATAACAGGGCCAGAAGTGCAAAACTTAGGGTTGCAGAAAAAATAGGAGAATGATTACTAATACAGTAAAAAACGGAAAAAAGAAGAAAAGCAAAGAGAGCTTTTTTAGCTGGTTAGAGAAAACTCTAAAGCTGGATCAGTTATTAGGCCCAGGTGGTTTTATGAAGTATGTACCCCATGTTGCGTTTTTAACGCTTTTAGGAGTGATTCATATTTGGCATGATCATCAAGCCGAGAAAGTAATTAGGAATATTGATGCGCTTGAAACTTCAGTTGAAGACTTACGAGCAGATTATACCACCCTAAAAGCAAGGTATATGTACACCAGTAAACAAACAGAAGTTGCTAAGAAAGTTCGGAAATTAGGATTAAAAGAAATAGATAAACCTTTAAAACAACTGGTTATTAAATAATGGGGTTTAAGAAATCCATATTACTGAGAGTAAGAATCTCATTTATTCTTGTGTTGTTGTTTTCAATGGGAATTGTCTACAGAATTTTTGTTATTCAGCATATTGAAGGGGACGAGTGGAAAGGACTTGCTAAAAACATGAGTTTAAAGTTCAAGAAGTTGAAGGCAACTCGAGGGAATATCTATTCTGATAATGGGAGTCTGCTGGCTACTTCATTGCCCTTTTACAGAGTTGCTTTTGACCCTACAGTTTGTAGCGACGATATTTTTGAAGCGAATAAAGGAGCTTTGGCTGCTGAAATGGCTAAGTTTTTTGGAAACAGGAATCAAGCGGGTTATTTGAAATTGATCAATGAAGCCAGGAAGGAAAAGAAACAATATTTGACTCTTAGTAAACGAATGGTCGATTACCAAGAGAAGAAACGATTAGAAAAATGGCCGATATTCAATAAAGGAAGAATGCGTGGAGGAGTGATTTTTGAAAAGGTGGACGATAGGTTTCAGCCTTTTTCTAGTTTAGCCTCAAGGACAGTTGGAAAATTGAATAGTGATGATCAAGGAGTTGTTGGATTAGAGTATAGTTTTAATAGGCAATTGGCAGGAATTGACGGAGAAGCCTTGTTTGAGAAAATGGCAGGAGGTGGTTGGAGGCCTATTACAGATGGGTCTGAAGTACAACCAAAGGATGGTTATGATGTTCACACAACTATCAATGTGAATATGCAGGATGTTGCAGAAACTTCCTTATTAAAGACTTTAATAGCGAATGATGCAGATTATGGCAGTGTGATTGTCATGGAAGTAAGTACAGGAGAGATAAAAGCCATATCTAATTTAAGTAGGAATACAAATGGTAAATATTTGGAAAGGTATAATTATGCGGTAGGTAATCAAGGTTCTAGAGAGCCAGGGTCTACTTTTAAATTAGCCAGCATGATTGCACTTTTTGAAGATTCAGATTTGCAATTGAATGATACAGTGGATACTGGAAACGGTGTTGAAAAATTTTACAATGAAACCATGAGGGACCATAAACCAGGTGGTTATGGAAAACTGACAGTTCAGCAAATTTTTGAAAAATCTTCTAATATAGGGGTGGCGAAATTAGTAACTAATCAGTTTGGACAAAAACCGGAGAGATTTGTTAATTACTTGAAAGACATGAAGTTGCATAAGCCTCTGGGCTTTCAGTTGATAGGGGAGGGAAGACCATATATTAAAAGCCCTTCGGACTCTACATGGAGCGGTATTTCACTGCCTTGGATGTCTCATGGCTATGAATTGAAAATGACACCTTTGCAAACTTTGACTCTTTATAACGCAATAGCTAATGAAGGAAAGATGATTAGGCCTATGATTGTAAAAAGTTTAGGCAGTGCAGATAAAAAGGTGGATTTATATGAAACAAAAGTTTTGAATAAAAAGATATGCTCTACTTCTACTCTTAGAAATGTAAGGTTGTTATTAGAAGGGGTGGTAGAAAGAGGTACTGCTAAGAATATTAATGACAGTTTTTACAAAATAGCAGGTAAAACAGGAACTGCCAAGAAGGTAAGAAATGGAAAGTACACGAAAGAATATTATGCTTCGTTTGCAGGATATTTTCCTGCTGATGCTCCTAAATATAGTGCTATTGTAGTAATTGATAATCCTAGAAATTCTAAAATATATGGGAGTGACGTTGCTGCTCCTGTTTTTAAAGAGATAGCTGATAAGATTTATAGTTTGGACATTAGAATGCAAGAAAAATTCAAAGAAGGAACACCTATAGATGGGGTTTTTCCTACCATAAGAGGGGGGTACAGAGATGAATTAGTCATGTTATGTAATGAACTTGGGATTTCTAATTACAGTAATACAGAGAATGAGTGGGTGAAAACCAGGATAGTGAATAATTCTATTGCTTGGGAAAATAACAAGTTGGTAAATGATTTGGCGCCTGATGTAAGGGGATTAACTCTTAAGGATGCCCTATACATATTAGAAAATATGGGCCTTAAAGTAGAAACCAAAGGAATTGGAAGAGTATCGGAACAGTCAATTGTTCCAGGTAAAAAAGTATATAACGGAGATATCATTAAACTAGAATTAAGTTAGTGGCTGTACTAAAAGATATATTGTACAAAATCCCTCTAAAGAGCGTATCGGGTGATATGGATGCACAAATAAATAGCATTTGCTTTGACTCTAGAGAGGCAAAGCAAGGCTGTTTATTTATTGCCGTAAAAGGATTAACAGTAGACGGTCACCAGTATATTGAACAGGCGATCCAAAGCGGGGCAGTTGCTATTGTATGTGAAGAATTTCCAGCAAAAATAGCAGGGGAGATTACCTATATACAAACGGATGAGTCTGCCGCTGCCTTAGGACAAATAGCTGCTAACTATTATGATAATCCATCCAAGAAGCTTCATTTAGTAGGGGTTACGGGCACTAACGGGAAAACAACTACAGCTACTCTATTATTCCAGCTTTTTGGTAAGTTGGGTTATAACGTGGGCTTATTATCTACCGTAGAAAATCGATTAAATGACAAGGTCTTACCTGCTAGATATACTACACCTGATGCACTTGCACTCAACCAATTATTGGATGAGTTTGTCAGGGCGGGATGTACGCACTGTTTTATGGAGGTAAGCTCACATGCCCTGTCTCAAAATAGAGTAAATGGAATTCATTTTAAAGGGGCATTATTCACAAATATTACTCATGATCATTTAGATTATCATGAAACATTTGATGAGTACATCAAAGCCAAGAAATTATTGTTTGATGGGTTATCAAAACAAGCTTTTGCTATTACCAATACAGATGATAAACGTGGCAATGTCATGTTGCAAAATACGAAGGCAACAAAAAGAACTTACGGGTTTCAATTTGTGGCTGATTATAAATCTCGAATTATCAATAATACCCTACAAGGCTTAGAACTTGAAATAGATCAAAGAAATGTATGGTTTAGGTTGATAGGTAAATTTAATGCCTATAATCTTTTGGCCGCCTATGCAGTGGCAGTGGAATTAGGGGAAGAGGAAGACAATGTATTGACCGTTTTGTCAGAATTAAAACCGGCTAGAGGAAGATTTGAGCTTGTTGTAAATCAATCTGGTATAACCGCAATTGTGGATTATGCACATACGCCAGATGCACTTGAGAATGTCTTGAAAACTATCGAAGGCTTTAGGACTGGAAATGAACAAGTAATCACGGTGGTAGGTTGTGGAGGCGATAGGGATAGAAGTAAACGTCCTTTAATGGCACAGATTGCAACTCAATACAGTAATAAAGTAATACTTACATCTGATAATCCAAGAACGGAAGATCCTGAGTTGATATTGCGAGAGATGGAAGCAGGGGTAAGTAAATCAAATTTCAGAAAAACACTGACAGTTTCAGATAGGCGAGAAGCAATTAAAACAGCTTGTTCCCTAGCAGGGAAGGCAGATATTATATTGGTGGCTGGAAAGGGGCATGAAACTTATCAGGAAATTAATAAAGTGAGAGAGCCATTTGATGATAAAGAAGTTTTGGTAGAAATGTTAGAAATATTTAAAGAGGATTAAGGTAGATGTTTTATTACTTATTTAATTATTTGGATAGGGAACTTGACTTTTTGGGAGCAGGTGTATTTCAATACATTTCCTTCAGGGCAGGTATGGCAGCTATTGTCTCTTTATTGATCACAATCACTTTTGGGAAAAAGTTGATCAAAATGCTACTTAAACTTCAGGTAGGTGAAAAAATAAGGGATTTAGGGTTAGATGGCCAAAAGGAGAAAGAAGGGACACCTACTATGGGGGGAATCATCATCATAGCAGCTATAGTGATCCCTACGATGCTTTTTGCCCAAGTACATAATGTCTATATTATTTTGCTATTGATTACGGCACTTTGGCTTGGTTTAATAGGATTTGCGGATGACTTCTTAAAAATAAAGAAGAAAAATAAAGATGGATTAGCTGGTAAGTTTAAGATAGTCGGACAAATAGGAATAGGATTGGTTGTTGGCTTGGTATTGGTTTTTAATGATAGCGTAGTTATTAGAGAGTTTGGAGATACCTTACCAGACGGGACTGTCAGTTTTGTAGATATTAAATCAGTGTCAACCACTCTTCCTTTTGTGAAGAATAATGAGTTTGAATATACTTGGTTACTGCCTGATATTTTAACAGATTATACCTGGGTACTTTATGTTTTAGTGGTCATATTTATCATCACTTCCGTTTCTAATGGGGCAAATATAACAGATGGAATAGATGGTTTGGCCGCCGGAACCTCTGCAATTATTGGATTGACCTTGGCAATACTAGCTTATTTATCTGGAAATGCGGTGTTTTCAGATTACCTAAACATCATGTATATCCCTGAATCAGGAGAATTGGTGATTTTCTGCGCTGCATTTGTGGGGGCTTGTATAGGTTTTTTATGGTACAACTCTTTTCCTGCGCAAGTATTTATGGGAGATACAGGAAGTCTGTCTTTAGGTGGGATAATAGCAGTGCTAGCATTTACTATTAGAAAAGAATGGATGATCCCTATTTTATGTGGAATATTCCTGATAGAGAACTTAAGCGTAATTATACAGGTATCGTATTTTAAATATACCAAGAAGAGATATGGTGAAGGAAGAAGGGTCTTTAAGATGTCCCCCTTACACCATCACTACCAAAAAAAAGGATTGCATGAGGCAAAGATTGTTAGCAGATTTTGGACTGTTGGGGTCTTACTGGCAATTCTCACTTTAGCAACATTAAAACTTAGATAAATAGTATAAAAGAAATAATATTTATGAAACTCAATGACCTAACCGAAAGAAACAAGAAATTCCAAAATTCAGTAGCGCAGATTACTGAGTTAGTACATCATATGACTGTATTGGAATATTGTACACAGCTGATAAGAAGTTCAAGGAAACTTGATAACTACTTAAGAAAAATATTAGCGGCTAAATCTGAAATGCAATTTTCAGTTGCATTAGAGGCACTGGAAGAGGAGAGTGACGAAGTATTATTTATACTTGATAGATTGACGGAGTTTGATAAAAAGAACAGTACAACAGTTATGTCAGCAATGGTAAAACAAGGTTTCGATGTAGTATCAGTTTATTCTTTTGCATGTGATAAATTGATAGCTTCTAGGCTTTCTAAAGATGAGTTTGATAGTTAGTAAATGAATTTGATGGTTTCCATATTAGGCGCCGGTGAAAGTGGTGTGGGTGCTGCGTTACTGGCAAAGGCCAAGGGATATCAGGTTTTTCTTTCCGATTTTGGGGAAATCTCAGGTAAATACCGTCAAATTTTGGCTCAGAATCAGATTGCTTTTGAAGAAGGTAAACATACGATCGAACGGTTATTAAAAGCAGATTTAATCGTGAAAAGCCCAGGTATTCCAAGGACAGTTCCTGTTCTAAAGTCATTGAGGGAAGCAGGCATACCAATTATCTCTGAAATTGAATTTGCCAGCAGGTATACAAAAGCTAAAATAATCGCCATTACAGGTACAAATGGTAAAACAACTACTACTTTATTGATTGGGCATCTATTAAAAAGTGCTGGGATCAATGTAGCAGTTGGTGGAAACATCGGTAATAGTTTCGCTGCATTGGTTATTGAAGATGCATATGATTTCTATGTGTTGGAAATCAGCAGTTTCCAGTTAGATGATATAGTTGATTTTCAACCAAATATTGCAGTTATTTTGAATGTTACAGCAGATCATTTAGATCGGTATAATTATGATTTTGATCAATATTTGGCTGCTAAACTGAAGCTGGTCAAGAATCAAGGTATCACAGATCATTTGATTTATAATTATGATGATGAATCATTACAAAAAGGTGTCTCTGAATTAGTAAACCAAGTAAATATTTTAGAAACCTCTGTAAGGAAAGAAAATATGAGCGGAGGTTTTTTGAAAGATGGATTTTTCTGGCTTGAGAATGGCGATAAGATTGAAATTGGAGCACTCCCTTTATATGGAAAACATAACCAATCTAATGCTTTAGCTGCCCTATTAGCCGCTAGCAAAATAGGAATTGAGATAGATCAAATAGAAAGTGGATTAAAAAGTTTTAAGAACGCTCCACATAGAATGGAATTTGTGACAGAATTAAATGATGTTGTATACATCAATGATTCTAAAGCGACTAATGTTGACGCTGTTTATTACGCGTTAGAAGGGATTGATAAGAAGATAGTTTGGATTGCTGGGGGTGTTGATAAAGGGAATGATTATAAACAAATTGATGATTTAGTAAAAGAAAAAGTTGAATTTCTAATATGCCTTGGGAAAGACAATCAACCTTTGATTGAGTCTTTTGCTTCATCAGTGAGTGACCTACAAGAGGTTATAAATATGAATGATGCTGTTCAATTAGCAACTGAAGTAGCAAAGCCAGGACAAGTGATATTATTATCACCTGCCTGTGCAAGTTTTGATTTGTTCTCAAATTATGAGGATAGAGGAGATCAGTTTAGGAATGAAGTGTTGAAATTAAGAAAAGAGAAAAGTAATTAAGACCATTATGATGAAAGAATGGGCACATAAAAATTTAAAAGGTGATCCAGTGATCTGGTTTGTAGTCTTTGCTTTGTCAATCCTCAGTATTTTGGTAGTATATAGTGCTACTGGATCTTTGGCTTATCAAAGAATGCAAGGAAATACAGAATACTATTTGCTGAAACATACTACCCTGGTAGGTTTGAGTTTTGTGGCTATGTGGTTTGTCCATAAATTAGATTACCGATACTTCAGTAAGATATCCCAATATGCTATGTGGCTATCAGTGCCGTTGCTGTTATATACATGGAAGTTTGGGACAGAGATCAATGAAGCAAGTAGATCTATTACCATTCCTTTGATTAATCAAGCGTTCCAACCTTCGGATTTAGCAAAATTGGCTCTGATCGTATCATTAGCAACGATGCTTTCAAAAAAGCAAAAAGACATCAATGATTTTCAAAAATCTATTGTGCCAATGTTGGTATGGGTTGGGGTGATTACTGGTTTAATAGCGATGACAGATACTTCATCTGCTATTTTACTATTTGTCACTTGTATGCTGGTATTATTTATAGGAAGAGTGCCCTTAAAATTTCTAGCTATGCTAGTTGTGATTGGGATGATGGCTGGTGCAGTGGCAATGACACTAGGGCAACGTTGGCCAACGGTGAAGTCTAGGCTTGAAGCTTTTGTAGATGGAGATATTTCATTTCAGGCACAGCAAGGCAATATTGCAATAGCCACTGGTGGTATAATCGGGAAAGGGCCTGGACAAAGCGACCAAAGAAATTACTTGCCACAGTCATTCTCAGATTTTATTTATGCGATATTGATAGAAGAATATGGGTTCATAGGTGGTGTGAGTGTTTTACTGCTCTACTTGACACTTCTGTACCGTGGTATGAAAGCTGTTTCGGAAAGTGAAAGAGCCTATGGAGGTTTGCTATCAGCAGGATTGAGCTTTGCACTGGTATTGCAGGCAATGGTAACTATGGGTGTGGTAGTTGGGCTAGGACCGGTAACGGGATTGCCACTACCGATGATCAGTATGGGGGGGACCTCGCAATTATTTACTGGGATCGCGATGGGAATAATTATTAGTGTTTCAAAAGGAGAAAGTACTCAAATAGTAGCTAAAAAGCCAACCGGAAATACCCTTAAGAATGAGGTGATAGATCAAGGAGAAAATGATGATTTAATGGATGATGACTTGAAAGATTTTGATTTTGATGATTTAGAAGAGGCGAATGCGGCTTAGTAATATAGTAATTGGAAAATAAAGAAAAAACATATCGAATTATAGTAAGTGGTGGTGGCACTGGAGGCCATATTTACCCAGCAATAGCAGTTGCAAATGATCTTGGGAAAGAATTTTCTGGATGTGAAATCCTATTTGTAGGAGCTAAAGGAAAGATGGAGATGCAGAAAGTCCCTGAAGCTGGGTATAAAATTATTGGACTAAACATTGCTGGTTTACAGAGAAGGCTAACTTCTAAAAATTTGCTATTTCCTTTTAAGGCAATCAAAAGCTTATTTGGAGCATTTAAGATACTTAGAAGTTTTAAACCAGATATTATTATTGGATTTGGTGGCTATGCAAGTGCACCCATGTTATATGCGGCTACACGTATGAAAAAACCAACGGTGATTCAAGAGCAGAACTCTCATGCTGGGATCACCAATAAGATGTTGAGTAAAAAGGTGGATAAAATCTGTGTCTCTTATGAAGGTATGGAAAAGTACTTTCCTAAAGAGAAGATTGTGCTTACTGGAAATCCAGTTAGAAAATCAATTGTTGAAGCACGCAATAAGCGAGTGAATGGTTTGGAATATTATGGGCTAGACCCTAAAAAGAAAACCTTGTTGATTTTAGGGGGTAGCCTAGGAGCTAGAACCATCAATGAAAGTATATTAAATAAGCTAGATGAGATTAGCCAAGCCGGAATCCAAATGGTATGGCAGTGTGGTAAATTTTATTTCAAAGAAATGCTTGAAAGAGCAGCAGATAAATTAGGTAATGGATTAGTACTAACAGAATTTATTTCTGACATGGACTTGGCATATGGCGTAGCTGATGTAGTAATCTCTAGAGCAGGGGCACTCTCCATTTCTGAGCTTTGTCTAATAGGCAAGCCAGTCATATTTGTTCCTTCTCCAAATGTGGCAGAGGATCACCAGACTAAAAATGCAATGGCCTTAGTAGATAAAAAGGCCGCTAGAATTATCAAGGATGTTGATGCGAAAGAAAATTTAGTGCCAGAAAGTATCCAATTGATCTCAGATCAGAATGCTTGTAAGCTATTAGGAGAAAACATCAAATTAATGGCCAAGCCAAATGCAGTTGACGATATCGTAAAAGAAGTAAAGAGTTTAATGGTAAAATGAGGTTAGAAAATATACATAACGTATTTTTTGTAGGCATAGGAGGTATAGGAATGTCCGCTATTGCAAGGTGGTTTTCTATGCAAGGAAAAACTGTATCTGGTTATGATAGAACTTCGAGCCCTTTGACTTTATCTCTACAAAATGAAGGGATTGAGATACATTATACCGATGATTTAAATTTAGTCAGTGAGGTTGTTAAGACTGACAAATTACATACGCTGGTTGTTTATACTCCGGCGATTCCTAGTCATCATAGTGAGCTTCAATTTTTCATGGAGCATGGATTCACGGTAATGAAAAGATCGGAAGTATTAGGAGTTATTACCAAGGATCAATTTACTGTAGGGGTTGCTGGAACACATGGTAAGACTACAACTTCTTCTATGGTTGCTCACCTATTAAATCATAGTGGTTTCGGTTGTAACGCCTTTATAGGTGGAATCATGACCAATTACAATTCCAATTTGATTTTAGGAAAGAAGGAAGATGTAGTAGTGGTAGAAGCAGATGAGTTTGACCGATCTTTCTTAAGATTGTTCCCTAACATCTCTATTGTTACTTCTGTTGACCCTGATCACTTAGATATTTATGGTGATGGAAAGGAAATGATCAAAACCTTCAATGAATATGCTGCTAAAACTGATAAAGAAGGGAATGTAATTATTCATGAGTCGATCAAAGATAATTTTGATGAAAAGAGCTTGCCAGGTTTAATGACCTACAGCAAAGAAAATGGAGATGTAAAAGTAACTGAGTTGAAAATACGAGATGGTGTTTTTGAATTTAACTACCATGGGATGGCTCAGGTTATAAGCGGACTAGAGCTAAGCGTACCAGGTTTTCACAACATGGAGAATTGCATAGCCGCGATTACAGTTGCATTGAAACTTGGGATAAGCCAATCTGCTATCAAGGCAGCTGTAAAGAGTTATAAAGGAGTTAAAAGAAGATTTGAGTATATAGTTAAAAATAATAATTTAGTTTTTATCGATGATTATGCACATCACCCAGGCGAAATTAAGGCGTTGATTTCATCTATTAGGGCATTATACCCTAATAAGAAGCTAACAGCTATTTTTCAACCTCATTTATATTCTAGAACTAATGATTTTGCAGAGGGTTTTGCAGAAGAGTTGAGTAAAGTAGATGAATTGGTTCTTTTAGATATTTACCCTGCTAGGGAAGAGCCATTACCAGGGGTAACTAGTAAAATTATCAGTAAAAAAGTAACCCAAGGCAATCAGGTATTAATTGAAAAGAAGGACTTGCTGAGTACAATTGAAAATATGGACATCGAATTGTTGGTGACTATTGGAGCTGGCGATATTGACAGGGAAATACCAAAACTTGTAGCACATTTTAATAAAAAGGAGGTTGGTCATGCTTAAAAATATTTTCGATAGAATTCCTGTAAGGCAGCTAATTGCCAGTGGTATATTGGTCCTAGTCTTTTTTATCGCTATTGGTTTTTCAGGAAAGAAACAAGCTAAAAAGCATGTGAATGAAGTAGTGGTAAAAATCGTCAATCAAGAAAACAACTATTTCATTGATGACCTAGAGATAATGGATCTGGTAAATGCTGAAAACACAGACTTTTTACTAGGTCTAAGACTAGAACAATTGAATCTGAAAGAGTTAGAAAAGAGAGTCAGGAAGCACCCTTTTGTTAAGGAAGTCCAAGTATTTAAAGATTTAAAAGGGAATTTATTGGTCGAAGTCATTCAAACAAGGGCCATTGCAAGAATTTACAATTCAAAAGGGAAAGATTTTTATATAGGAGAAGAAGGCCATATTCTGCCAGTAACGGCCAAATATACGGCTAGAGTTCCTTTGGTAGAAGTAAAAAATAACCCATTTAAGGATGGTAATTTATTGGATACAGAAAAAGGAGAGAAATTATTCAATTTATTGACATTTATTGATGGTAACAAGTTTTGGAATGCCCAAATTGCGCATCTGTTTATCGATAGGGATTTTGAAGCAACTATGTTGACTCAGGTGTCTAAACAGAAAGTAGAATTTGGAGCACTTGAAAACATAGAAAAGAAATTTAGAAAATTAGATGTGTGCTATAAGAAATTGCTACCTGTAAAAGGGTGGAATGCTTATGATACGGTTAGCCTTAAATTCAATGGGCAAATCGTGTTAAAATAACCAAAGACCATGACAGAAGATAAAATAATAGTTGGATTAGACATTGGGACCACAAAAATTTGTGCAGTAGTTGGTCGCAAAAACGAGTTTGGAAAACTCGAGGTGCTCGGTATGGGCAAGGCAGTCTCTGAAGGCGTCATTCGTGGCATTGTTACCAACATTGACAAGACGGTACATGCTATTGAAAAAGCCGTAACTGAGGCGAGTGAGCAATCAGGAATTGATATAAGGGTTGTAAATGTAGGAATTGCAGGACAACATATCAAAAGTTCAGTACACCATGGATCTATTACTAGGAATTCTTTGGATGATGAAATTACCATTGAAGATGTGAATAGACTTTCTAATGACATGTATCGCATAGTGATTCCACCTGGGAGTGAAATTATTCATGTGATGCCACAAAATTACATTGTGGATTATGAAGATGGGATTAAAGATCCTGTGGGCATGTCAGGTGTGAAACTAGAAGCTGATTTTCATGTGATTACAGCACAGACCAATGCGATAAACAACATTAATAAATGTGTACGTCGGGCAGGGTTAGAGATAGAAGATTTAATTCTTGAACCTCTTTCATCAAGTTTGGCAGTACTAAGTGATGAGGAAAAAGAAGCTGGTATCTGCTTGGTGGATATCGGTGGTGGTACAACGGATGTTGCTATATTTTATGATAATATTATCCGTCATACCGCAGTGATTCCTTTTGGTGGAAATATTATCACATCCGATATTAAGCAGGGGTGCATGGTGATGGAACACCAAGCAGAACAATTGAAAACTAAATTTGGAAAAGCAATATCTGAAGAGGCAAGCCCTAATGAAATTGTTTCTATACCTGGCTTAAGAAATAGGGCACCAAAAGAGATTTCGGTAAAAAATCTAGCGCATATCATTGAAGCTAGAATGGAAGAAATCATTGAGATGGTTCACACTGAAATTATAACTTCTGGCTACGAGAATAAATTAGCAGGAGGAATTGTAGTTACAGGAGGCGGTTCTCAAATGGCTAACCTAAAACAGTTGTTTGAATACATGACTGGTTTAGATGCAAGGATTGGCTATCCTAATGAACACTTGGGAAGAAGTAAAGTGGATCATATAAAAAGCCCTATGTATGCTACTTCTGTTGGGTTGGTACTTTCTGGTTTCAAAGCACTAGATGAAAGGGAAGACAGATACCGAGAAGTGAAGCATCAGAAACAAACTAATAATAGAGCATCTAGTAAAGATGGAAAACAAGGACTTACTTTCTTTAAAAATATTTTAGAGAAAACTAAGGGCCTCCTGATAGATGACATAGAAGACGAAAAAGATTATTAATTAATAGATCAAACATACAAAATCATGACAGACAATATGTATCAATTTGATTTACCAACTCATCATAAATCAATCATCAAAGTAATTGGTGTTGGAGGAGGAGGTAGCAATGCCGTAAACCACATGTATAACCTTGGAATTAAGGATGTGGAATTCATAGTGTGTAACACCGATAGTCAAGCGCTATTGAGTAGTCCTGTGCCTAATAAATTACAAATAGGCATCAACCTAACAAGTGGACTAGGAGCTGGTGCCAATCCTGATAGAGGAAGGCAAGCGGCTTTAGAAAGCAAGGAAGAAATCAGAGAGTTGCTAAGTGATGGTACCAGAATGGTATTTGTTACAGCGGGTATGGGAGGTGGAACTGGAACAGGTGCAGCTCCAGTGATTGCCCAAATAGCCAAAGAATTAGATATTTTGACTGTAGGAATTGTAACAGTTCCTTTTGCCTTTGAAGGCAAGAAGAAAATGGGACAAGCAGAAACAGGGGTAGAACTTCTGCGTTCCAATTGTGATACTGTATTAACGATTCTCAATGATAAACTAAGGGTTATTTTTGGAAACCTTTCCATCAGTAGTGCATTTGCACAAGCCGATAATGTATTAACTACTGCCGCTAAAGGAATTGCAGAGATTATTACTGTTCCAGGTTATGTAAACGTGGATTTTGAAGATGTTAAAACCGTAATGAAAGATTCTGGTGCCGCTGTTATGGGAAGTGCCAAAACTTCAGGTGAAAGCAGGGCGAAGAGAGCTGCAGAAGAAGCAATCAATTCACCATTACTTAATAACCAAAACATACATGGTGCACAGAAAATACTACTTTCCATTATCTCTGGTGAAGAAGCAGAGCTTCAGATGGACGAGTTAAGTGACATCACTGACTTTATGCAAGAATATGCCGGAGATGATGCAGAAGTGATTTTTGGTCACGGTGTAGATGAAGAACTTGGGGATAGTATCAGGGTAACAGTAATAGCTACTGGGTTTGAACAACCACCGTTGCTAGAAAAGAAGGAATCAGTTGTTGTGAAAGAAGTAACTCCTGCACCTCCTGTACCAGTTCAAGAAATACCTCGACAAGAGAATAATTTAGGAAATACAACGAATACCTCAGATGATCTTACACCACTAGAACAATCAAAACTGAATGATCTAATCAAAGGCCTAGAAGATCAAGAAGAACCTAGGTTTGATAATGAACCTGAAAAGAAAGTGTATGATTTAGAGTCTAATAAGCAGATTCCATTATTTATTGAAAATCAGCCACCGTCTTTTCAAGATGAGGAACTTGACTTAGATGACTTAGATGATTTCGATTTCAAAGATGAAGCCTATTCTTTTGATTTTAAAAAAGATAAAGCCGATCAAGAGAAAGAAGAAGATATTGAATTTGACTTTACAGATGGTTTATCTGGTGAATATGATATCATCAATGAAGCTGATGATGAAGAAGATGATGATGATCACCTTTTAGATGAGCTAGAGACAATGGCTCATCCTCCTTCTAAGAAAATCCAATTGATGGAACAGGCACGTCAAAGGGTACAGAAACTGAAAGGATTGAAGAAACCAGATGTTGTAGATCCGGAAGGTTTTAAAGAACAATTAGATGTGCCAGCTTACATGAGGAAAAAAGTAAATCTTCAGAAAGTACCACATTCTTCAGAGAGAAATGTAAGTAAGTATAATTTGAATGATGACAATAATATCATAGGGAACAATAGGTTCCTTCACGACAATGTAGACTGACGGTTGTCGCACACGACCAAAGGTACATTCTGTCATGTAACCCTGGCGATATTTCATCGTCAGGGTTCTTTTTTTAGTTGAAGTTCAATTCTATCTAATCAAATATTTCCTTTTCTAATCATTGCAGAAGTTATATAGGAATCTTTTTTAAATCATAGTACTTCTTAGGTTATTTATCCTTCACTTCAAGAAAATGTGTTATTCTATGACCTAAAAGGTAGGTTGTTGTTTAATGAAGAAATTCTGCTTGTAAACCAAAAAGGAGAAATCAATTTTGTTCTTAAAAGAAATCAAGTGTATTTAAATGAACCAACCCCGACCCAAGGGTACGGGGTATCTATGGGCAATAATTTAATGATCGACTCAAGAGTCGGGGCGCCCGGCCAGGGGAATTAATATCCCTTAGGGATTAAAGTGAAGAAGGATGTTATTAAATTATCTATGAGATAGGTTAATGATAAGGGTACTGCTATTCAATCGATTTCAAAAATAAGGATTACTTTTATGCAGTGCTGTTTAGCTTAGGAAAATTATCTACTTGATTATACCAACTTAGCTATTTGATAGTTTTCACCTCCCTTATTCAGAATTGAATAACTAGTAACGAATATCGCTTATTGGTTTCTAATTAAATTATTTTCCAAACAAGGTAGTTTTCTACTGTTTTTCTGGTAGGTGTTAAGGTCGAGAATATCAAAAAAAGGGAAGGATTTGCAGGGATTCCGCTTTTAAACTTTTCGAAACCAAAATGGATAAAAAGTTATCAGAATTAGAGAGTGATTTTCATAAAAACGTTACAAATCAGATGAATTACTGATGAAATCACCTCTTTCATCTGTTAATTCTGTCTAAAATTAGATGATTATTTTTTAAAAGCGGAATCCCTGGAAGGATTTGCTCCAATTAAAGTCGTAACTTTAGAATAAATATGCGGTAGCCGAAAAGCAATTAAAGAGTAGGCAAAACTAATTTTATGCTAATTATGAAAAAGAAGATTAAATTAAGTAACATCAAAGTGACGAGCTTTGTAACGGAAATGGATGAAAATGCAAATCAAACAGTAAAGGGTGGGGGAGGAAGACCTACAAGATTTATCTGTCAATCAGGCGTGTTTTGTGATACAGTAGATTTTGAATTATGTGGATTCACTTGTAATGCATTCTGTTTCGATGATGGTGCTCCTAGGTAATTACTAAAGTAAGAAAAGACATCTTTATATTAGAAAGATGGTTTTTGAATTTTTAGTAATTATACTAAGTTAATGTTAGATGAGCATAATAGATGATATAATCAAACCCTTAATAAGTTATGCATCATTTTATTGCTAACTTAGTATATGACCTCTTATGTATTAAAGAGCATCAAGTCTTAGCTTGATGCTCTTGAAATAAATTAAAAATAGCTACATACTATTTCTATGAGCTATTCTTTCTTTCAATAATGAAATGTTTATTTACTTAATACAACCTTTCTAATGAACACATCATTTGCCGTTTGAATTTTAAAAAGATAAACATCATCACTTTTCAATGAAGTTAGGCTGATTAGATTTTCACCTTTATCTAGTTGCATTTCTTTGAGTAAAGATCCCTTTAAATCATAAATAGAAAGCATAGTAGGACTCGATTGACTCACTGACTCTTGTAGATCTATATGAATTATTTCTTTTGCAGGATTTGGGTAAATTATTACTGCTCTAATTTCATCTGCCTTGGTTAGAAAATTTGGATTAGAAGTGGCTTTGGATGATGCTGTTCGGGCGCTGGTAGAATTTCCAAAACTAAACTTTGCCGATACAGGAATATGATCCGAAGTAACACTGGTGAAATCTGATGTGACTACCTCATCGTGTACCGTGATAGAACCTGAAATATAGTTGTCAGATAATTCATCAGTGATAGAAATATGATCTAAGAATGAACTACTATTAACAAAAGTGCCAACACCATCAATATCTAATTGACGAGTCAGTACATTATAATATTCTCCATCATTGCCAGGATTGCTTGCATTGTCATTAAAATAATTAAAATAAGGAGAGTCGTTAGAGTCCATTTGGTCATTGTAGTCCCCTAAAAGAATTACATTGCTATTGGCTAGTGGCCCATCTATATATTCTTTTAATATTTCTCCATCATATTGCCTTCTACTTCTATTTGTATTTCCTCCACTAGCTTTAGCATGAATATTAATAAAGTAAACTCTTTCGGTTGTATTTCCTATATTGACATCAGCTCTTAACTGGAAAGGCATGCGGCCACTTGCCCAAAATTGACTAGGAGAGCCTGTGGGGTAATCAGCTATTAAACCCTCATTTCCTCCGTTGTAAATAGGGTGAAAATTTGTTAGGAGTGCTTCATTCTGAACATTTGATACGCGGGATGTTTTATAGATAAAAGCTAATTTCTGTGTGACTTCTGGAGTATTATTTCCTCCGGAAACAAAAGTTGAAAATACCCATTCATATTCAGGTAACTGGGCTACTAATTGATCCATAAGATTTTCATTAGAAATTTCTTGTAAGGCATACACATCTGCATCTAGTGTTTCAATGATATTCTGTACACGGGTTAATTGAGTTGATTCAGGTGATGGGCCATTGGAAGAATTTCCGAACCATTCAACATTCCATGTAACTACCTGCAATGGATCATTATTTGATGCGTTACCTCCACTTTTCACCTGAATATGATCTAAGGCAACATCACTTCTCCATCCAGTATTGCCAGTTCCAGTTGTTACTGTAAAACGAAAAGAAACAGTACTGCTACTAAATGTTTCTAAATTGACCTGTTGGGTAAACCAACTATTTCCTTGATCTCCTGACCTTGAAAATAATTGTGTCCAGTTAATGCCTCCATCAGAACTAATTTCAAGTAACAGGTTATTGACATTGCTGCCAAACATATGATAATCAAAATTAATGGAAGGATTTGGAATAGAGGAGAAATCAAAGCAAGGGCTAATCAACTGAGCTGTTTTATTGGGGAAGCCAGTTCCATTACCAGACGCTTCAACGTAAATATAGGTGGAACCGTTGTTTGCGGAAGATGGTCCTGTTCCACTTGAAGGTGTACTTCCAGAACGCCTCGTGAAATCAATATCATCTGTGGAAACTTGTGTCCAAGAGCCAAAATTACCTTCAAAGCTTTCTTGATAAGGGAAATTACTAACAATGCTATTACAACTAGAATTTGTATTTCCACTGAATGCGCTTCCGTTTGTTCTAGAGCCAGGAGAATACCTTAAACCCCCCAAAGAAAGGTGTTTTGTAAAGCTTCCAGTTACATCAGGGCTTCTTGTAATGGATTGGTTATCGCCTCCTTGACTGCCACTGTATTGATAGGAGGTAATCGTATTTCCACTTGAATTAAGTAAACTGACTCTATCACCATTATTGTTAAGGCCTAAAGCCCCACTTGAAGCTGTTTGTATCAAGGAGCCATTAAATAAGCCTTGAGGATTACCTCCACCAAAAACAACAATAGTTCCCCCTGAAGGAATAACTGTTCCATTGGGAAATTGATGCCTATTGGCATTGGCATTGTCCCTAATTCTCCATCCTGAAAGATTTACCGGATTATTCCCATTATTAAAAATTTCTATAAACTCATCCTGAGAAGTATCTCTAGTTCCATCATTGTTTGTATCTCCCGCCAAACCATTGGCTGGGTCGGCATGTATTTCATTAATAATAAGTTGGCCATTCGCAACATTAAATTGAAAAAACAATGCTCCCAAAATAAGAAAGTAAAATAATTTGTTTTGCATAATATAAGTTTGTTTAGGTTATTTTATGATTCATTAAAGTTCTGTAAAAAACAACTTGAATGCATCTTAAAATTGAACATTTTACACTAAATGAATATGATGATTTAATATCAGATTTAACAATTCATTTATCTCAAAAACTTGCAACTAATAGAACTTTTATTTCGGTTTTCTTTAGAACTTAAAATTTATGAGTTTATTTCTTGAAGCTTATTTTTGTTTTTACCCGTATTTGGTGGTTTGCCACTGCTACTACTTTTTTGTCACCGCGAACCACTGCAAAAAGCGCCAGCCGTTGCTGTAGGAACTCGCCTTATTTGAAGACTGGGTCGCCAGACTAAGGCTTGTAAATGAGCTAAATATGTGAATTAAGAACTAGAAAATGGAAGAAACTATCAATCGAGCTCAGGCTGTATGAGGAGTGTAGTTTGAATTGGCGAATATGATTTTTTACAATCTGTACATTTTCTTGAAAAATCCTTATTTACTTTGAATTTTTGACCTTTGCAATTTTCGCAGATAAAGCCATTGATCCATTTGAACTCACCTAGAATCTCTAAGCATTGATTTTCTACAGAATTCCATGTTTCAGCAGCTTTTATTAATGATACTATAGTTTCCATTGATATATATTGAACAATTGAATATACAAAAAAAGAACTCCCCATAAAATGGAAAGTTCTAATCTAAAACTTCATTATGTAGGAATGAAGTAAATAAAAAATTTCTCGGTTCTTTATACTCCTTTCTTTTTAAAGGTTTTAATCTTAATGGGATAGGAAGCATATACTGCAAAAGACGTACCTTTGGAGACCATAGAGAAATCATCAAATTCTTCTCAGTTCACACCAGATGACCATAAAAAATTCCAACGTTGCACTAAGCCTAATCCAAATAGAGCCGAAGCTATAATCGCCCTACTCTCGGAATATATGAACTACTATGACGAATCTCAAAAGATTCCTTTTACAGAAGATGAGACCAAAAATTAAAAACCATGAATACAGACAAAGAAGCAAAAGAATGTTAAGCCAGTCAGGTTGCATACTAACTAGATATAATATTATTGAAAAAAATTATCTGGAGCTAATATGTTAAAGGCTCCAGATATAAAATCTATGGTAGGTTCCGCGTCAGGTTCCAATCTGCCTTGATCTTCTGCTAACATTAAATGAAGCTCAAACTCACCTATTATCCGACTATTCCTTTCGTCTACCTCTGTGATTTGAAACCAGTTATTTGTTTCAGGAACAAGCACATAAAAATCACCATTTGCATCTCCATCATCTAGGACGGTTGTATAAAAAACACCTAAAGAATCTGGCTCATCCCTAACGGAATTACTTAATATTTCCTGTCTTGATCTTATATTTTTAATTTTAGCAATTCCTAATGACTCACGTTCAAAGCCCTGTTCATTGAATCTCAAGGCATTAAAAGAGTACACATTTGGAAAAACTGCCGATTCATCTATAATGGCTGAACCTTCCCAAATCAATCCATTTCTAGAAGCTGAAATGCTACCGCTAGAAAAGATTTCTTGTTTAAGACTTAAAAAATCCTCAGAGCAATTAATTAATCCAATTAAAGTTATGAGGGCTAAAATTAAAAATATCTTTTTCATTGTCAATTCTTTAATATTCTTCGCGTAATTGTTTGTTTTTCACTTTTTATTTTAACTATATACAATCCATTTTCTAAGTCTTTCAATTGCCATGATAATAAGTTTCCTTTGATTCCAGTTCCTTCTTTTTCTAATAAAGACTCATTTCTAATAATTCTACCATTCAAATCCAATGTCGTTTAGCTAATTCTGCATCATAAAGGCTTGTGATTCATAGGGTAAGTTTTCTTAGGCCTGTGTTTTCGTTCATTTTTTCTCTTAGGTCTAATAATCTCCCTAGTCCTGGAGACAATGTTATCAAAAGCA
>CALGOB010000047.1 GCA_937958005.1 uncultured Cyclobacteriaceae bacterium
CTAAAGGATGAACAGGATTAATTTGAGTTGGGCTTACTTTTTAATAATTATCAACTTTCTTTGCGGTATGAGAAAACCAGTAAGTAAAAACGAAAATGAAATGATCTTTGGGATCAGAGCTTTAATTGAATCAATCAAGGCTGGGAAGACCATTGACAAAGTTTTTACTCAAAAAGGGATCAGTAATCCCCTGCTTGGTGAACTCCATCAGTTGATAGCAGAAAGAGATATCCCAAATGCTAAGGTACCTATAGAAAAATTAAACCGTATTACACGTAAAAACCATCAAGGGGCTATTGGTTTTGTTTCACCAGTTGATTTTGTTCCATTAGAAAATGTGATCATGAATACCTATGAAAAAGGAGAGGATCCTTTTTTTATTGTTCTGGATAGAATTACTGATGTTAGAAATTTTGGGGCGATAGTAAGAACGGCAGAATGTGCTGGAGCTCATGCAGTATTAGTTCCTACAAAAGGGGCGGCTCAAATAGGGGCAGATGCTATGAAAACCTCTGCAGGAGCTTTAAACTACCTACCTGTCTGTAGAGAGAATAACTTAAAAGAAGCGATAAATCAACTAAAGGAAAGTGGCTTAAAAATAATTGCTTGCACAGAAAAATCTGATCATGATGTTTACCAAGAGGATTTGTCAGGGCCATTAGCCGTTATTATGGGTTCTGAGGAAGATGGAGTATCTCCTGCATACCTCAAGTTGTGCGACAGTTCTGTAAGCATCCCCATGAGGGGTAAAATTGATTCGTTAAATGTTTCTGTAGCTACTTCAGTAATAGCTTATGAGGCTTTAAGACAAAGAGGGCTAAAGTAAACCCTCTCCTTTTTTCTCTTTTACATCTGCGACAAACTCCCGAAATTTAGATTCTGCATCTTTTTTGCAGATGACTAATACGTCATCAAAATCTGCGACTAGAAAACCGTCTAAATCCTGTGCGATGATTAATTTGTCTGAATTTGCCCTGAAATAATTATTTTTACTGTTATATAAAATAGTCTCAGCTTCTAAAACATTATTATCTTCATCTTTGTCCTTGATTTCATGTAAAGAATCCCAGCTACCAAGATCTGACCAACCAAAGTCACCCAAAACGACATAAACATCGTCAGATTTTTCCATGACACCAAAATCAATTGAAATACTCTTGCATTGCGTATAGGCAGATTGAATAAAATCCCTTTCTCCTTCTTCAAAAAAGTGACCGCTTCCTTCTTCAAAAATATTGGCAAGATCAGGCATATTCTTTTCAAAAGCTTTGACAATAGCGTTGATTGACCAAATAAAGATTCCTGCATTCCACACAAAATCGCCACTCTCTAAGAATTTTTGAGCAATTTTCAACTCAGGCTTCTCTGTGAATGTTTTTACTTTTTTTACCGTTTCGGAACTATCAAGAAATTGAATATATCCATAACCTGTCTCAGGTCTGTTTGGTTTGATCCCTACTGTCATCAAATTGTGGTTTCCTTTTGCGGCAGAAACAGCATCATTGATGACTTGTTGAAATTTACGATCGCCAAAAATAGTATGGTCAGATGGAGAAATAACCATAACGGCATTTGGGTTCTTCTTTCGTATCTTATAAGCCGCATAAGCAATGCAAGGAGCGGTGTTCCTTTTGATTGGTTCAGATAATACTTGATGGCTATTAATATTAGGTAATTGTTCCATGATGATTTCTTCATAAATCTCATTAGAAACGATTAATATATTTTCTTCAGGGACTATTTCTGCAAAACGGTCATAAGTTAATTGTAATAAACTCTTTCCAATTCCTAAAACATCTAAGAATTGCTTGGGTTTCTTTTCTCTACTGAATGGCCAGAAACGGGTACCAGTACCGCCCGCCATAATTACTGCATAAATGTCCTTGTTCATCAATAAAAAGTCTTACTTAGTTATTATGCTGTAAATGTAAGTGAAATAAAGCGTACCTTTAATTAATAATCGAGATGAAAGAGCGTTTTAGAGATACTAAATTAAAGTCAGTGCCCTAGAAATAGCAATTGTTTAACATTTTTAGTAAATTGATACAAGGGACTGAGTATTATTTTAAAACATTCATTTAATTTCGTAGTGGAGTTATGGAATTATATAGCGAAGTACAGATAAAAGACCGTTTAAAAGAAGTATTCGGTTACGGGAAGTTTAGGGGAAATCAAGAAAAGATCATACTTAATACCCTTTCAGGTAGGAATACCTTTGTGATCATGCCAACTGGAGCAGGTAAGTCCCTATGCTACCAATTACCGGCTATTATCAAGGAGGGTACGGCCATTGTAATCTCCCCACTCATTGCACTTATGAAGAATCAAGTAGATCAAATGAATGCGGTAGGCATTCATGCGAGATTCCTTAATTCTACTTTGTCAAAAGGTGAAATGACAAAGGTTAAAAATGATACTTTGGCAGGGAAGGTAAAATTACTTTATGTTGCCCCTGAATCTTTAACAAAAGAAGAAAACATAGAATTTCTTAAACGTGCCAACCTTTCGTTTGTCGCTATAGATGAAGCTCATTGTATATCTGAATGGGGACATGATTTCAGACCTGAATATAGAAGAATCAAGGGAATTATAGGTCAGATTGCCAATATACCCATCATTGCACTTACGGCAACAGCGACCCCAAAGGTACAACTGGATATCCAGAAGAACCTAAATATGGAGGAGGCAGATCTATTTAAGAGCTCTTTTAATAGGACTAATCTCTATTATGAAGTTAGACCTAAAAAGGAAGCTAAAAAACAGTTAGTGCGTTTTATTAAAGAACGTAAAGGAAAAGCAGGAATCATTTATTGTCTGAGTAGAAAGAAAGTCCAAGAGATTGCAGACTTTCTGAAAGTCAATGATGTAAGAGCTGCACCTTATCATGCTGGTTTAGACAGTGCCCAGCGTATGAAAAACCAAGACGATTTCTTAAATGAAGAAGTAGATGTAATAGTGGCCACTATTGCTTTTGGTATGGGTATAGATAAACCTGATGTAAGATTTGTAGTTCATTATGATGCCCCTAAGTCTATTGAAGGATATTATCAAGAAACTGGAAGAGCTGGGAGAGATGGGATAGACGGGCATTGTTTGATGTTCTATTCTTACAATGATATCATCAAGCTTGAAAAATTTAACAAAGATAAAACGGTAGCTGAGCGGGAAAATGCCAAATTCCTTTTGGATGAAGTAGCCAGTTATGCTGATTCCTCAGTCTGTAGAAGGAAACAATTACTGCATTATTTTGGAGAAGAATATAAAGAAGGAAAATGTGGGATGTGCGATAATTGTAAGCACCCAAAAGAACAATTTGACGGAACAGAAGAAATACAAAATGTAATTCTAGCAGTAGAACAAACTGATGAGCGTTTTTCAATTGAACATTTAGTAAATGTTTTAAGAGGAATAGAAAGTCAGCATGTGAAAAGCTATGACCATAATAAAATACCTATATATGGTGTAGGGTCTGAAGAAAGTGAGATATTCTGGAGATCAGTAGTGAGGCAATCTTTGTTGAATGAATTTATTGCAAAGGATATTGAAAATATAGGTATTTTAAAAGTTACGGATAAAGGAAGAGACTACTTGGTAAAGCCATTTCCAATGGAGCTCTCCAAAGATCATGAATATATTCCAGATCAAGAAGAAGAGGAATCTGAGAATGTGAAATTAGATACCAAAGCTTACGATACAAATTTATTTGAAATATTAAAAGGAGTAAGAAAGAAACTAGCTAAGAGAAAAGAATTACCTCCGTTTGTTATTTTTCAAGACCCTTCTCTTGAAGAAATGGCCACTATTTACCCAACAACCAAACAAGAGCTTGCCCAAGTAAATGGAGTTGGAATGGGGAAAGTATCTAAATTTGGGAAGCCTTTTTTAGAAGCAATCGGGAAATATGTAGAAGAAAATGATATTACAACTGCTGCTGATGTAGTTATTAAGTCTTCTGCCAATAAATCAAAGCTGAAGGTTTTTATTATTCAACAAATAGATAGAAAAATAGACCTGGAAGAAATAGCAGAATCTCAGAATTTAGACGTTGCTAAACTGATCACTGAAATAGAGAATATTTGTTATTCAGGAACTAAGTTGAATCTAGATTACTACATAGACCATGTTTTAGACGAAGAAAGACAGGATGACATCTATGATTATTTCTTAAGTACGGATACAGATGCAATGGATGAGGCGATGGATGAGTTAGGAGATGATTATACTGAAGAGGAAGTGCGCCTGATGAGAATCAAGTTTATGTCTGAATATGCTAATTAGAACTTGTCCATAAAGTCAATCCCTCGCCTACAATTGTGTCTCCACAATCGTTTTGCGCTACATAGGAAGAATTTGCGAAGACACAAACTCTTGCAGGAACCTACATTATAGACAGACTCTGATTAGATGCTAGACACATATAATTAGACTTACACACATCTAAACTGAATATAAACCCCCAAGGAGTATTAATTTCCTAGTAATCCGCCTCAAATGCTATTAAGTTAATGTATTTGTATGGGGCTCCCTTTCAGGTCGGGCTTTCGTGGTTACATGGTAACCTACTCTATCCCTAGCCCGGGTCTCTACTCTGATTTTACGTTAGCTTAATAGGGTTGACGTTACCCTATCATCATATGACAACTGATCAAGAGATAAATCTGTGGAGAAAAAACGCTAGACTCACTTTGACAATCAAACTATTTTTAACCCGAATGATGCAATAGAAATTTGATGCAAACCATAACTAACAGTCATTTAGCCACTTAAATCCTAATTTTCTACTCACCATAATAGAGACTATGTCTGCGCTGCAAATCAGAATTTAAGCAGCTATCTAACAGCTATTTATGATTTTCTCTTAAAAGTCTAATGCATCATTCGGGGTAAACAAATATGATATGAGGGAGCATGAAAGCAATAAATATGAATAAGTTAAAATTAGAACAGTTAAAAATAAGCAGTTTTACTACTGCACTGGATAAGGAATCAATCCGGATTTTAAAGGGTGTGGAACAATCAATAGATTTTTGCATTCCCAGAACAGAAGAAAAAAAATATGCCGTCCAATCAGTTCCTATTATTAACTGCGATCAGACTGGTTGTGTAACATGCGACTCAGTCGCTATTCAATAGGAGTTAACAACTAATATTTGAGCGGGAGGAAAAATCTTACTTAATTATTTAATCATCATTCGTTTATATCACGAAAGTCATGATAGCAATTGCTTACTTTGGTTTAGTTTAGCCATATGTTATTGAGTTATCATACTAAAGGAATGAAAGAGGCTGGTTGCGACGAGGCAGGTAGAGGATGCTTGGCTGGTCCAGTTGTAGCTGCTGCTGTCATTATACCTGAAGACTTTCAACATAAAGTGCTCAACGATTCTAAGCAACTCAATGAGAAAACGCGATATGGGTTAGTGGATGAAATAAAAGAGCAAGCTATTGCTTGGGCTGTTGGTGTTGTAGATCATCAAGAAATAGATCAGATCAACATATTGAATGCATCCTTTCTGGCCATGCACCGGGCACTTGACCAATTGCATACAAAAGCCAATCATATCTTAGTTGATGGAAATCGATTTAAAAACTATGGAAAGATTCCTCATTCATGTATAATCAAAGGGGATGGCAAGTATTTATCTATCGCAGCTGCTTCTGTATTAGCCAAGACCTATCGAGATGATTTTATGAAGGACTTATCAAAGAAGTTTCCCCAATACGCTTGGGAAACAAATTATGGTTACCCAACCAAGGCACATAGAGCAGCAATCAAGGAGCATGGCCCTACTCCATTTCATAGAATGTCTTTCCAGCTTTTACCCAAGCAAATAGAATTGTTTTAGTTTGAATTTGAGGATGAATCTTCAGGTATTATTTTTCTCATAACTCACAAATTGGATCTCAATTCTATTTCATAAAGCTAGTATCCCTGCTAAAGCGTGCATGAGATACACAAGAATCAAATCCATGAGCTAATAATTTCCAGGAACCTAATTTCTTCAAAATATAAGTACAGCAAAGAGCCTAATACTCGTTGCGAGTTCGGCGAATTACTATCCTCTATAGATATTAAAATTCACTTTTTAAGCTACATTTGTGGCCAACTGAACCCTAAATGATTAATTAATGGAAGCAAAAGATATTGCATTAAATGATGTACACATCCAACTAGGAGGTAAAATGGTCCCTTTTGCAGGTTATAATATGCCTGTTAGATATTCTTCTGATATAGAGGAACATAAATGTGTAAGAGAAAAAGTAGGTGTTTTTGATGTTTCTCATATGGGTGAATTTTTTGTCTCTGGGGCAGGTGCTTTAAACTTGATTCAAAAAGTAACCAGTAATGATGCTTCCAAGCTTACAATAGGGCAAGCACAATATTCTTGTTTTCCAAATGAAACTGGAGGCATTGTGGATGATCTTATTGTCTATAAATTAGGAGATGATGAGTACATGTTAGTAGTAAATGCTTCTAACATAGACAAAGACTGGAACTGGGTCAAAAAACAGCAAACTGAGGATGTTACTTTAACCAATGCATCTGATGCATATTGCTTATTTGCCGTTCAAGGGCCTGAGGCAATAAAAACCTTACAAAAGATTACAGATGTCGCTTTAAATGATATTAAATTCTACACTTTCACTAAAGGTAAAATAGGTGGGATTGATGACGTCATCATTTCTGCTACTGGCTATACTGGGGAAGCTGGTTTTGAATTATATGTATTGGCAGAAGATGCTAAAAAGCTTTGGGCTAAGGTTTTTGAGGCTGGTGCTGAATTTGGGATACAGCCTATCGGCCTGGGTGCAAGAGATACCTTACGATTAGAAATGGGCTATTGTCTATATGGGAATGATATAGATGATACTACTAGTCCCCTAGAAGCTGGCCTAGGTTGGATCACAAAATTCTCAAAAGAATTCACAAATAGTGAAGCTTTGAAAAAGCAAAAAGAAGCTGGTGTTTCTAAAAGACTTGTTGGTTTTGAGCTTAATGATAAAGGTATCCCTAGAAAAGATTATGATATTTTGAATTTAGATGAAAAGGTAATAGGAAGGGTGACTTCTGGTACTATGTCCCCTTCTTTGAGTAAGGGAATAGGCATGGGCTATGTAGAGTTTGGCCAACATAAATCAGGCACAGAAATCTTGATTGCTGTTAGAAATAAAAAATTAAAAGCAACTATTGTAAAATTGCCAATATATAAAAAAGGCTAAATCATCAAATATTTGACCCCGTTTTTATGAGCAGGAATGTAACTGTTTGTCTTACCCCAGAATTAATCCACTTAGAAGATCTTAGTGGAAAACTAGTAATTGTAGTAGATATATTTCGTGCTACTTCATGCATGGTGGCGGGAATGGCATCTGGTATTCAAAGTATCACTCCGGTAGCCACTGTAGAAGAATGCCTAACCTTAAAAAGCAATGGGTATATTAGTGCCGGAGAAAGAGGGGGAGTGAAAATTCCTGAGTTTCATTTAGGTAATTCTCCTTTTGATTACATGCAACCTTCTTTAAAAGGAAAGAAAATTGCTACTACTACTACTAATGGTACTTTAGCGATTAAAAAATCTGCAGAAGCCGATGAAATCGTAATTGGTAGTTTTTTGAATTTCAGCTCAGTCAAAGACCATATAAAATCCTCTGATAAAGATGTCATCATTCATTGTGCTGGATGGAAAGGTTCTTTTAATTTAGAAGATACTACTTTTGCTGGCGGCCTTTTAAAGGAATTATCAAAGGAATTGTCTTTCCAGTCAGATGCATCTTTTATGGCCTGTCAACTTTGGGAAAAGTCTAAAGAAGGAGGTTTATATAACTTTCTAATGAAGTCTGCCCATGCAAATAGGTTAGCTGGCATGGGTATAGAAAAAGATTTGGCCTACTGCTGCCAGCTTGATGAATTTAATATCCTTCCCAAGATTGTTGGGGAGGATATTATTACCTGTTAACTAAAGATTATCACAGTTGATTTTGTATACCTAACACATCTGACCAACTTCTCTAGTTTAAGTGATCTGTGGGGACACAGATCAAGGCGATATTTCTACAATAAATAAACCGTGATAATGTCTACTTAACAAGTAATTACTTCACTAAGATTCTTGCTGTAAACCGTTTCCAGTTAACATGCCCTTTTAGTACGTATATACCAGAAGAAACATCTTGATTAGGTAATTTTATTAATAGTCCACCAGTTCCTTCTTGAACGCTTATGCCTTCTATACGCTGACCAGAAGCACTGATCATTTCTACAGAAGAAATATTTAAACCTTCTGAAATATTTCCTATTTTCAAATCTTGATTCGCTCCAATAGAACTTGGGTAAATTGTTATGTTCTCATTTTGATTATGTAATTCCAAAAATACAGCATCTAACACATCAGTGGATCCATCAAAATCAGTCTGCTCTAATCTATAAAAAACCCCGCCACCTACTAAATCAGTATCTACAAATTGATAATCACTTATTTCAGAAGTTGTCCCTTTACCTTTCAAAGTACCGATTTCAAAGAAGTTAATTCCATCAAGTGATTTTAAAACGGTAAAAAAATCATTATCTTCTTCTGACAATGTCTGCCAAGTCAATACCGCATTTTCATTTATGTATTTTGCGTCAAAACTTAATAGACTAACTGGCAAGGTGCCGCATAACACTGCATCTCCACAACATCCCCCCATGGCGGAATCGCAGTCTGCACCATCACCGGTAGGATCAGCACCTGTAAATCCTCCTCCTACAACAACTACTCCTCCGTTTGTATTGAGATTACCTCCTCCGGTATTATTAAAATTCCCAGAAACCGTAATCACTCCTCCACTACTACTGTCAACATTTCCACCACTAGAATTATCAAAATCTCCACCTATTGAAAGAGTTCCTCCATTCAAAACTTCAACAATTTCTGCTCCTGCATTGTCAAAATTTCCAGAAATGCTAACGTTAGAAGCATCAATATTTATTTCATTATTTCTCCAGTCTCCTATAACATTTATTTGAGAACCATTTGTAGCAGTTAATGAACCTCCGCCATTAAAATCAAAAGCCATAATCCCAAAGGCAGGTGCTGTATTTGAAGTTCCTGCATTGATAGTTGAATTGTCTATAGAACTAGCTCCTGAATTCACCCTTACTTCACCTCCTGCATTAAAATTGGAGTTTGTTATGGTTGCATTTTGGAACAGGAAGTCTCCTGAAGTTGTTATATTCGTATTATTAGCTTCAAATGACGGTACATTCATTGTCAAACTACTAGCCCCTGAAATAGTTGTATTATTTACTGTCGTACTTCCAGCAAAACTTACAGTTCCCTCCGACAAAGTAATAGTTAAACTATCTATAGAGGTATTATTCCCAGCTAAATCAACATTTCCTCCCGTAGTGGTAATATTTGCTCCGTTTATTGTGAAATCTCCTCCTCCTCCTGAAGAGAAGTCTTCTGTAATTTCATAGGTACCGCCATTTATGGTATTCAAGTCCCCAAAAAAATCTTGTATTCCTCCATCTATAACAAACATGGCTCCCGTTGCATTTAAGGTAGAACCTGCTCTCAATTGCAAATCTCCTCCATTAATTGTCACGGTCACCCCACTATTTACGGTAAGTGTTTCGCCGTTTATGTTTAGATTTCCATCAATGGCACAATCATCTATGATAACACCACTAGTAGGGCATTGTGAAAAAACATTTAAAGAACCCACTAAAAACAAAAACGTAAATAAAAATTTCATAGTAATATAAATTAACTTAATAATGCAGTGTAAAGTAAAAGCATCTTGCTATTATAGTAACGATAACATTCTAAACAAAAACATGGATTTTCGATATAACTAGCTTTTTTGTCGTTAAAAACCTGAAGAGTTTATTTCTTCTTTTCAAATTCCATGTCTGAGAGTTCCAATTCAAGGGCATCTGTAGAAATAAAGACTTCCTTTAGAAGAACTGCTAATGAAATCAGCAATAGAATTAACGATAATCCAAACATATAACCACCGATCAATTCTGAATCTTCAAAAATAAAAGTCATACTGAGTACACAACAAAAAAAACTTAATACCCCAAATACTTGTGTCACCTTAATTAGTTTTAGTCTTTTTCTCAGGTTAGCTATCTGACCATAGAGCACTCCTTGTTCGGGATTTTCTAGGTAATTTCCATGTAGCTGTCTAATAAGGGTAGCTATGTTGAGGAATCTTGTAGAATAGGCTAGTAATAAAAGTGATATTGCAGGGAATAATAAAGCGGGTGTAGTAACGGTGATCATTGAATTTTTGGGTTATTTTTATGCCTATCTATATCCCTGATATTTTTTTTACTGAAATTTTTATTCAATGCTTCAGTTAAATCAATCCCTGTCTGGTTAGCCAAACATATTAAGACCCATAAAACATCCGCCATTTCATCACCTAAATCTTTCCCTTTATCAGACTCTTTGAAAGACTGCTCTCCATATTTTCTAGCCATGATCCTAGCTAGTTCGCCTACTTCTTCTGTCAAAATTGTCATATTCGTCAATTCATTGAAATATCGAACACCGACAGTTTTGATCCAATGATCTACTTTTTTTTGTGCTTCTTCTATAGTCATTATTTATCTGTATTAGCTTCTAGGTTTTCATTCTCATGGTGAATTTCAAATCCTTCCGTTTCTAGCTTCTCTTTAAAATAAATTACTCTTTGGTTCTCAATACGATAAAGTGAATCTAGATTAGGGGAAAAATATGAAAATTGTTCATGAGGGAATTGCTTCCCAGGTTGGTAATGATCTTCCCAAAACATACTGGCTACTATTTTATTGTCTTTATAATAGTACTTGTATTCTGCTGCATCATGTTCATCTCGTTTATTTATTAAATGACCAGTAAAGAGTGGTTTTCCTTCATTATCAAAATAAAAATAATCATCACGTTCCATATGTGATGTTCTGGTAATTCCTACTAATTTAAGCAATACTTTATCCATATAATACCCTCTTATTTTATGTATTGTATCACCCTCATGAAAATCATCTTCTACTATTTCTATCCTTCTATTTGAATCTATTTCCTTTGCCTTAAAATTGACTGCATCTACATACCTGTCAGTTTCTGAACTGCACGAAAATAGGCCAATCAAAATGGAAAGTGTTAAGGTATAGGTGGTAATTTTATTCATTCTCTGCAGTATTTTATTACTTAAATTAACTGTTTATCTGATTAAGATAGTAATTCTTCGTCATTTGATCGAACGTATTTCCATCTTTTGTGTGTCCAAAGCCAATCTTCAGGATTCGAATTTAGTTGTTTTTCCATTTCCTTTGCGTAATTTAACAACACGTTTGTTTCTCCTTTTTTAAAAGGTGCTTTACCGATAGGGATTGCTTCAATTTCGTAATACCCACGCCTTACCCTTTTAGATTTTAAATAGTAACAATCAAATTGAGTTAAATAAGGTATTGTATTAATTCCTGGAAAAAAGGCCGTCTCATTACCCATAAATTTTATCCATAGCTTACTACCACCTACAAAAGGGCGTTGATCGCCCACCATTCCCACAGCTCGGGTTAATTCCTTATTCTTTAAAATATTTCTCAATGCCTGTTCCTTTTGAAGTGGTTTACCTCCATGCATTGATCTTATTTTAAACATAAATTGGTCAAAGACTTTGTTTGAAAGAGTTTTGTAAATAGGGCTTACTGTATTAAATGACGTGCCTAAAGCAACTGCATGAGAAATCCATTCCCAGTTCCCAAAATGTGCTGCAAAAATCATCACCGATTTTCCTTGCTGGTACATGCTTTCAATTACCTCTGGATTGGACAATTTTGCTCTTTTCCTTAAATCATCTGCACTTAAAGAAGTTGATTTGAGGATTTCTATAATAACGTGAAATAAGTTTCTATAAAATTGTTTTTTAATTAGTTTAATCTCCTTTTCCGATTTATCAGGAAAAGCTAATTTTAAGTTACCATAAACTACTTTTGGCCTGTATAAGCTCCTTGCTAGGACACTTAAAAATTCGGTAATTGGGTAAAGTATCCAAAACGGAATACGGCTTATTAACTTGAGAAAAACAAGCATTTATTTTAAAAAAATTAGCAATTAATAAGTAGTAAAAGAAACCTAACAGGGCAATTTTAAGTTTTAATCTCTAAAAAGTTATCATGAATAGAACAATTTTAGGCAAGACTGGATTATTAATGCTTTTATCTACTTTCGTCATTTTGGGTGCATATGCCCAAAGTAAAAAGTCTCAAAAGCCTAGTCCTCCAGCGAAAGTTTCGGTGAAAGTAAATGGAGTAGATATTAAAATAGATTACAGTCAACCTGGTAAAAAAGATAGGTTAATATGGGGAGGTCTAGTCAAATATGATCAAGTATGGAGAACTGGTGCAAATGAGGCAACTGTATTTAATATTTCTGCAGATGTTAAAATTAATGGTGAATTATTAAAAGCTGGTAAATACTCTTTGTTTACAATCCCTGGTAAGGATAAGTGGACTATCATATTTAATAACACACATAAGCAATGGGGAGCTTATGAATATGATAAATCAAAAGACGCACTTAGAATAGATGTAACACCAAGTTACGGAAATAAGTCAGTAGAAAGGTTCACGATTGATCTTGATAAGAATGGGAATACCACTTTAAAATGGGATGATGCCATTGTTACTTTTAAAGTATCATAGTTGACTATAAAGGACAAGTGCTAAACAATATTTAACACTTGTTCTTTAATCTTTTCAAGTTCTTCTTTCATCTCCACAACATAACGCTGTAAAACGGCATCATTTGATTTTGAGCCAATCGTGTTAATCTCCCTCCCGATCTCTTGCGAAATGAAGCCTAGTTTCTTCCCATTTGATTCCTTTCCATTCAGAATCTCTTTGAAATACTTCAAATGATTCCCTAATCTATCTTTCTCCTCTGTAATATCTAGTTTTTCAATATAATAGATCAATTCTTGTTCAAACCTATTCGGATCAATCTTATCTGCACCTATGAATTCATTAAGATTGCTATCAATCCTACTTTTGATATTCAAAATACGTTCAGGATCCCTTTCAATGACTTTCTGCAGGTTCTCTGCTATTGAATTAATATAATCTGCAAGTTTCACCTTTAAAGCTTTACCTTCTTGCTTTCTAAAGTCTATGCATTTGTTAGCGGCTTCCTTTAATACATTGAAGAACAATTCCCCCAGCTCATTATCTTCTTCAGGTTCTTTATTTTTCATTACATCTGGAGACTGCAAAGCTATCCTGAACAAGTCAGAAGTCTCCGTACCTACCTTAACAGCCATAGATTTTAGTTTCTCGTAATATGCTTCAAATAACTTTTCATCAATCTCTAAAAGCGCATCTGAATTACCATCTTGATTTGAGATTTCAATTGTCATTACCACTTTCCCACGTTTCAACAGGTTGGTCAATTGGTTTTTTACTTCCAATTCTAACCTAGAAACTTCTTTAGGTAGTTTATAAGAAAGGTCTAAAAATTTTGAATTTAAGGTTCTTAGTTCGCACTTAATCTGCCATTTATCTGTCAACAAATTAGCAGCACCAAAACCTGTCATAGATTCTATCATAGGACAAAAGTCATTACTTTCCAGTCATTTATCAAACATTGAGTGGAATTTAGTATCAATTGATTAATAATCAATCTCTTTTGAATAAAATCCCTACAATTAGACCAGTTATCTTCACCTAAAAATCATAACCAATACTTAGGTGAAACTTAAGGTCACCCACTTCGAAGTTTTCTACTGGTTTAGCCCAGTCCAATCTAACATAATATCCTAAGAGAACTGTTCTAATCCCAAAACCATAACTTGCTAGCCAAGGGTTTCTGAAGCTTCTTATAGTTGCATTAAACTGAGTTTGTGTCTCTACCCGAAAAGTATTCACACTATTTTCTCTTGAAAATGGAGGGTCACCTGTCCAAGCTGATCCAAAATCATAAAACCCAACTATTTGGAAATTTCTAAGGAAATTAGAAGCAATAGGGCCATCACTTAAATATCTAAAGATAGGAAATCTCAATTCTGTATTCACCAATAAAGAATTTGTCCCAAATAATCTACCATAATTATATCCTCTAAGGTTTGTCACTATTTCAGAAAATAAAATATTGCTATTATCAACTTGATTTGAAAGGATAAAAGGATAATTAGGCTGGGTATCACTGTCTTCTTCTCGTCTAACAGGTTCTTGACCACGAAATAGCACATTATCTACTCCACCTAGCAAATTATATTGTCTATTTCTTCCAGAGTAGCCATTAAAAAAAACTCTTGTTGCAAAAGTTATTTCTCTGTGTATTCTTTTATAATATCTAAAATCAACTAAAAATTTACTAAAACTAGTATTGGGATCTGAAACACCCGCATAATTACTAAATTTAACTTTTATACGAGTTCCCTCATAAAGGTTTAGTCCATAAATTTTTGTATTATCAAAAACAAACTCTGCCTTAAACCCAGCAAAACCATTAGTGGAATTAGGAGCAAAATTAGAAGGTGGGGGAATCCCCGCTACTAAGCTCTGTTCTTGATTAGTAAAATTAGAAAATGCGAGGAAAGGGTTTATAGAAATTCTAGCTGCATTATTTATAGGGTAAGAGGCACCTAAAGTAATGGTATTAAGCGAATATTTCTGAGCCAATGTGTTTATTGAAGGATCAAAAAACTGAATCACTTTTCTGTCAGCTCTTACCTTAAAATCCACTCTATGTTTGAGGTATTGATACTCCCCGAAAATGTCACCATTCCTAAAATTAGTCATAAATAATACCCCGCCATATAATTTATGATTTTCTAACAAATCACTTAAACCTGCTTCCAATTGGATACCAAAGTTTCTAATTGGGTCTATTACAAAAGAAGTAGTAATGTTGTCAATATTAAATCTTGGTTCATATTTAAGTGGCCCTACAACAGTTGGTTCACTCTCCAGGTTACTTAATATGGATAGGAAAGACAAGGATTCGTTTTTAAACTGGGCATCTTCTTCAAATACAAAATCATCCGCATCTATAAAATCTTCCTGACTATCATCTGCCTCAGTTACAGCTACATCCTCTTTTGCTAACAAACTATCAGGTAATAGAGGGTCTTTTTCTACAGAAACATCTACTTTTTCTTTCTCAGCAGCTTTCTGAGCCCGATCTTCAATTCTCTTCACTAATGCTCGCGCCTGCATTACATTCTGTCTAAAGGTATAAGGCGTGAAATTATCCATCCTTAGATCAAATTCTTTATCAAGGAAAATTCTCTCTAACCCATCATCTAACATGAGAAAAGTAAATTCATCATTCACACCATTCAAATCAAATTCCTTAATCGAATTCTCAAACTTAGTCACTTGACTCGAAGTGGAATCATCCAAACTATATCTATATAAATTAGTATTTCCTTTCTGGTCTGTCAAATAGAAAATAGTTCGATCGTTCTGAGGTATTGGATAAAAATCTTTTCCCAAGGTATTAGTAATTCTTGATAGTTTATTCTTGGTGGTGTCTAAATCATAGACAAATAAATTTGAAACATCATTTAAATCTGATAATGAAGTAGCTGATTTAGCTTTATCTAAATAATCAGTGTTTCTGTTAGAAGAAAAAACAATTGCATCCGTTCCTGGAACAAATTTAGGATGGATGTCATCAAAAAGGTCATTAGTAAGGCGCTTGATGGCACTTCTTCGCATACTGATTAAAAACAAGTCATTTTTTTCATCAGTATTGGCACTCAGTATTGCTAGTTTACCATTATCATTAAAACTAAAATCATGAATTTGGTCAAATCGCTGAAGTGGTTTTTCAAATTTTTCCTTCGTTTCTAAATCATATGATCCAATGTAAAAAATTCCTGCTTTATCAAAAATAAAGCCTACAGTAGTTTCATTAAGCCAATCTATCAATGGAATATTAAAATTGGTTTCTTGAGTCAACACCCTATTCCCACCTCTCAACACAACATTAGTCTTGCCTGATTCTATATCTCTAACAATTACCTTGTAGGAACCTTCATAGTTTAGTGCATATGCGATCTTAGTGCCCGCAGAATTCACCCTTACTTGGCTATATTGATAGTCTGTATTTCTTTTGGAAGCAATTACATTTTTTCTGTTCGGAGAAATGTAATTTTCTTTCATTGCCTCATTGGCGGTGAGGTAATAGTTTTGCCATTCATATACAAAAGTCTGAAATCTTAGGCCCAAAGTACTTCCTATACTTACTTCCTCTTTTCTTTGGTACCGCGTTAAATTTAAGATAGAAGATAAATTACCACTACCATATTTTACTGAAATATAATTCCAAACAGATTGACCTATAAAGCCAGCATCATTATCATTTAACCGAGCTAATTTTTTGATATTTCTCCTAGATAGGTAATCTCTAATATAATCATCCATATCAACACTCCACCCATAAGTAATGTAACGTGCTGCTCCATCAATAAACCAATTAGGGATCGATAGTAAATAATCACTCTGTACTCTTTCGGCCAAACTCCCTCCAAACATCATATCTCTAATCAGGATTTTGGACAATTTGTAAGTCAATTCTTCTTTAAATTTTTGCGCAGATCCCGGATAGGCTACTTCTAACTGAAGTTTAATAAAATCGGTTCTACCAGCAATGTCAAATTGCTCACCATCCACACCTATATTACTTTGCTGTAAATCGGTAAAGGAGTTATATAAAAATATAGTAGTCTTGTTAAACGGTGCATACCCAATAGCATCAGTGATTCTATTGAACTCTTTATTGAGAAACTCAAGGCCTAGCTTCGCAAAATCTTGGCCTCCAGTATAATAATAAATATCAAACTTATCTGTACTATAAAAATACCAATCAAAGTTTTTATGTTGGACTCTATTCTGACCATATCCATTACTTCTTTCCTTCTGTGCTTGAACAGAAAAAAAGGAAAAAAATAAGGCTATAATTGAAATTATTATTTTTCTACTCACATTCATTCTATTTACTTAACATAAAACGAAGAAAATCGTTCTATATTGACTTCTTGATCTATTGGTTTACTATTTATCAGGAAATCCGAAAACTGTTTAGCATAATATACGGCTAATGACACGCCTTTAGTTCCAAATCCATTAAATATACACAATTCACTATAAGTTGGGTGTGTTCCAATGAAAGGTTTTCTATCTTTTGTTGCAGGCCTTACACCTGCACTATGCTTTTTAACCTTAAATTCACTGTTGTAAATCACTGATAACTTCTCTTTTAAGTAATCTATAGCAGCTTGTGTTGGTTCGTTGTTTAAATTGTGATTGTCATACGTGGCACCTAACCTAAGGTGTTGACCATCAAGGGACGGTAGCAGAAACACTCCTCTATTTAAAATGAAAGACTCTTGATAGGGTATTTCAACATCCAATATCTCACCTTTAACCAGCTTAAAGGGTAACCAATTAAAATACTTATTGTTCCTTGCTTCCATTCCTTCACAAAAAATTACTCGTTTATATAGTTTACCACTGAAAGAGACAAAACCCTCATTAATATTAATATCATTTAACGAAACATTCGTTTCATGGTAGATTTTAAATTTCTCAAAATAGCTTTTAAAAGAATTGACAAGTTTTTTTGTATTTACATACCCGGCATTTTTTAACATCAGCCCACCATATTCATCGTGAATAGGTGAATTAGGCATAGGTTTAGTTTTCAAATCATCAACATAGTTGGTATAAGCCTTATCACCCACTTTTCCTTGCCAATCATTCAACTCACCTGCCGTAAAAAAAGGTCTATAAATTCCCGTTTTATACAAAAACTTGGTAGACAAAATATTTTCTAACTGAGTATAGTACGTTTCTAATTCAGGAAATAATTTATCAGCCTCCCAGGTTTTAACCATATTTCTTCCGGTAACAGGATTATAAATTCCGCCTGCAATCATGCTAGCAGAATGATTATTGGTTTCATTGTAAATATCTACTGAACTTCCTTTTTTTATTAACTCATGAGCAAGCAAGCTCCCTGCAATTCCTTGACCGATAATTAAATATTCCTTATCCAATTCTTTGTTTTGTTGAAATATGATACAAATTTGTAAATATATCTATCAAATAACCCATGATAAACATAAAACTCTTTGTTTTCAATCCTTTTATGGAAAACACTTACGTCATCTATGATGAAAGTAAAGAAGCCATCATCATTGATCCAGGGTGTTATGAGCCTAGTGAACAAGCTCAATTAACTGATTTTATAGATGAAGAAGGCTTAAAAGTGGTAAAATTGGTTAATACTCATTGTCATGTAGATCATGTTTTGGGTAATTTTTTTGTGAAAAACAGGTATAAAGTCCCTTTAATTATTCACGAACTAGACTTACCCGTACTAGAATCAGTCAAGGTATATGCTCCCAATTATGGGTTTAACCAATACCAAGAAACTTCTCCAGATGAATATATGGAAGAAGGTGATATCATTACTTTTGGGAAAAGTAAGTTAGAAGTAATATTTGTGCCTGGACATGCGCCCGGCCATATTGCTCTATATGATAGAGAAACCAATCAGGTTATAAGCGGTGATGTGTTATTCAGAACTAGTATTGGAAGGACTGATCTTCCTGGTGGTGATTTTGACACTTTGATTCATAGCATCAAAACAAAAATGTTTGCTTTGCCTGATGATTGTACCGTTTATTGTGGGCATGGTCAGGAAACTACTATCGCTTATGAGAAAAAGCATAATCCTTTTTTAAATCAGTAAGCTTTGAAATTAGCAAGACACCTTCCCAATGCAATTACATGCTGCAATTTAATAGCAGGCTGTTTTGGTATTATTTATGTCTTTGAGGGTAATCTAGAATTAGCAACTTATATGGTTTGGTCAGGAGCTTTTTTCGACTTCCTTGATGGCCTAGTAGCTAGGTTATTAAAAGTATCATCACCTATCGGTAAAGAATTGGACTCATTGGCAGATATGGTTACTTTTGGGGTGTTACCGGGGTTTTTTATGTTCAAATTATTGGAGGGTTTTGGAAGTTCATGGTCATATATAGGACTATTTATTGTAGCTCTTTCAGCTTTAAGGCTCGCAAAATTTAACGTTGATACTAGACAAAGCAACTATTTTATTGGATTACCTACTCCAGCAAATACCATCCTAATTACCGCACTACCCTTTTTACTGAAAATTGATACTTTCAGCTTTCTAAATAACCCTTATGCCTTATCTGTAATAACTGTTATTGCTTCTTTATTATTAACATCAGAACTACCTCACCTATCGCTAAAAGTTAAGAATCTTAAATGGGAGAACAATAAATTTCAGTACCTCCTAATGATCTGCTCCCTGACAATCCTCTTACTATTTGGGGTTAAGGCATTGTCACTTGTGGTTATTTCATATATCTTAATCTCTGTGATATGGAATTTAATAGAGAAGCCATTTGTTACAAAAAAGGCTAAAGGATATAAATAGTCTGTTTATTGCGTTCAAAAAGCAGGATGAAAGTACACACAGAGAAATTTTTAATAATTGCCTTCTTTTTACTGATGAGTAATCAGTTATTGGCTAGACAATCGGCTTTATCAAGCGGTAGGTGGTTTAAGGTAGGGGTAATAGAGAGAGGTATATACAAATTAGATCAAAGCTTTATTGAGAATAATTTTGGAATAAGTATCAATGAGATAGATCCTGCCACTATACGTATATATAGTAACGGAGGAGGTGGAATGCTTCCGCAACTAAACAGTGCACCCAGAAAAGGGTTAGTAGAAAATTCTATCTCCGTTATTGGTGGAGAGGACGGTACATTTGATGCTCAAGATTTTGTTTTGTTTTATGGAAACGATCATGATAGGCATGATCTAGATGAAGCCAATCTTCAGTTTATCTATGAGCAAAATTTATACTCAGACACTACCTTTTATTTTGTAAATATAGGACAGACTCAAGGAAAGAGAATTGATAGTTCTGCTAATTTAAGTGCGGATGGGATACCTATTATTTCGTCTTTTGATGATTATGTTAGCTATGAAATTGATCAAAACAGTGTACTTACAGAAGGAAGACAATGGTTTGATAGGCAAATGTTTTCTGGCTCAAGTGCTTCTTTGGATTACACCATAGATTTAGGCATAACAGGAATAAATAATGAAAAGGAAATCTCCCTTACGGCCAAACTTCTCACTACTTCTACATCCATAACTTCTTTTGATCTATCTCTGAATAATGAAATGATAGATAATATAGAGATTCCTGCGAGGCCATTAGGTGATTTTAATTTTGCTGGGATTACAAGGACAGAAAATTACAGTTTAGCGACAACCGCCATCCCTAATATTAGTAATCAAATGATCTTTAATTTGGTATACAACCCTGAACCAGGGCTTTCTAACGGTTATCTTGACTTTCTTTTTGTTGAATTTTCGAGAGACTTAAAATTATATGGCAATTCTACTTTTTTCAGGTCTTTTGAAAGCATTGATCAACCAATCAGTACTTTTCAGGTCAGCAGCCAAATAGTAAATGCAGGGATTTGGGATGTCACAGATAATACTAACCCTATCAATTTAAATTTTGAGCCATTTTCCGATGGACTGCAGTTTACCACTAACACCAATGAAATCAGGGAATTTGTAGTTTTTAACATCAACGAACTAACTGCCCCCGTATCTTCTACTGCTATTGCTAATCAAAATATATTGACTAGTGGAGGGATTGATGCATTGATTGTAACTCATAAAAACTTCTTAAATGAAGCAAATAGACTTGCAGATTTTCGTAGATCCAATGATCAATTAGCAATAAATGTAGTTACAGTAGAGGAAATTTACAATGCCTTCTCTTCTGGTTCCCAGGATCTTACGGCTATTAGGGATTACATTAGATATCTGTACCAAGATGGTGCTCAACAATTAAAATATGTATTGCTTTTTGGGGATTGTTCTTATGACTATAAAAAGCGTTTTCCTATCAACACGAACTTCCTCCCCATATATGAAGCAAGAGAATCCTTGCACCCCATCTTTAGCTACTCTTCAGATGATTACTATGGGTTTATGGAAGATGAGGAAGGGGAATGGATAGAGAATGATAGAGGAGATCATACATTAGAGTTGGGAATTGGCAGATTACCAGCTAAATCAGAACAAGAAGCCAGGGTATTTGTTGATAAAATTATTAGATATTCCAGTTCCCTGGGAAGTTGGAGAAACGACGTTTATTTTGTTGCAGATGATGGCGATTCTAATATTCATCAGCGAGATGCTGAAAGACTATCTAATTTACTGGAAAATTCACAATCTCAATTTAATTCTCAAAAAATATATTTAGATGCTTTTGAACAAGTGACTAGCCCAAATGGAGAAAGGTCACCCATCACTTCAAGAAGAATCAATGATGTCATCGAAGAAGGTGCTTTGATTGTTAATTACACAGGTCATGGAAATACACAGGTATGGACCGATGAGCGAGTTTTTGATAGGGAAAATATCCAGAACTTAAGTAATAGAAACAGGCTACCGCTATTTGTGACTGCCACCTGTCAGTTTGGAAAATATGATGATCCAATTGCTAATTCGGGAGGTGAGGAGTTGTTACTTAATCCAAATGGCGGTGCTATAGGATTAGTGACTACTACACGTCCAGTTTTCTCAAATACCAATTTTGTGCTCAATAGAGCTTTTTACAATGCCGCATTCAATCAAGAAAATGAATTAGAACGGTTAGGTGATATTTTAAGAGTTACTAAAAACAGCAGTTTACGGGGTGCCGTCAATAGAAATTTCGCCCTACTAGGTGACCCAATGATGCGGCTCAATACCCCTCAATTTGATATCAAGTTAGACGAAGTATTAAATATTACTAATGATTCCGATACTATATCAGCGCTCAGTCAAATAAGGTTAAAGGGAAGTATTATTGACAATGACGGAAACGTAGCAAATACTTTTAATGGTCAAGTTACTACCACAATACTGGATAAACCGACCACTTTTAGGACTTTAGGAGATCAAAATGCCCCTTTCGATTTTTCCTTGAGAAATACCATATTATTTAATGGAGAAGCAGATGTAAATGCAGGAAGATTCGAAATTGAATTCATTGTTCCCATCAATATCGCCTATAACTTTGATGCAGGTAAAATAAGCTTTTATGCCATCAATGAAGAAGAAACAATGGATGCTAGTGGGGCCAATATAGAGGTGATTGTAGGAGGTAGTGCAAATGAGGTTACTGAAGATGAAAACCCACCTGAACTCTCAATATTCTTAAATGATTCCACTTTTCAATCAGGTCAAAATGTAGGTAAAGACCCCCTGTTATTAGTCAGGTTAAGGGATGAAAGTGGCATTAATGTTTCCAATAGGGGCTTTGGGCAAAATATGGTCGGCATACTGGATGATACTACCCAGTTTGTCCTAAATGAGTTTTATACGGCTTCCCCCAATACTTTTCAAGAGGGTTGGGTGGTCTTTCCTTTGAGGGATATTTCAAATGGAAGACACCAAATAAAAATAAAAGTTTGGGATGTACACAATAATTTAAGCGAATCAGAAGTTGACTTTGTAGTCTCTGACGAGAGTAATTTAAACCTAATTAGTGTGTATAATTTTCCTAATCCGATTAACACTACCACTACCTTTCTAATAGAACACGATAGAGAAGGTGAAGAACTGTTAATTAACCTTAATATCTTTTCACTTGAAGGGCAGACCGTTCACACGGCAACCTATCGGTTTGATAATCCTGATAGCAGAATTGATGAAATTCAATGGGATGGTAACAACACTGCTGGTGCTACTTTGAAAAATGGAGTATATATTTACAGAATAAAAGTTCAAAGTACTTTAGATGGGGCTAGTAATGAAATTTTCAGGCGTTTAGTTATCAGTAAATAATTATCTTTGCAAGATTCAATATATTAATAATGACAAAGAACAATCCACATATTATTCTTTTGGTTGTGTTTATGCTCATGAGTACAGCAATTAAAGCACAATTTCTCAATGGTTCTGACACTAGCAATAGAGTTATTACAACAGCTGTCCCTTTCTTACTTTTCTCTCCTGACTCTAGAGCTTCAGGAATGGGAGACGTAGGGGTGGCTACTTCCCCCGATGCCAACTCAGTGCATTGGAACAATGCTAAATTAGCATTTATAGAAGCCAATACAGGGGGTAGTATCTCTTATGTTCCGTGGCTAGGTAGAATAGTTGATGATATGGCTATTTCTTACTTAAATTATTTTAAAAAATTAGATAGAGATCAAGCTATCGCTTTTAATTTTCGTTATTTTGATCTAGGAGAAATACAATTAACTGATATACAGGGACTCCCTCAGGGTGTTGAAAACCCACAGGAGTTGGCCATAGACGGTACTTACTCACGTAAACTATCAGATAATTTCAGTATCGGTGTAACGGGTAGGTTTATCTGGTCAAACTTAGCAGGAAACGTTACGAATGCACCAGGTGCCAGTGCGGGTACTAGTATCGCTGTAGATTTAGGAGCCTATTATACAAAAGACTTAATCTTAAAGGGTAAGGAGGCAAATCTTTCTCTTGGAGCGCATATCTCTAATATTGGACAAAAAATAACTTATACCAATGAGGCTAACGAAGATTTTATCCCAGGTAATCTAAGGCTTGGAGCAGCTTTTAAGACTTCTTTAGATGCTTATAATTCATTAACATTTGCATTTGATGCGAACAAATTATTAGTTCCTTCACCACAAATAGTTAGACCAGGACAACCTGCAGGTAGTAATAAGACTTTATTAGCTGGTACTTTTGGCTCTTTTGGTGATGCACCTGATGGATTTTCGGAAGAGCTACAAGAAATTACCTTGTCGTTTGGGGCTGAATATTGGTATAGAGATGTATTTGCTGCTAGGGCAGGTTATTTTTACGAAAACCCCAATAAAGGAGGAAGAAAATTCTTCACTTTAGGTGTTGGTTTCAGGTACCAAGTATTTGGGGTCGATTTTTCATATTTGATCCCACCTGAAAGAGATGATCCATTAGGGGATACTTTAAGAGTAACTATTTTATTAACTTTTAATGGTGGTGACGAAGAAGACTCATCTAATTAAATGCTAGATAGGACATTAGCGCCTCCATCTAAAAAGATTGAGGCCATTCAAATACCAGATTTTAAAAAGAAGGAACTCCATAACGGGGTTCCTCTTTATTATTTAGACCAGGGCACTCAAGAAGTTGTTAAACTGGAAATTATCCTTTCATCAGGGGTTTGTTTTGAAGAAAAAGAAGGCACTTCTTTCTTTGTCTCAAGGTTACTTACCAATGGAACTAAAAATCAAAGTGCTTCTCAAATTGCGGAAAGATTAGATTATTACGGTGCTTTTTTGGAAACCTCAGCTGGTTTTGATCATATTACCATTTCTGCTTATTGTTTGAAAAAGTTTTTAAAGCCAATCCTTGATTTAATCTTTGAGCTATTAACAGAATCTACGTTTCCTAAACAAGAAATAGAAACACTTAAAAGGCAAAAATTAAATGAGTTAGCAATTGGCGATCAAAAAGATAGTCAAGTTGCAGCGAAAAAATTTAGGCAGAATCTTTTTGGCTTACACCATCCATATGGTGAAATACTTTCAGCTGAACAAGTTGAAAGTATAGATATAGATGAGTTAAGTTATTATTACAAGAACATACTTTTCAATCAACCTATTTACGTACTAAGTGGGAAAGTAGATACCGACACTTTAAATACCGTTAGTGATTCTCTTGGTAAATTACCTTGCAACAACCTTAATTCAAGAGGTGGGAGTATTATTCCCCTTGCGAAAAAAGAAGTACTAAAAAGACCGCAAAGTATTCAATCTTCTATTCGTATAGGAAAGAAAGTGATCTCTAGACAACATGAAGATATACACAAGTTACATATTACTACTAGTTTGCTTGGAGGATATTTTGGCTCTCGCTTGATGAGAAACATAAGGGAAGATAAAGGGTACACCTATGGAATAGGAGCCAGTATCGCCCATTTAATGGATCATTCGTTTCTAGTTATATCTACTGATGTAGTTAAAAAGAACACTGCTGATACTGTAAAGGAAATTTATAAAGAGATTGACTTATTAAAAACTACCTTAATAGAAGATAAAGAACTTCTCACTATCAAAAATTATTTGGCTGGTCAGTTTTTAAATGGACTAGATTCACCGTTTAGTATCGCCTCTAAGTTTAAATCTGTATTACTTAATGGCCTTACTTATGAATACTATGCTGATTTCTTATCAACTCTTGATCACATTACCCCAAGAGATATTAAGGAAACCGCAAGGAAATATTACGACGTTGAAACCATGAACATGGTCATAGTAGGGGAAGATATCTAGTAAAAAGAGAATAGATTTTAAACTTTAGATCTTAGACATTAGATTCAAGACAAAAGACACATGTCCAGTTTTTGTTTGAGTAGGGAGAAAAATAATTCTTTACTCTACCTCAAACCCTGCCCGTTGCTTTGTGAAAAATGATTAAGTTTAAATTCATTTGATCAACAGGGTTTAATTGAATCCCTAAGGGATATTAATTCCCCTGGTCGGGCACCCCGACTCTTGAGTCGATCATTAAATTATTGCCCATAGATACCCCGTACCCTTGGGTCGGGGTTGGTTCATTAGCGGTTAACTTATTTCGGGAACATGCACATCCACTTTCCTTAATTTTCTCTTACCAGAAACTGTGAAGATCTCTTATCGTAAAGAATAGCATTATATAAGGTCGGGATAACATAAGTTCCATTATGCCTCAATACGCCCCATAGGTTATTCTTTTTTACAATTACCCTTTCCCCTTCAATATCAAATAATGACTGATATTGAGGTATTAATAAAACTCTTCCTTTTTTATCTACTAATCCTTTCCCATTATTATCCACAACAATGTAGTTACCAGTTTTCCCAATAGTCAAGCTTTTATATTGATAGTCAACTAACACCTCTCCTTTGTGATCTATAAAACCCCATTTCCCTTGGTACTTTACTGGCGCTATTCCATTGCTATAGGAATACACCTCTTCATAATAAGGCTGAACGACAAGTTCTTCTTTATCATTCAAAAAACCCCACTTCCCATTTAATTGATATGGGGCTAAGCCTTCTGAAAATAATTGAATACTATCATATCTATTAGAAATAACCAGTTGACCAGAAATGTTAAGAAAACCATATTTACCGTCCAGTTGAACTCCTATTTTTCCTTCACTCACCCCTATTACATTCCCTAATAAGCTATCTATAGGCACTATAGATCTCTCATATTGATCAATAATACCCAGAGCTCCATTTATTTTTACTCTAAAAAATCCACTTCCATGGACTTTCTCTATCTGGTCATATGCAATAGAGGTAACCGCCCTCCCAGAGTAATCTATTAACCCTGATTTTCCAGACTCTCCTTCAATTAAAATATACTCACCAAGCAAATCATATGCAGTGGTAATGCTCTTAAAATGTATCCCTTCCTGATTATAAAATTTAATATGATAGCCTTTTTGGGAAACATATAAATTATCATTAATACATTGTAAAGAATCCTCATAAGGTAGAATCACCCATTGACTTTGATCGTCAATTAACCCCCAGAGGTCTAATTGCTTAGTAAGGGCTCTCTTTTTCCGAAAAGGTAAAATTGTATCATATTTTGGGTGTGCAATCAAAGAACCATCAAAATTTAGTAATCCCCAATAATTATCCCTTTCAAAAGCAATTCTCTTTCCAGAAGATGGAATTATCCGATCCATCACCTGATCTGACAACTTGGTTCCTATCCGACTAAACAATGACCACCTACTCTTTCTATTTTGTTCTTTCACATAGTAGTAATCATGATCATAATAAATAGAATCATATGCTTCGGGTAATAATTTATGCCCTTTTTCATCTAAAACTTGAATGCCTTCTTCATTTTTTACAATTATAGCATCACTTAATACATCCTGTATAAAAAATCCTTCTATTTTTCTAGTGTAGTCTGTTTCACCATTATAGATTACTTGTTTGTTGTTCCTAAACAATAAAAATCTATCAACTTCTAATACATTCAAAGAATCTGCCAAAACGGATTCTTTTACTCTATTTTCTTCATCTCTAATGCTCCAAGTTGAAAACAGTTCTGCATGATCTTTTTCAATTTTTTTATGTGTCAACTTCTTTAAAAATGATCCTTTTCTGTCTGCTAACCCAATAAGTCCATCTTTTTCTAATACGAATTGATTCTCTTTATTTATAGAAATTTGATCATAAATCAAGGGTACTATCAATTTGCCTTTAAGATCGAAAACACCATAAAACCCAGTGAAAGATTTCGCTAAAAACTGTTGATTGTCAATAGAGGATAAGCTTTGATAAAGAATAGGTAAAACTGTTCCATTTTTGGGTGAAAGTACTCCAAACCTTTCTTTCAGCTCCACTTGTTCAGAAACTATCAGGTAGTCATTATAGCACTTCTTAAAAGAACTATACCTAAAACTAGAAACTACTTTTCCTTTCGAGTTTAAAATTCCATAAAGTACTCTATTAGAGAATTTGCCTATTGTAGAAGCTATAAAATAATCATTCCCTACATTTTCTAAACTTCTGTATAAGGCATTGGTAATTTCCTTGCCTTTAACTGTCATTAAGCCCCAAAAGCTATTTCTTTGGAAGCCAATCACCTCTCCTGTGATTTTCTTATCTCCGGAAGACCACCCAATTTTATCATAGGAAGCGATTACAACAGTCTCTCCATTGTCTTTTTTAATCCCTTCTAAAAATTGTTCTTTGAAGACTTGGTATTCTTGTGCTTGTGCAGTTAAAAATAAAAATGATAATGTAAAAACCAGCAGCAATCTGGTTGTATTCATAGAATAATGGTTTGTCTATTGCTCTTTTTTTACTTGTCTTTCAAGGTCAAAGAGGTCGTTTAAAACATCAATAAGAGTTTCAGCTTCTCCTCTTTGGCAAGCTGCTTTTAGTTGTAAAACTGGAAGTTTGATGATTTTTTGCATCATCCCTTTAGTTACAGTATCCATTAGCTCAGCCTCTTTTTCATTCATTTTCTTAAGATGCCTAGCAAGCTCATTTTGTCTTATTTCTTCTAAAGCATTCTTAAGTTTATGGATAGTAGGGGAAACTTCCATTTCCTTAGACCAGCTATTTAACTCCTCAATAGAATCTTCTATAATCTTTTCTACTGCAGGAATTGCCTTTTTTCTCTCTTCTAAAGTATCATTGGCTTTCTGCCTAATGCTATCAATATTATAAAGAAGTACCCCTGGTATTTCTTCTATATTATTAGCTATACTTCTAGGAACTGACAGGTCAAAAAAGAATTTATGTCTTAAAATAGATACTTCTGAAAGCAATTCTTTATCAATAATAGTTTGATCAGCTCTTATAGAACTCACAATTGCATCGTATTTTTCTATCTCTTCAGGAAAGGATTCAAAAGGAATGGTTTTAAAGCCATATTCAGCGGCTAAATCATTAGCTTTAGCTTGTGTCCTATTGGTCAGGCATACTTCTCCTTTAAAATGATCTCCTAAGTTTCTAACTACATCTTCTCCTATTTCTCCAAGTCCTATTACTAAAACCTTAGGGTCTTCAAAATTATTGACTAGGTCTTTGATATAGTCTACTGCTACATATGAAACTGACGCTGCACCATCTCTAAAAGAAGTCTGTTGGACTACTTTCTTATTTGAGAAGAAGATAGAATGCATCAATCTATGTAAAAAAGGACCAGCCATTGCCTCATCTGCAGACCATTGGTAGGCATTCTTTACTTGATTCCCTATCTGAATATCTCCAATCACTTGTGCTTCTAGCCCTAAAGAAACTCTAAAAAGATGTCTTGCAGCTTCCATAGAATCAACAATGGATTCAAAATAATTAGCTAGGTTTTCGCTGGTTGCAATGCCTTTTTCAATCTTCATGATTTTAACTAAATCACTAGAAAGGTCTTGTTGACTTGCATAATATATCTCAGTTCTATTACAAGTAGAAACAACCATTGCTTCTTGTATCCCAAGCATACTCTTCACATTTCTCAAAAATGATTTTGAATCATTTTCATTGAATGCCAATAATTCTCTAATTTCAAGAGGTGTATTCTTGTATGAAAGCGCTAAAACTTTTAATATTGAATGCATAAACTTAAATCAACACTGCAAAATTATAATTGAATCTGTTAAAGACACAGTAATTAAACACAAATATTTATTTGTTCACAATAGATATTATCTATTAACCATAGTTAAATTCAATAATCTGTCATGATAAACACTATCAAATCTTTTTTGAGAAATCATTTTGGTTTTTCAAGATCTGAAACTAACGGACTGCTCTTATTACTTCCAATAATTTTCTTTTCGGTCTTTTCCCCCCTAATACTGAAAAAGGCTTTAAACTCTTACTCTAATAACGTAATATATGATAAAAAGGCTGCAATTGCGTGGAAGAAAGGGCTTGAAGCCAAACTAATTGTCGCGGAAAATGAAATTATCAATTCTTCTGTCAACTACCAATCGTCAAGTCAATCTGTATTAGCTCCTAAAAGATTCAATTTCAATGCAAACACAGTCAATTATAATCAACTGGTCTCACTGGGTTTCTCTAATAAGGTTGCTAAAAACTGGACTAACTATTTAAAGGCAAATGGAAATTTCAAAAACGAAAGTGATCTATCTAAAATTTATGGGATTTCTCAATCCAAATTAAAGTCACTGACTGGCTTCATCAAATACGATTATGAACAATCTAAAAAGAAAAAGAAGCCTATTCAAAAAGCAACTGACCATAAAAGAAAGGTCTACCTCAAAAATAAATTTACTAAACCAATCATCGTTGAGGGTAATTTGAACCTTACAAATGCAAGCGATTTAATGAAAATAAGAGGGATTGGGGAAAGGATCTCCGAACGTATTATTAAATTTCGTGATCAACTAGGGGGATTCCATACCATGGAACAACTGAATGAAGTCTATGGGCTTGACTCTATTATCATCAATCAAGTAAAATCAAATTTTTTTTTGAAGGATTCGATACAAATCAAAATTCCAATTAATTCGATAAATGCTGAAGATTTAGCTAGTCATCCATATTTTGGGAAGAAACTTGCTAAAATTATTATCAATTACCGAAAACATCATGGAAGCTATCAAGCAGTCAAAGATCTTTCAAAAATCCATATTATCAGTGACAGTCTTCTTTCAAAAATGACTCCATATCTCCAGATTGACTAAAGAAATGATATATTTAAGAAAAATTTCCAAATGAACCTATCCCGACACAAGGGTACAATGCTATTAAGTTAAGGATTTGGAGGGCTGAACCGGGCTTTCGGCTATATCTTTTTCTTATCAGAAAAAGGATGTCGCCTCTATCCCTGCCCCAGATTTCCTTCCCTTTTGTGTTAGCTTAATAGCATTGCACAAGGGCACGGGGTATCTATGGGCAATAATTTAATGATTGACTCACGCTTCCGCAGAGAAACTATAGTGCTCTCTGAAGATTTAGGGGAGTGCTCAACTAGGGAATTAATATCCCTTAGGGATTTATTGGAGTAATTAAGAAGGTAAGATTCTTTGTTAATCAGGACTTAATTATTATTTGAATAAATATTTAATTTTTAATTAGCTGAAGAATAAATCATTTACTGAACTAGTTCAGGCTTAATGAAAATAATAATAACTTGAGTAGAATTCTTTATGCGTAAAATACTTGAATCATATTTAAGAAGATTGACCAACTTGTCAGGGAATAATAGGTCTTTATTATTACTCAGGTTAATTTCCGATCAATTTCTGGACTTACATGAGCTTAATTACAATCATGATTTAACTTCTTTCGGGATCATTGAGAATCTAATTGCTGGTAAGAAAAAAATAGATATTGCTAAAGACATAGACACACATGATGGACACAACAACCAGGTCAGTAGTCGATTAAAAAAAATCCAACGTATTGAAAAATTTATTTTTGAGGAAAGAGGAGCTAAAGATCTTTATGTAGGATGGCCTTTTGTACAAGGAAAATTTAAAGATGATACAGTGGTTAGGTGTCCTTTATTATTCTTCCCAGTTGATCTCACATTTGATAAAAATACATGGAGCATCAGGTTAAGGGAAAATGTAAACTTAACATTGAATAAAACATTTTTATTAGCCTATTCTTTCTTTAATGAAACTAAGCCTGATCAAGAACTTATTGACAAAGTTTTTGATGACTTTGACAAAGACAGCACAGTATTCCGATCTGAACTATATGAACTGCTAAAAAATAGTGGTGTAGAAATAAATTTTAACCAAGATAATTTCAAGGATCTTCTTAAGACTTTCTCTGATTATAAAAAACTAGATTTAGAGCAGTCAGAACAGACCGGGAGTCTGAAACTTCACCCGGAGGCGGTTCTAGGAATTTTCCCACAGTCGGGTTCCTATTTAGTCCCTGATTATGTAAACATGCTGGAGAGTAATCGGTTCACCAGCATGGAGGATCTTTTCCTAAATAAAAACTTGAATAGTGCAATCAATACTTCCTTTGATTACTTGAAAAACACCAAAGAAGAATTGACTTTTACTCCGTTTGAGTTAGATGTCTGGCAAGAGAAAGCTCTTAAAACGATTAAAAGCGGTAATTCCCTGATTGTCCAGGGACCTCCTGGCACGGGCAAGTCACAATTGATCTGTAACCTTATTTCAGACTTTATTGCTAGGGGAAAATCGGTATTATTGGTTTGTCAGAAAAAAGCGGCGCTTGATATTGTTTATGATCGACTAAAAGAAAAAAGTCTCAGTGAGTTTATGGGACTCATGCATGATTTCAAAAATGACCGAAAAACTATTTACGAACAAGTTGCTTCGCAAATAGACCGATTACATGAATATCAGCAAAGAAATAATTCACTGGATTCCATTCAACTTGAGAGGACATTTCTACAATCTAGCAGGGCTATAGATCAATTAGCCGAAGAGTTAGAAGAGTTTAAATTTGCATTATATAATGATAAAGAATGCGGGAAATCAGTCAAAGAACTTTACCTAACTTCTGATCCCAACAAGCCTTCTATTGATTTCAGGCATGAATATAAAGATGTCCCGATTGATCAATTAGAGCCATTATGCAATAAAGTATCCGAGTATTTTCAATATGCAGAGAAATTTGATTTAGAAAGTCACCCATGGTTTAATAGAAAACCATTTGCTAACTATGGAGTTAATGAATTCACACGTATAAAAGAATACATCAAAGCAATACGTCCTTATCAGGAATCACTGAGTGAAAAAGTACAAACTGTATTAGGCGCTAAAATAGACCTACAAACCGCTGATTATATCTATTCCAAGAAGAAAGAAATCACTGATTTATTGGATATACTCACAGACACAAAAATATACAAGGGTTTTCAGCACATGGTTGGCTTTGATATTAATGAAGATCAGCTTTGGCTATCAAATCTAGAGAGGACTATGATGAATAGCTACAAAGGGTTTGGCCCTGAGATTTCATTAAGTGCCTCAGAGTTAGGCAGGTTTCAAGAAGTCTTGGACAGAGGGATAAAAGCGCGTAGAAATTTTTTTAGTTGGGCTTCTTGGCGATTTTTATCTCAAGACAAAATCTTTATGACACGTGTTTTAGTTGCCAATAACCTAAAAAGTGATAAGCTTTCTTTCAATACATTGATTGAAAGAATAGACAACCGGCTTAATCTAGAGCATAATATATCAACTATTAGCAAAAATAAATGGCTAACGGATTTCCCTACCAACCTTAGGAAAATAGATATTCAGAATTGGTTTTATTATCAAAAATTAACTTTAAAAGCTCGAAATCTATTCTTTTCAGTTAGAAATCTAAAAGAGCTCATTTCAGTCTCTAATCTTGCCCATAACCAATTAAAAGAAAAGCTTGATTCTTTATTGAGCATCTTGGATGATCTTCCTGAAAAATATAATGAGTGGCACCAGTTATTAACACCCTTACAAGTCAGTCATGTAGCAAATAGTAAGGAGTTTGAAGAAAAGTTAAATAAGTCACTTGAAAATGAATACGAATCACTTTGCGAGTTTGATTTACTAAATGATTCAATTGCCCCACATGAGCAAAAAATTATTGAGAGGCTATTGGACAATAACAAAGAAATTAGTATTGAGGATCGGCTAGATCTGCTACAGAATAGCATCAAATTATCTTGGATTGATCACATAGAAACTAAATATCCCACTCTGAGAAACGTCTCTTCAGAACGTTTTGAGAAAAAAGAAAGAGCTTTACAGGATGCTATCAATACTAAAAAATCTATAAGCAATGAAATATTGCTTTTAAAGGCAAGGGAGAGAACTTATCAAGACCTAGAATATAATAGACTCAATAACCTGGTCACTTATAGGGATTTACTTCATCAAGTAACCAAAAAAAGAAGGGTTTGGCCTATGAGAAAATTGATGAGCAGCTTCCGAGAGGAACTTTTTGACTTAATCCCATGCTGGATGGCCTCTCCAGAATCGGCCTCAGCTATCTTCCCAATGGAAGATGCATTTGATTTGGTCATATTTGACGAAGCATCTCAATGCTATGCAGAGAAAGGATTGCCCGCAATGTTTAGGGGTAAACAGGTAGTCATTGCTGGTGACGACAAACAATTACAACCGTCAGATCTCTATAAAGTAAGATGGGAAGATGACAATGATGAAGACGTTCCTGAATTGGAAATTGACTCCTTATTAAACCTTGCCAAAAGAAATTTAGCAGAAGTGCAGCTACAGGGGCATTACAGGTCTCAATCTCCTGAACTAATGGATTTTTCTAATAAACATTTCTATAAAGGAAGATTGACCTTATTGCCAGATTTCAATAACATTAATAAAAAGACACCGGCCATTGTCTATAAAAAAGTAGATGGAATATGGGACAATAATACTAATAATGAAGAAGCTTGGGAGGTAGTTTTTCTAATAGAAAAATTAATCAATAGTCATCCTGACAAGACAATAGGAGTAGTCACTTTTAATATCAAACAACAAGGGCATATACTGGATCTCCTAGAACAACATGCGCTCACACATGGTATTTTATGGCCTTCACATTTATTTGTTAAAAATATAGAAAATGTACAAGGGGACGAAAAAGACATCATCATCTTTTCCACAGCTTATGCTCCTGATAAAAAAGGGAAATTAAAACTGAATTTTGGTTCTTTAAGTGTGCAAGGTGGAGAAAACCGATTAAATGTAGCTGTTTCAAGAGCAAGAGAAAAGATTTATTTAATAACAAGTATTTTTCCAACACAACTAAACGTAGAGGATACCAAAAATGAAGGACCCAAATTATTTAAAGATTACTTAACTTATGCCTATGAGGTATCGACAGGAAAGTATAGTCCGAATCCAGTACCCTATCAATCAAAAAGTGAGGATTGGTATTTAAAAAACCAACTTAAACAATTTAAAACGCCTAGTATCAGTTATGAGTTAAATGAAGAGTTGCCATTCTCAGATCTAACAGTGATGCAAGAAGGTGAATACAGGTCTATCATCTTAACAGATGATCATACTTACTATGAGAGCCTTTCATCCAAAGATCCACATGCTTATAAACCATTCCTATTCAGTAGGAAAAATTGGCGTTATAGACTCTTCTTCTCTCGAGAAATATGGAGAAATAGAGAACAGCTAAAAGAGCGAGTGATTAGGTTTATTGCTTCTTCATTGAAAGAGTAATTACTAACATCCATCTAACCTGATTAATTCATGAATAATTTATTATAGAGCTTAATTAACGGTCAGCCCTCCAAAATGTATAAAAATGAAAACCTTTTTCTCGGATATTAGTAATTTTAAATTATAGCTCAACCGTCTAATTAATTCAATTAATTATCCTTCAGGTTTTAATAGTTCCGTGTGTAGGCAACTGTTGTTTTCAAATATTCAAAGTGATCACCGTCACCTGTTTTAAATTTTGTTTTTACTGTTTGCTTTTCTTTTAGTCTTGGGATATAAACCAAAAAACGAAGGTGTGGCCTGTCAGTAAAACCCGTATTCCCACTTAATGCAATTACTTGGCCTTCTTTGATTTTTTCGCCAACTTTTACTTTAGCTCCGTTTTGACTTAAGTTATAATAATCTGCAAATGTTCCATCCTCATGATAAATCGTAATCAGGTTAGTATAACGTTTGCAGCGTTCTTTATTACATCCCTTCTTATTTGACGTTATCACTTTGGTAACAACTCCAGCCCTAGCTGCAGCTACTGGTGTCCCAACAGGCATATCAAAGTCAATTGCACTCTCTCCTCTTTCTGAGAAATTACTTTTATAACCTTGGTAAACTGTAAATTCTTGTCCTTCATCATAAGGTAAATAATACCTAAAATCGTTATCATAACTTCTCAGGTTATGATTTCCAATTGCAATTGCTGTTTTATAGGAAAGGGAAGGTTTTTTATTCTTCTTCAATATGCTCAAGCTAGTTAAAAGGACTTTTTTAGAATTAGCAGGAATGATAAAAACTTTATGTTTGCCATTACGAGACACCATGTTTTCTATTTTTAAATCTAGCAATACAGAGACTGGGCTATATTCCTCATTATCCGCATATATGTTATAACCTAAAGTTGTCTTTTCTTCATATACCCTTACATTGCCTGCTGCATTTGAGAGGGTACTAGCTACAAGCATAGCTAGTAAAAAATAATATTTCATGTGTGTTTACTTTTAGGAGTTTTAGAACTCCTTATTTAAAACTTTTACTTGAATAGAAGTAGGTTGTTTATATAATTACGAACTTCCATAGCTATTATTTATAACTAGATTGGTATAAAAATGGTTCGGATATTTTTCATTTATTTTAACCCGAATGATGCAATAGAAATTTGATGCAAATCATAACTAACAGTCATCTAGCCACTTATGATTTTCTCTTAAAAGTCTAATGCATCATTCAGGTTTAACCTAGATGCCAATTTTCATGACAAACCATGACCTTGCGTAATAAGTAATTGATTTGCTTGGTTTTATGATGAAAGACTTAAGAATTGACATAGTCCAAATTTGAGGAATGTCAATTTTACTCTATTGAATCGATTACATTGATGGTCAACCATTTAGCTTTTCTAATAATTATTTTCCGAATTACTCGGGCTAGATGTCAATTTTCATTGAGTCTGAAAATCACTTAGCATCACATGAGAAGAAAATCAATCTTTACTCTCTGATTCACTATTTTTCAATAAAAATCCTACCGCTGCAACATGTTTCAGGGATTCTACTCTCATATATTGCTGAAAGCGAATAACATAGTTTCCAGTATGTTCAAAATATTGTTTTTCCTTCACTATAAATTCATGATTGTACCACCCACTACTACCACTTCCAAGTGGTTTCCCACTTTTAGGGTTGAATAAGATAAATTCCTTTAATCCTTTATCAAGTAATAATTCTTCCCCATTTTCAACAGAAAACAATTTGTAATCTATAAAAATATTATAATGAGAATAATCAAGTTCATTCTTAATGGTAAAAAACAGATCATAAGAGGATTTAGTCTCTTTTATTTCAAATTCAAAAGACTTTACAGAATCAGCTCCCCAGCTGTTCCCACTCAAGCTTTTATAATCTTCATACAAATTACCACTACTACAGGCACCTAAAAATAGCCCCATGGACGTAAAAAGTCCTAATAAGCCTATTCTAAAAGGATTAAGGTTTCTTTTGGTTATTTTGCTTGGCATTTGGGTTCCTTCTCTTATTTTTTTTATTATTGGACTTTTTTCTTCGCTTGTTTTTATTTTTATTCTTGTATTTATTATCCAGTCTTTCTAGATCACTGTTCACATGACTGCCAGTTATTTTCAAATCTTCAATAGAGTCTTCCAATAACGTGGCAGGAACAATCTTCTTTTTATTTAACTCAATAATTTCAACTACTCTAGACACTTCAACTGGATACCAAGAATTTTCATCTGGGTAGCCAAACCACATAATTCTTTTGAAAATATCTGTTTTTTGGAGTTTTGCTTCTCCTTTTTTTGTTTTTAAGGGTTTTTCTATTTCAGGAATTCCTTTCAAGGCACCTACATAGGTATCAAGTTCATAATTTAAACAGCATTTTAACCTGCCGCACTGTCCTGACAACTTTCCAGGGTTTAATGAAAGGTTCTGATAACGGGCAGCAGATGTAGAAACACTTTTAAAATCAGTGAGCCAAGTACTACAGCAAAGTTCCCTTCCACAAGATCCTATGCCTCCTAAACGGCCAGCTTCTTGCCTTAAGCTGATCTGACGCATCTCTATTCTTATTTTGAACTCATTAGCCAATACCTTGATCAGTTCCCTGAAATCAACTCTGTCATCAGCAGAATAGTAAAAAGTTGCTTTTGTATTGTCGGCTTGATACTCTACATCAGTAAGCTTCATTTGAAGTTTCATCTTCTGTACAATCTCTTTGGTACGATACATCGTACTCATTTCTTTAGCCTTGATTTTCTCAAATTTTTCGAGGTCTTTTAAACTCGCAATCCGATAAATATCCCTGACATCTCCATTATCAGCAACCTTCTTTTTTTTCATTTGAAGTCTTACCAATTCACCAGAAAGTGATACATATCCAATATGATGACCATTTGGCACATCTACTACTACTGCGTCACCTGTTACTATTTCCAAGTGATTTTTATTCCTAAAAAAGTCTTTTTTCCCGTTTTTAAAGCGAACTTCTACTATATCAAATCTATCAGCTTGGGCAATATCCATATTTGATAGCCAATCAAACACGTTTAATTTATTACATCCTCCACTGCTACACCCGCCATTATTTTTACATCCGGCAACACTGCCATCTTCATTTTTTACTGAACTACATGTACTGCACGCCATCTCATTTCTCTATAATTCTACTTACATGTTGAATCCCAAAATAACTTGACTAACATTTTAACTTATTCATTCTTTTTTGAAAGGATAATCTATTAAAAGTTAAACAACCACCTTATTGAACATTATTTAATAACCACTGCTGCTCTCTTTACAAAAAACTTAATGACCATAAAAAATATGCTATCTCTCTAAGATTTTATTTATAGGGTTAATATTGATTAAAAATAGCGTAAAAAGTTGAAACGATACTATGACCATCAATATTTACTGACTCTACTGCCAATTAAGTAGATCTTGTCCTATATCTTTTCTATAATAAATGTCCTCCCAATTTACATTTTCAATAGCCTTATAAGAATTTGACAGTGCCTCTTCAAGATTATTACCCAATGCAGAAAAGGCAATGACTCTTCCTCCACTCGTCAACACTTTCCCATCACTTAAACTGGTTCCCGCATGAAAAACTATGGATTCACCAGTCTGATCTAAGCCTATTATCTCTTTCCCTTTTTGATATGATTCTGGATATCCACCAGAAACACCTACTACCGTGCTTGCGTGTAATTTGGTGGTTTTAAAATCTACTTTATCTAAAGTTCCTGAAGCCGCCCCTATCAGAAGATCTACTAAATCAGAATCAATTCTTGGTAAAACTACTTCAGTTTCAGGGTCTCCCATACGCACATTGTATTCTATGACGAAAGGTTCTCCATTTACATTCATCAACCCGATAAAAATAAACCCCTTATAAACTATCTGATCTTTCTTGAGGCCATTTACGGTTGGCAATACTACTTTTTCTTCTACCTTTTTCATAAAAGCAGTATCCGCAAAAGGCACAGGCGAAACAGCTCCCATTCCTCCAGTGTTCAATCCTTTATCTCCCTCTCCTATTCTTTTGTAATCTTTAGCTTCTGGTAGAATTTTATAGTTTTCACCATCAGTAAGGACAAAAACAGATAATTCTATTCCTTTCAAAAACTCTTCAATAACCACCTTTGTACTTGCCTTTCCGAATTTGGCCTCCACAAGCATCTCTTTCAACGTGTTTTTTGCTTCTGATAAATCTTCAGTAATGATAACTCCTTTACCTGCAGCCAAGCCATCAGCTTTAAGTACATATGGAGCTTGTAAAGTTTCTAAAAATAAAAACCCTTCTTCTAATGTAGATGCCTCAAAGGTTTTAGATTTTGCAGTAGGTACATTGTGTCTTTGCATAAAAGATTTAGAAAAATCTTTACTTCCTTCTAATAAAGCACCAGCCTTCTCAGGCCCAACCACTAATAAGTCTTTACAGGCTGTCTCTGCTAAAAAAAAATCTGTAATACCTAATACCAATGGTTCTTCTGGGCCTACTAACAATATATCAATCTGGTGGTCAATTACCGTTTCTTTCACTTCCTGAAAGTTTTTTGGATCTATTGATAAATTAGTAGCTATCTCTGCCGTACCAGCATTTCCTGGTGCTACATATAGATTATCACAACGATTACTTTGTTTGATTTTCCACGCAAAAGCATGCTCTCTTCCTCCTGATCCTAAAACTAATATATTCATGTTCAAGTATTGATTTAATCCAATTTTGATCCTTAAGGGATATTATTTCCCTAGTGGGCACTCCACGACCCTCAAGTCAATCAATTTAACTGTTTGGCAACTTGATACCCCCGCACCCTTGAGGGCAGTAGTTCATTGCAAAATCAAAATTATGAATATTCGCTTATTAAGTTGTCAAAAACATGAATTATTGAATAGAAAAATTTCAACGCAGCAAGTAATTATCAAATATGAATCTAATTCAAGTGCTTTTAAAAAGTGTTTGTGTCTGATCAGGTATTCAGAATGCGACTTCAATTGTGGGGTTTCACCATAAATAAGCTCGCATTGCTACTAAAGGTTAAATACAGACACTTTACAAAAGAGCCAGAATTAATTCAAATCACTTCTTATTACACTTTTAAGTGCGCTTTACTACGCCTTGAAGAGCTTGAAGGACCTTAAGCTATTCACTAATTAACAGTAGAAAGTAGGTAAACAAACAATCCTTCCCATGCCAATAATAATACTATATAGACCAGTGAGGTATTGAGTAATATTCTCTTGAAGGACATTTTAAATCCATTTAATTTTATTCCGAAGGAAACAATTAGGATGAATAATATTTCATAGAGGTTAATTATCGATAATACTGAACTCAACCATGAAGGGATTTTTTTAGTATCTAAATAACCTATCAAATAAAATGGTTTAAATGCTCTTAGGTCTTCAAACGTATAATCTGGCTGAATCAAAGTAAACCAAAGAAAAAGGAGTAACAAGGGAAATAAAAAGATAAGGTTTCCTATGATAACAGGTTTATAAGCATCTGAGAATTTAAAAGATTTTTGGCTGGCTACTAAATCAAAAAATCCAAAAAGAATACTAGATACCAACACAACAGAAGTTAGGAATTTGGCAAATAAAAAAATTAAATCTATTCCTATATCTTCCCAATTTATGTTATCATCATTCTCTAATAATAAGATCAAAGAAGTCAACATTCACCGGTTTGAATCCCTAAGGGATATTAATTCCCCTGGCCGGGCGCCCCGACTCTTGAGTCGATCATTAAATTATTGCCCATAGATACCCCGTACCCTTGGGTCGGGGTTGGTTCATTGTCAACTACTTGGAAAGTTGATCTATCTCACATTGCATTAGAAGTTATTCAAATGGTTAGACCACCGGCATAGGAATGAAAACAATGAAAATACCTTAAGCTTTTGGAAGTATTATAAACTTGCTGAGCAACTTATTGCACAGTTTAGAAAGGCATCCATCACCAAAAATAAAACCAATAGCCTACTCAAAATACTGATGGAAACCCCTTTTAAAAAACTCAAACTTGAACAAAAAAAGAAGAAACCAAATAACTATCAGGCATTTATGACTAGTTAGACTGACGGCTATGACGTGGCCCAGTGAGGACACAGATTGGAGTGCCTTACCCTAAGATGACAGAGTAGGATTATAATATTTTAAAAAGTTAACCACAGTTTCTTTGATAGTTTTAGTTTTGCCTTTATGGATAAAGGAATTAACCCATGGACAACCGTTGAGAAAAAGAAAATATATGAAAATCCATGGATTCACCTTGAGGAGCATCAGGTGATTAACCCTGGAGGAGGGAAAGGGATATATGGGAAATTACACTTCAAGAATAAGGCAATAGGAATTATACCTCTTGATGAACACAATAATACTTGGTTAGTAGGGCAATATCGTTACCCATTAGATGAGTACTCATGGGAAATACCTATGGGTGGAGGGCCACTTGAAGAAGATATTCTTTCTGCTGCAAAAAGGGAATTAAAAGAGGAAACAGGACTGACAGCCGAGAAATGGGAACGTATAATGCGAATTCATACTTCTAATTCAGTAACTGATGAAGAAGGATTTATTTTCATAGCCAGGGAACTAACGGAAGGCGAGACTGCTTTTGAAGAAACAGAACAATTAATGATAAAAAAAATACCTCTCGCTCAAGCACTGGATATGGTAATGAAAGAAGAAATCACTGATAGCCTAAGTATAGCGGGTATTCTCAAAGTAGCAAGGTTATTGCAAGTATAGATGAGATACTCCAAGCACTTTTCAGAAACACTTAAATTAGCTGTACCTGTTGTCCTTAGTCAAGTAGGACATGTGATGGTCACCGTAACGGATACTGCTATGGTAGGACAGGTAGGGACAGTTCCTTTAGCAGCTTCTGCATTTGCAGGAAGTACGTTTTATGCTGTTTTTTTATTTGGGATAGGTATCACTTATAGTATAACCCCACTGGTAGCTGCCAGTAAGGTTAAGAATGAAACTGAACGAATAGGTGGCCTTATTAAAAACGCATTGGTTTTATATCCGATTACTGGTTTTCTGATGTCAATATTACTTTATGGCATCAGCTTCTTTTATCACAGTTTTGGCCAAGAAAATGAAGTAGCAACGGCAGCGGTTCCTTATTTATTGTTATTGGCAGTTTCCTTGTTACCAATGATGGTTTTTCAGGTATTTAGGCAATTTCTAGAAGGCATGTCAGAAACTAAACCTGCCATGTATATTTCATTAGTAGCTAATCTGATCAATGTATTCCTTAACTACCTGCTTATATTTGGCTATTGGGGTTTTCCTGAGCTTGGCCTCATAGGCGCAGGGATCGCAACTGCAATTGCCAGGGTTTTAATGGCGGTTTTTATTGCACTATATGTATTGAGAGGTAAGGTGTATGTGAAATATGTGGTTTTTATAAAAAAAGCTAAAGCTAGTTTGGCTACTATTTCAGAACTGTTAAAGCTTGGGTTGCCATCTGGATTGCAGTTAGTTTTTGAGGTGACTGCCTTTAGTTTTTCTGCTATTATGGCAGGTTGGATTAGTAAGAATGCACTGGCGGCACATCAAATTGCGTTAAACGTTTCGTCAGTAACTTATATGGTTGCCACAGGAATCAGTGCAGCTTCGGCTATTCGTGTAGGGATTTTTCATGGAAAAAATGATGCCATCAATAAGAGAAGAGCCGGTTTCACTAGTATGGGTATTATTGCTGTTTTTATGGCAGTGTTTGGTGTCCTAATGATTGTTTTTAGTGAAGCTCTACCAGTATTTTATACAAAAGATACCGAAGTGGCACAAATAGCAGTTTCCATCTTCATTATTGTTGCTTTTTATCAGTTAGGAGATGGGCTACAGGTAGTTGGTTTGGGTGCATTGAGAGGGCTCACGGATGTGAATATCCCAACAGTTGTGACCTTGATATCTTATTGGGTATTGGCTATTCCATTTGGCTATGTAATGGCTTTTTATTTTGATTTCGGTATCTATGGGATTTGGTCAGGATTACTAGCTGGCTTAACCGTGGCAGGAATATTACACTGTGGTCGCTTTTATAAAATTTCAAAAAAGTAATACCCAGTGAGAGAGCAAACGCATTTAAAAAATTTGGGCGCCTTAACGAGCTATCCACTATTTCTTTTTTGCCAGAAAAAGGCAAAAAAGGTGCCGTCCGGCGTGGAACTTTCTCGGGCGCGCGTTCCATACATTATTTAGCGATTAGAAAAGTTAAATGCGTTTGGCCTGTACCCAGTGAGGCTCATAACGCGGTATACATATTCATAAATTTAGATATTTGTAACTGTCAGTATGCAATCTATACGACCCAGTCTTTGTGACCCAGTCTGTGCGACCCAGTCTGTGCGACCCAGATAAAAGTATTCATCTTAGCTCTGCTATGTCTGCATTTTATACCTTGGTGAATCCATCTTTGATCAAATTAAACTTCTTGGAGTATCTTAAGCGGTCTAATAAATTTTAATCCCTGAGGGATACCTAATTCCCCTGGCTGGGCACCCCGACCCTTGAGTCAGTAAAAAAACTTTTGGCCGATAGAGATACCCCATACCCTTGGATCGGGGTTGGTTCATTTGGTATAAGCACAGCGTATTCGAAAACTTGATACTATTCACTATTTTGATACCGCTATGTAGAATGTAAGCCAGATAAAAAATGGAATTATATAGCCAATAAACACAATGTAAAAAGCAATCTTTAATTGTTTTTTCGATAAGCTATAGATCCCTAAAACAAGCAAAAACCAGTAAATAACTTCAAAAATATTTAAAGCTTTAAGGGGGTAAAGCCATTTGCTGGGCAAACTAGATGAGTTTGTGAAATTTTGCAGTGATAATGGGTAAAATGCAGTGATCTCTTCGAAATCTTGTGAGGGAGAAATCATAACAAACCAAATTATTTTAAGGATTTCAGGTAAAACAAATATGATTTCCATTAATAGGACCAATTTCCAAATTCTAGTAAAAACTAATTTGTAGCCAAAGAAAAAACTACTCATCCATAGAAAAGTAGTTGTAATGGTCAATTTCCAGCCATAAAACACAGGAACAGATAAATATTGTAAACCAAAAATAAGATTGATAATACTTGAATCACCTCTGCTATTTAATATTTCAAATGCAGCGATCTGATCTATTATAAAGCTTTTTTTAATAAATAATAAGCTGATGGCAATTAGGCATAACAGGATAAAAAACAGGATCAGGTTGAACTGAAACCAATCTTCTCTGAATCTTCTTGCTAAATCATTCGTTTTAACTCTCACAATGTTTATTTTACCGACGTAAAGAACCAATACGCCGCGTAAAGGTCTTCCAAATGTTAATTTGGAACAAAACTTGCAGAAATTACTAGTGATGACTAAAAAAATATTACTTATTTCAACGATTATTCTCTTTTTCTTGCCACTAGGCCTGCAAGCTCGATCGGAGAAAGAAATGCAAATCTCCATTGATCAACTGATTAATGCGGATACCACCATTAATTTACTGGAAGATCTCAGTGTACAGTTGGATGCGACTGAAGCTATCAACTTTATGTATAATTTCCAATTTGAAAGATCTGAACAGGAATTTCAGTATCTTAAATCAAAATACGGATGGCATCCATTACCTTATTTTTTATTAGGGTTAAATTATTACTGGCGAATGATCCCTTACAGGGATAATGCTGAATTCGATACTGAATTTACTGCCTATATGGATACAGCTCTTGTTTATTCAAAGAGATTGTATAAAGAAGTAAATAAAGTAGAAGGAGCTTTTTTCTTGGCCTCTACCTATGCATTCAAAGGGCGGCTTCATTCTGATAGGAAACAATGGAGAAAAGCAGCATCGGCAGGAAAGAGTGCACTCAAATATTTAGAAATCTCACGAGGGAACGAAGATTATAGCCCGGAGCTACTTTTTGGTGATGCATTATTCAATTATTATTCCGTTTGGGTCGGTGAAAATTATCCCTTATTAAAACCAATTATGGCCTTTTTCCCGAAAGGAGACAAGGATCTAGGAATATCACAATTGAAGACAGTGTCTACCAATGCTTTTTATACCAGGACAGAAGCACAGTTCTTTCTAATGAGAATTTTGTCCAATGAGAAAAAGGATTTGCCAAGAGCTTTACAGATATCAAAGTATTTGCATGAAACCTTTCCTAGAAATGCTTATTTCCATAGATATTATGCAAGGTTATTATACTCAACTGGCAGATATAGGGATGCCAGTAAAATGTCCTTATCAATTTTAGATAGGATAGATAGCTTGGCTACTGGTTATGAAAGTCAAAGTGGAAGATATGCTAGTTTCTTTTTAGGCCACATAAACGAACTGCAAGGAAATGTAGAAGATGCCATGAAGTATTATCAACTCTGTGTTGATTATACTGAGTATTTAGGAGCTACCAAAACGGGGTATTATCACTATTCTTTAATCCACATGGGAGGATTGGCCGAAGCAAAAGGAGATTATAAATCTGCTAAAGAAATATACAAGAAAGCTGTGAAGAAAAGTAAAGGAAAGAAAGAGGCCAATAAGTTAGCACGTGAATCCCTGCGGCGTGTAAAAAGTAAGAACTGATAAGTTATAATTCTCCGTTCCTTCAAGAACAACAGGTACTATCTAGTTATTTCATGAAGTATGAAATGTTGATAGAACTTAAACACTTTTTGCGAGGAAGTTACTCATTGCCTATATAGATTGGGTGACCATGAAAAATTCATATGAACTAATCTAGTCGTTTAAATAATATAGAGGAAAAATTATTGGAAATGAATGGAGAAAGCATCAAGAGTAAGTTCCGTGCTGGAAGTTAGATTGTAAATCTTTTATGATAAAAGGTATTGATTGTAATTCTATAAAATTGTTCTCATTTGAGAAAAACACCTAATTTCTTTTGATATTTTCAGATAAGTAAGACTATCTTTGTTCCAAGATAAATTTTAAACTAGAGTTAAACAATCAAAAAAGATTGTTTTCCGATAATTTCTAGAACGACATTTTTAATATTTTTTAATGATTCGCCTCTATTGATGTTTACCTTTTGAGGTTTTTGCAATTAGATGGTGTGAACCAAACAGAAGCTAATGCTTATATGATAGTTTGGATTAAATATTTTAATGATACTATGCTGTTTAATCAGTCAATTTTAAAGTAAAAATTTAAAAACAATTAAATGAGAAATCTACTATTAGTCCTTGTATTAATTTGTGTGCAATCTATTTCAATACAAGCCGAAAACGAACCTAAAGAAGCTATTTCTAAGAATAAATTAGGATTTAATCGCGATTTTAATACTGATTATGATCATTATGCAGGAGCCCTAGAGGTACCACATCAGTCTAGTTGGTCTTCAGGTACGCAAGCCTATGAAACAGCTAATGCATCACCCACTTTGCCAGCAGCCTCGTGCTGGACAGGTAGAAACAGATGGTTCAAGTTTACAGCAACTTCAAAATTGCTTAGTATAGAATTT
>CALGOB010000048.1 GCA_937958005.1 uncultured Cyclobacteriaceae bacterium
TCACACTCTTTTCCAAAATAGCACTCAACCTTTTGAAAACCTCTAAGGAAAATCTTTCAAAAAACAATAAGAGACTCAAAGCTTTGCTCAATAATGAATACAGAGAAAAATTACTTAACATTTAACACGCTTTTGCCCTGAAAGTAACAGGTATAGGCGGCGTTTTTTTTAAATGCGACGATCCAGATAAAATGAAAAACTGGTACAACAAAAATTTAGGATTACAGACAGATCAATATGGAGCACTTTTTGAGTTTAGACAGGCAGATGCTCCAGAAAAGCCCGGTTACTTACAATGGAGTCCTTTTTCTGCCAAAACCACTTATTTTGAACCTTCCCCTAAGGAATTTATGATTAACTATCGGGTTGCGAACATAGAAAGCTTAGTAGAAGAATTAAAAAATGATGGAGTTACGGTTTTAGATGAAATAGAAAGCTTTGAATATGGCAAATTCGTTCACATCTTAGATCCAGAAAACAATAAAATAGAACTTTGGGAGCCTGTAGATGAAGTATTTACCAAAAGTCATGGCGATAAAACCACTAAGTAAAAACAATAGTTACTACAGGGGTCAACACTCCGTAAACAGTTCTTAACAGATCTAAAATACTGTGTTGTATATCAGCAAATTTCCTAAAGTTATGAGTAAATGAGATTTCTTCCAAGATCCCTCAGTTATCAACTGACTGTTAAATTGAAAAGGTAGCTATTGCAGCTAAAAACAAAATCAATAAAATTGATTTTGAATAGATAGGTAACTAGGTAAGTTGACTTAGTTTAATAAAAATATTGAGTCTTACCTTTTATTACTTTGTAAAGAATGATTATTATATTTCATGCTTAAAAAGCAACAGATTATGCCTAAATCTTGGAACGAAAAATATCATAATGGGAAACCAGCAATAGTTAAACAAGTAGATAAAAAGTTTGCAGATATAGTTCCTGGCGAAAAAATGTTGATTGCTACACCTAGTATCATAAATGAATATGTAAATAATACGCCAAATGGAAGCCATAGTACTCTAAAAGTAATGAGAGAAGATTTAGCTTTAGATTACTCAGCAGACAAAACTTGTCCGGTAACCAGCAGCATATTTTTGAGGATCGTAGCTGAAAAAGCTTATGAAGAATATACCAATGGGAAACCTATCAATGAAATTACCCCTTTTTGGAGATTAATAGGCCCAAAAGACCCGATTGCCTCAAAATTATCTTTTGGTATGGAATTCATTTTAGATCAAAGAAAAAAAGAAGGTTTACCCCTATGAAAATCATCTCAATAAAACCTGAAGAAACTTGGCCAATTAGACATCAGGTAATGTGGCCAGATCACCCGCTTTCTTTTGTGAAAATACTTGAGGACTCCAGCGGAGATCATTACGGGTTAATAGTAAACAAAAAATTAGTTTCAATCATCTCTTTATTTTATCAAGGTGACAAAGCACAGTTCAGAAAATTTGCGACGCTAGTTGAAGAACAGGGAAAAGGATATGGATCTTACCTATTAAATCATATTATGGATATCGTTTCCCAAAAACCAATCAAAGAATTATGGTGCAATGCGCGCATTGATAAAAGTGACTATTATGAACGCTTTGGCCTTCTTAAAACAAGCAAAACTTATATAAAAGGAGGAATTGACTTTATTATTATGAGTAAATCAATTTAGAAGATGAAAGTTAAGCTTATTCTCATATATCTAGGATTCATTTTAAGATTAGTGTTAATTCTTCCTTTGATACCCTATATCTACTGGCTAGGAAAAAAAGTAAAAAAATCTATCCCTGATCTACCAGAAGCACACTTAAACATCACAGGCACCTTACCAGGAAAGAACCCTATTAGAAATGCATTGTTAGTTGGTGAATCTAGCATAGCAGGTGTAGGTATAACAGATCATGCAGAAGGCATACCTGGTGAATTTGCCAAGACTCTTAAAGAAAGAGATGGAAAAGGCCTCAGGTGGCACGTTGTCGCTAAAAGTGGCTATAAGGCTGTTGATGTCGCAGAACATCTGCTTCCAATTTGCCCTAGTTCAAAATTTGATTTTACGATCTTAGGGTTAGGAGGAAATGATACGTTCCAAATGACAGCTCCATGGAAATGGAGATCGCATATGATGAATGTAATCCAACAATTAAGGTTAAAATACCCAGATAGCTGCCTCATAGTTTGTGCTATGCCTCCAATAGCAGATTTTGCCGCTTTCCCACTCACACTTAAATGGTTTTTAGGAGGTCATGTAAACCTATTAAGAAAAACCATTGATGATATTCCTCAAAAATTTACAAATACATACTATCTACATGAAAAAGTCAAAATTAAAAATTGGCTTGCAGAAAGTAATTCTTTAGTACCTTCTGACTTCTTCAGTGATGGCGTGCACCCCTCTAAATTAACCTATCAAATAATTGGCAGAGAAGTTGCATACAAAATAATGAACAAAATCTAGTATCAATTTAATTGATACCACTATAAATTTATTCTATACTGATTATCAGCACTTTACAAGTGTCTTTCAAAGGACAAATTTAAAAAAACTCAACTTTTTTCAAACAAATTTGAACTTATCAGAAGATAATATATCACAATTTCTTACAAAAAATAAGTGTAAATAAAGGCTCTTTTTACAGAATTCATAAGGCTATAATAAGCCATTGAAACACTGATATATACAGAACACTTACATAGTACTTATTTATAATTTTACAATAAATATTGACAGAGATTAAGCAAACATTTGTTTATACCAATTCTCAAAACGTGATAATTCCGTGAGGTTCTGCAATCTTTTTGTGACAACTTATTCCTCATTTGAAATGTATGTATTCCATGAAGTGGCCAATATCCCGGGGTTGGTCAATTCATGAACCTACTTTTAAAATTTTATTTTTAATTATGAAAATACTTACAGATTACTTGATTAAGCGTAATAGAAATCTCAGGCATAGCAGATCGCTCATGTTTGGGATTACTTTATTTGCTTTGATTTTTGCCGCTAGTTGTAATGACGACGAAGACCAAGAAGGTGAAAACCCTGACAACCCAACCGAAGAGCCAGTTGATCCAACGGCGATGACCGATATTGAAGAAGCTACAGCTATTGTTACCTTGGGAGCAAGTGAGGCAGGAAGGGACGTTGCTGACTTTAGCGGTTCTAATAGAAGTTTTAGAGCAGAGTTAAATGTTTTCTTACCAAGTGCCATGGATGTAGATGAGCCCAACCTAAGAGACAATACACAAGCAAACGTAACCATCCCAATTTACGAAGGTGTTGGCCCATCTGGAGATCCAACTTATTTCATTATCACAGAAACTTCCACTATGGAAACTTCTAGGATACTTGGAACTATCTTATCTCCTAAATTGAGATTTGGGGCACTTCCATCTGCTGCTGATGCGGCTCAAAGAGTTGAATTGGATGAAGATGGTAGAATCATCTTTAGAGGAGATGTTGATTTTAGTCCTGAGCGTGTTTTAGCAGGTACAGGTTTTCCTCCAACAACTGCTCAGCCAGGTGCAGTGGGAGATGCAGAGTATTCATCACTAGTTGTTTTACCTAGTGGATTGGTTATCAATGCACAGATTATATCTAATGCATCTGGTAATCATGATAGAATAAATGAAATCAATATCCAAGAAAGATGGGCTAACTTCCAGTTATTGGATGGATGGCAAGGTGGTGACAGGTACTACTATCATTTAGTAACTGATGCTTCTGATCCTGGACCAGCAACTATTGAATTAGGTGTATATGCCCCTAGAATGGCAAACCTTCCGGTATTTGGTCAAAGTGATATTGCTGATGGTGAAAGTGTCCTATTAGGATTTTCGCCAAACGTAAATGGTTTAACTACTGCTAATAATGGCGTAGGCGAGCCACAAAGACAAGGGCTAGGTTCAACTATTGTAGACAATGACTTAGATCCTGTAAATATTTTCCCTTTTGATCCTGACAACGACAATCCTAACAATAACTATTCTCCAATGTGGGATGCTCACTTGAACATGTGGACAGATGCTGCCATCAATGGCCCTAGTGGTGATATTAGAAGGTCAATTGTTGGATTTGAAGACTTGAATAACTTAATTAATGCAGGGTTGGTAACTAGTTTTGCAGGAAGTCAAGGTAGAGATAACGGTTTCGTTTTTGGGTTAAGAGCTTCAAACGCAGTAATTAACTGCCCTGTTATCATGCAGCCATTTGAAGGTCAAAGAGATGAAAACTATCCTGAAAATTTACCTCCAAGAACTCAATTACAGGAAGCACAAGCAATTGCTGCATTAGGTGCCCAAGAAGCTGGAAGAGATCTTGGTGATTTCACCGGATCTGACAGAAGTTTCAGAGATGAATTGAATGTCTTTTTGCCAAGTACTATATCTGTAGCAAATGATGATGACCTGAGAGATAATACTAAAGCAGAAGCTAGACTTCCTATCTACGAAGGTGTTGGCCCTTCAGGTAATCCTACTTACTTTATCATTACAGAAACATCTACTCCCGAAACTGCCGAAGCATTAGGAGCTATTTTATCTCCTAAATTGAGATTTGGTGCATTGCCTTCTGCTGCTGCTGCTGCACAAAGGGTTGAAATTGACAATCAAGGTAGAATTATTTTTAGAGGAGATGTAGATTTTTCACCTGTAAGAAGGTTAGAAGGAACAGGATTGGATGCGGCTGCTGGACAACCTACCGTTGTACAACCAGGTGCTGTTGGGGATGATGAATACTCTTCATTGGTAGTATTACCTAGTGGATTGGTAATCAATGCACAAATTATTGCGAATGCTTCTGGTACACATGACAGAATCAATGAAATCAATATAGCACAAAGATGGGCAGACTTCCAGTTATTGGACGGATGGCAAGGTGGTGACAGGTATTACTATCACTTAGTAACTGATGCATCTGATCCTGGGCCTGCTACTATAGAACTAGGTGTATATGCCCCTAGAATGGCTAATCTCCCAACATTTGGTGTGAGTAATGTAGATGATCCTGAAAGTGTATTATTAGGTTTCTCTCCTAACGCAAACGGATTGACAATTTCCGATAATGGTGTTGCTGAAAGAGATAGACAAGGACTTAGTTCTACTATTGTAGATAATGACTTAGATCCAGTGAATGTTTTCCCATTCGATCCTGATAATAGCGATCCTAATAACAATTATTCACCTATGTGGGATGCACATATCAGTATGTGGACTGATGAGGCGATTAATGGGGTAAACGGTGATGTGAGAAGACCTATCGTGAGTTTTGAAGATCTAAACCAATTGATCTCAGAAGGACTAGTAACTAACTTTGGTGGCAACAATGGTGTAAGCAACAGTTTTGTATCTGGACTAATGCCTACTAATGCTGTAATTAATTGTCCTGTTATCATGCAGCCTTTCGAAGGTCAAAGAGATGAAAATTACCCAAGAGCTAGAACGGATGTAGAAGAAGCTACTGCTATAGCTACTTTAGGTGCTAAAGAAGCTAACAAATCACTAGCTGAATGGAATGGTTCTAACAGGTCTTTCAGAGATGAGTTAAATGTATTCTTACCGAGTACTATTTCTTTAGATGAAAGAACTTTAAGAGATAATACTAGAGCTAATGTAAACCTTCCAATTTATGAAGGAGTTGGCCCAAGTGGCGAACCTACTTATTATATTATCACAGAAACTTCTACTCCAGAGACTGCTGAAATCCTCGGAGCTATTCTTTCTCCTAAACTAAGATATGGGGCTTTACCAAGTGCTGCTGCTGCTGCTCAAAGGGTACAAGTGGATGCACAAGGAAGAATTATTTTTAGAGGTGATGTAGATTTCAGTCCAGAAAGAATCTTAGAAGGAACTGGGTTCCCTCCTACTACCGCACAACCAGGCGCAGTGGGTGATGCTGAATATTCTTCTCTAGTAGTACTTCCTAGTGGATTAGTAATCAATGCTCAGATAGTAGCTAACGCCAGTGGTTTACATGATAGGATCAATACCATTGACATTTCACAAAGGTGGGCTAACTTCCAATTACTGGACGGATGGCAAGGTGGTGATAGATATTACTATCATTTAGTAACTGATGCTTCTGACCCAGGCCCTGCCACTATCGAGTTAGGTGTTTATGCACCAAGGTTAGCAAACCTTCCTGTATTTGGCCAAAGTGGGTTAGATGGAGAAACTGTATTATTAGGGTTCTCTCCTAACGTAAATGGTTTAACTATCAGTGACAATGGTGCTACAGAAGCACAGCGACAAGGACTTGGTTCTACCATCGTAGATAACGATTTAGACCCTGTTAATATCTTCCCTTTTGATCCTGATAACAGTGATCCTAATAATAACTATTCTCCTATGTGGGATGCTCATTTAAACATGTGGACTGATGCTGCTATCAATGGCCCTAATGGAGATGTAAGAAGATCTATCACAAGTTTCGAAGACTTAAGTAATTTGATTGATCAAGGCTTAATAACCAGTTTCTCTGGAAGTGAGGGCATTACAAATGAATTTGTATTCGGACTTAGAGCTTCAAGAGCAGTTATTAATTGCCCTGTTATTTGCCAGCCATTTGAGGGAAATAACTAAGCGTTTATAAGATTATGTAGTTGTATTTTTGTATAAAGGCCTTGTACTTAATTGTACAAGGCCTTTTCTTTTATATTATAAATGACCTTATTCTCATCACACTTTATGATATAAAAACACCCTTCTTTTATTATCATATTGGTCTTACTTTGCCATCTTGTATTTAGAGATATACTCAACAATTATATAATTGATATTGATCTCCTTACCCCCTTTTTAAACAAAGAGGATTCCTCATTGAATTGATTAATTGCAGGAAAAAAGTAGGATTATTCTTTCCTCCGATCAATAAAAATATGCTTATTTTAAAATCTTGAATTTTGACATCAGGGCATATCCATTCTCAATATGACAATGATCTCTGTGATCCTAATTCTACTTTGTCATCTTACTAAAATACCCCAATCTGTTTCCCGGTCTTGCCACCTTGGCAGATTGTAAAGGTTGGCTGTGAAGACACAGCCAAAGGCATGAAGTATCATCTTTTGTCTAAGATGACAAAGTAGGACTAATTAAGATAAGATCTCCTTTATTTAATCACAATAAAAACAATACTATTTTTAATTACGCTTATAATATCCTCTCAAATAACTTTACCCGAATGCAACTTCCTTAAATAAGATATAAAGAACATTTACTTAAATCATCACTATATCCTTATATGCAGAATAAAATGTTCATCTAGAGGTTATACCTAACTAATAGTCTTCTTTCTAATTCTATCTATCAGAAGCAGTCAAAATAGTAGATGCAATATTATCAAAATCAAAGGTTAAATTATTGCGATTGAATAATCGGAACATACCCCCATCATCCCAAACTACAGTAAGTAATTCTCTTTCTGCTGCTTCTTTTGCATAAAATTCAGCGTATTCAATACGCTCTTCGATAGGGTTTCTATCAATACTTCCCCACTCACCAAGTATGACAGGGCGTCTTTCCTCAATAATCCATTTTTGACGAACTTTATCCAATTCAGCAGCTAAATCTGCTTTATCCTGATCAGACCCCCAAGATTCCATTCCTTGCCCAGCAAATGGCCAAGGAAAATAAGTATGCAAGGAGATGATGATTTTATCATCATTATTAGGGATGGTCAAATCATCCATAGCCATTGGAACGGTACTTGCTGCCCATGTAGGAATCATAATATGTCTTAGTTCATTATTTCCGCCTGTCGCTCTTATGGCATCTACAGCTGTCTTGTTAAAGTCATTTATGAACATACGCCCATCAGGAGTACCACCAGTCCATTCTTCAGGAATACCTTCCAGTCTAGGTTCATTGAGTGCTTCGAAAATCAAAGAATCGTTATAATCTTGAAAAAAAAGAGCTACTTGTGTCCAAAGGCTACTTAAGCGCTCATTTGTAGCAGTAGCTTCAGTGGCAATAGGTCTTACCCATTCATTATCATGGTGCACATTGATAATTACATGCATCTTATTTTGAAAACCATAATCAACTACACTTTTTACTCGATCTAGGTAATTAGACTCAATAGTAAACGGCGCCGTTTCATTTTGATGGTATCCCCAAGTTATCGGGATTCTGAGGGTTCTAAAACCTTTTTTTGCTATTGCATCAATGATTGCCTTTGATGGCAGAGGGTTACCCCATAATGTCTTGTCTCTTGAAGTGACATCAAAACTATTCCCCAGATTCCATCCCACACCCATTTCAGCTACCAGGTCAAAAGAACTAATGTCACGGGCATCACCTATGCCTGATCCAATAGCAGGCGATTCTTCCGTCTCATCAGGAAGAGGCCCCGGGATTGCTGAATCAGTAGACTCATCTGACTGACAGGCTACCAAAAATATCTGGATAGAAAGAAACAGAAAACTTAGCAAGGGCCATTGAACCCTTTTGGTTTTTTTTAGAAAAGAAGAAATCATATTTTGCTTAATGAAAGTTAAATACTAAAAATAAGTTATTCTATTCAATTTAGCACTGTATCAAAGCTTAAATAAAACCATTTGTCTTTTATGTATATTTAAAGATGAAATGAACCAACCCCGACCCAAGGGTACGGGGTATCTATGGGCAATAATTTAATGATCGACTCAAGAGTCGGGGAATTAATATCCCTTAGGGATTCAACGTTAGTTATTTAATTCATTATTCTAGAATCAAATTAGCATATCTTTACAGGATGACATCTAAAGTTTTTAAATCCCTTTTAATTATTGCAATCATTGCAAGTACCTCCATCTCTCCATTAATGGGACAAAGTAATCAACCTGTAAAATTTAACACTGATGACAATTTACTCATTACAGGAATATTGGATATCCCTGATGAGGCTGAAGGGTCATTGCCTGCTATTATTCTAATACACCAGGGTGGTTCATCCAAAAGTGAATGGAAAAACCTCAAACTATGGAACAACCTCAAAAAGGCTGGTTTTATAGTGCTGGCCTATGACATCAGGACTCATGGACAATCAGGAAAAGACAAAGGGAGTCTTTCTGATTTATTCAACAATCCCAAAAGATCTCCTCTTGACTTACAAGCAGCTATAGATTTTCTTAAAAAAGAGGAAAGAGTAGATCATAATCGAATCGGTGTTTTAGGGGCATCCATTGGTGCAAATTTGGCTTGTGTAGCCGCCTCTTCTGATTTATACCCTGTCCAATCAGTAGTTTCAATATCTGCCAAGGTCTCTGCCGTACAAAATTTAAGTGGCACTAAAAGCCCATTAAGTTTTAAAAATGCGTTCTTCGTTGCCTCAGAAAAAGAACAAAATGGATTAAGAAAAAAATGGGCTAACGATCTTTTTAACAGGACTAAAGGAAGCAGGAAAATTAAAATTGCCAGTGGAGAATCTCACGGGTCATATATTCTTAGAGATAACGAAAAAATCCAGCAAGAGATTATCACATGGTTTAAAGATACTTTATAGAATTATTCATTCTAAACTTACTGGATCTACCTGCTTACCAAACCATTTAGCCATGATATTAGCTGCTGGTTTATTTTTAGGAGTAAAATCAAATTCATTATCCCCTTCCCATTTCCACAAATGGACTCCTGCAAACCAAGATTCATCCCAAAAGGTTTGGAAAAGTGACTCGTAACAGTTTACCTGTGCTTCAAATGAAACTTTATTTGAAAGGGAGGCTGTGGGAGATTCCCATTGCCAGGGTTTATCCGCAGCACCCATGGTACTTTTATATCCTATCTCCGTAAACAAAATAGGTTTATTCCATTTTTCATGGAAACTTTTTAATTCACTAAAAGTCTTTTTCCAACCTTTATTAATTGTAGAAACTGATGGCACTGATTCATCCGTTAATTCAAAATAGGCTTGTATGCCAATGTAGTCTAGCTCATCCCAAAAAGCTATTTTCTTATATTCACTATCCCAATTAGCTGCATAAACTAATTTACCTCGATAGACTTTTTTTATTTCTTTGATTAGTTCTCTCCATTTATCAGGCTTCTGAATCACAGATTCACGTAATTCTGTGCCTATACATAATGCAGCACAACCAGTTTGCGAAGCCAATTTTGCATAGTGTAAAATAAAATCACCATATTGTTTAAACCACAAGTCCCATTCCTTCTCACTGTCCATGGCTATTTCTGAACGCCACATGTCACCACTTACCCAAATATGCGGTTTCATCATTGCTTCCATCCCCATAGACTTAGCGAGCTTAATTGTTTGTGCAAATGACGAATCTCTTCTCACAATTCGCTCATGATTCATTGAGCTTAAGGTGGGCTTCAATACATCACGCTGGTAAGAATAAGGTACCATGGTAATCCACTCTACGTGATTCTTTACCATTTCTTTTAATTCCTTTTCTCTATTAGATCGCCTGATAAAAATGTGTATTCCCCTGTGTTTACCATCTTTCTGATAGAGATTCATGGATTCACCACTATGATTTTCAAATTTAGTATTCCAATCATAAGTAAAATCTTCGTATTGGTTATACCAAATCACTCCTCTGAATGCTCCAAAAAGTAAACCAACTGGCAATATAAAAATTAGCAAAGTAGCTCTTGCTACCCCCAACCATCCTCTTTTATGTTTAACTTTTATCAGATGTTTCATGAATAAATAAAATAAATAGGGGAAGATCCAAGCTATATAAAAAAATAGATTTGTAAATAAATACTTTAAAATAGATAGGTAAGAATCAAAAAAATCTGCCAGGTCATTACCTTGAATTAAAAATAGAATAGCTATAGCACTGGAAAAAAAGAACAGCGTTGCAAGTAACCATATGGCTAACCTTAGTGATTTTTTAATGATTTTTTTTCGCATAGAATTATTTATCCTACAGTATAACCAACATTATACGAACAAGATTAAAATTATGTTCTTTTTTTCCAATAAATGGCACTTATACAAAATGATCAGTTAAATCTACAGATTATAAAACAGAACCTAATTCCATTTAGATCACCATAATTTTAATTCGTATTCACTTTATAGTAAAAGTGAAAATATAGTGATCAGGGATTCCGCTTTAAAAAAAATGATCATCTAATTTTAGACATAAATAACAGATAAAAGAGGTGACTTCATCAGTAATCCATCTGGTTTTTAACGATTTTATGAAAATCACTCCCCAATTCTGATAACTTTTTATCCATTTTGCTTTCGAAAAGTTTAAAAGCGGAACCCCTGTGAATATAGTGATAAAGAATGCTTTATTAAAATATGAATTAAGTATATTTTTGAGTTTTACTGACATTTATGACTCCACATGGCAAAAAAAAAGAGGAAAAAGAGTACTTCTAAAAAAGTCACTCCAAAATCGTATATCAGAAATCACGCACGTTCCCTTCCAATTGATCGATGTTATATTTCATCTACATGGGAATCTGCAAAGAAAGCAAATGTCATAGTTATAAGAAAACATACTACGGGCTTTGTTACTGTAGGTGTGTTCTTAGTTGATCTATTATATGAAGGCTTAAAGGATAGCCTATATATGTTTAATCTCTCCGAGCATGAGTTTAAAGATAGATTTACTTTAACAGAAGAGTTTATAGAAATAGATTATGTTTTCGTTCATAACTTAATATGGGGTGCAGTGGATTATTTTGAAAAGACAGGCAAGGAATTTACAATTACACAATACATCCTTGAAGAAGATAATGAGGCCATAGAATTTATGGATTTCGATTTTGGAGAGGAAATCGACTTTGAAGATAGTTTTGATCCAGAAAAAGAAGAATCAAACAGAGCTTAGAGGTTATCACTGATGATTGATTACAGAGGTAAAATTGGTTGGATTAAACTTGTTTTGTTTCCGTGCAAAGAAATAAGAACAGATCTAACCCAACCGATGGTAAACTTAGGTCATTAGTTAACCTAAATCAAGATGAGTATGATAGCCTGTACCTAGGCTTTGATGAGTTGATAAGAAAGAAGCTCTCATTATATACTTTGAAAGGTCGGATTCGATTATTTCCGATTGAAGAAGAACAGATCAATAGTAGTCTATATGGTAGTAAAGTTAAATTAGACTTTATATTGATGTATCTCAAAGAGAATCCTAATCAATCCTATCATGGTAAAATGTTTGCTATCTCTCAAAGTAAATCGAGTGAATGGATTGGTTATTTACTACCTGTACTTGAGGAATCATTAACAAAAATGGAGGTAATGCCTCAAAGTGGTTACTCATATAAGCCAACAGATAATCAATCAGATTATTTGTTAGCCGATGTAACTGAAAGGCAAGTGGTTAGAGATGTGGATGATGACAATCAACGAGACTTTTATAGTGGTAAGAAAAAGTTGCACACTATGAAAAATCTAGCAATAAGTGACCAAAAAGGCTATATAGAATATATAAGCCCCTCTTTATGGGCTCGCGGTTCATGACAAAACTATTTGGGATCAAATCAACTTCGAGTTCAATGATTTAAACTTGCTAGCAGATTTAGGCTTTCTTGGTATTGAAAAGAAATGCCCCAATGCAATTCTACCTTATAAAAAGCCTACCAATAAAGAACTAACAGGTTTGCAAAAACAAATTAACCGAGGAATTGGAGCCGCTAGAGTAAGAATATAACATGCCTTTAGTGGTGTGAAAAGGCTCAAGATTATCAGAAATAAAATCAGGCTCAAACCTTATCTTGTAAGAGATATGGTCTTTAAAATAGCAGTTGGACTGCATAATCTCAGAACATTATCTAGAACTATACAAAACCAATCGTGATAGTATCTCTTATTTTCAGCTTCTTTTTGAAAAAATAATTGCTCAAGACTTCTCAGAAAAAGCCCACCTTCTTCATCAATGGGATACTAGTTATATTCTTATCACAACCAAACCAATTGAAAGCAGCTATTTAGAAACTGAAGAAGAAAAACATCCAATTAATACCATAAATGAAGCTATGATTCAGGAAAATGTAACTTTTGAGCAACTGGAAACAATAGATAAGCAATTAGGTCGATTACGACTCAAATATCCTCAAAATATCATTTTCTATAGTTTCGCCATTAGTATAAAAGAAATGTTAAATCAATCTAAAGAAGCATTTCTTATGGCAAAAGAAAGTTATGAGAAATTTCAGAATAGTGTACATTTATGGACAATTATTATACGTCATTTGCTAATTATTGAGGATTTTGAGGCTATTAATGGATTAATTAAAGATCAATTTAAAATTAATGAGCACTTTCCAGACAAAGATCAGTTTCATTTCTCAGAATTTGCTATATTTCATAGCACCATGGCACAGTATTACTTGAAATTAAAGGACTTAGTCAATTGTCATTCTCACTTACACCTCCTTAAAAATGTTTCCATTGAACATGGCGTTTCACTAGAAACAATAGATTCCGTCTATTATACAACTACCTTATTTGAATCACTCAAGTCACTTTTTGTACTAGAACATTTAGGAATCCCTGAAAATGCCATAAATTACCTTTCTGAAGAAGAAAAAGAGTTATACTTCCCAGAATCTGATATCGAATGAAACGTACCCTACTCAACGGGCACAGGGCATCAGTTTAATGAGCGGCTCAACGCCTCCAAAAAGAGGCTTTGACGCTCGCAGAGAATAGAGATGCTCGTTTGGAGAATGAACCAACCCCGACCCAAGGGTACGGGGTATCTATGGGCAATAATTTAATGATCGACTCAAGAGTCGGGGAATTAATATCCCTTAGGGATTAAAAGCTATGAGCACAAAAAAAGAACATCGTTACAAAATCAATAATACTTGGACAGGAAACCATGGCCTAGGTACTAAAAACTATAAAAGTTATGAGCGATCATATGAAATAATCAGCGGAAACAAAAAAATCATCCAAGGTTCTTCAGATCCTGCATTTCAAGGAGACCCAACTCTTTATAATCCCGAAGAGTTATTTTTGGCAAGTATTGCCAGTTGCCATATGCTTTGGTTCTTACATCTATGTTCTGTAAATAATGTTATTGTGATTAGCTATACGGACAACGCAGAAGGAAGTATGGAAGAGAATAAGAATGGGTCTGGTCAATTTTCTGAAGTTATATTAAGACCTAAAATCACAGTAAAAGACTTGCAGATGGTTGAACTAGCTAATCAATTGCATGAAAAAGCTAATAAAATGTGTTTTATAGCCAACAGTTGTAATTTCCCTATTAAACATGAAGCCGAAACCACTGTTGATTTGCTATAAATCAGTGATTAATTTAAAGATGATTTAAAATTCATGGCACATGAATAAGTAATAAAACATGTATCCTTACTGAGTAATCTCATTAATTATTAATTTTCAACTCTTTTTATAATTTCCCCTGAATTATTCGAGTTAATTTGCGGTCACTAAATCCATGAAAAAGATATTTTTAACCTTATACCTCATTTGGGTAGGAGTCGTTTTTACTACCTTCATGATTATCCTACTTCCTGTTTTTATACTTCCTATCGTATTAGGTCAGCGATATGGTTATATCACCTATTTTGGGCTTTATCTATGGTCAAGAATATTTAGCATTCTCAATTTTATTCATTATAAAACAATTGGACTTGAAAACTTTGATAATAAAAAAGCTTATGTTTTCACTAGCAACCATACTTCCTTTTTAGATATTCCTGGAATAGTAAGATCTGTTCCTGGCCAGTTTAGACCACTTGCTAAAAAAGAATTAATTAAAATTCCAGTCTTTGGCTGGATAGTGAAAGTCGCTACGGTGGTTGTGGACAGAACTAGTCTTCAAAGTAGGCAAGAAAGTACCAGTTTGTTAACAAAACGGATCAAATCAGGAATTTCACTGCTCATTTTTCCTGAAGGAACACAAAACCGATCTAATGAACCAATGCTACCATTCTATGATGGTGCCTTTAGAATTGCTAAAGAAACCAAAACAGATATTTTACCCATGGTAATTTTAAATGCAAACAAACTAATGCCTCCTGGAAAGGTCAATGTAAAACCTGGTGTAATCAAGATGGTTTTTGGCAAACCTGTCTCACCTAATGATTATGAAAACATTGCAGATCTTAAAGCAAAAGTAAGAAATGACATGTTGAAGTTGATAAGTGCCCATTCTTAGTTTGACTAGAAAAATACTTTGAGTTTTTCAAAGATCAGAATGTCTTAAGTGCAAAAAATAAAATAATCTAATAAAAAATTACTGGTATCCAAATGAACCAACCCCGACCCAAGGGTACGGGGTATCTATGGGCAATAATTTAATGATCGACTCAAAGTCGGGGAATTAATATCCCTTAGGGATTAAATGATTTGATGCTTTTTCCTTCCTGAAAATTTCTATTTTTAGATCTTCATGCAGGAGGGTTGGCCTAGTTAGAGTTTGTCTATAAACCCGAGTTCGATTAATAATTTCTTCCATTTTTCATTTCTCAATTCACGTATTCGACTCATTTTCAAGTATTTGTCTTGGAGACCCCGTCTTCGAGCCAGACGGGGTACTACAGCAACGGCTGCCGATTTTTGCAGCAGTCCGCCGCCGCGGTGGCAAAAAATGTAGTCGCAGTGGCGAACTCTATAGCCGATCATTTAAGATCGACTCAGCTCCTCCGCACTGAAACTTCAGCACCCGCGGAAGATTCGGAATACCCGATCAGGGGAATTAATATCCCTTAGGGATTAAAATAGTAAGCTCAAATCAAAACTCTGAAGTAAAATGGAATTCTATTTCAGGGAAGTTATCTTGTACCATTTGCAGCCATGATTTAGTTTCGGCCATAAAAACTAATTTACCATCCTTGTCTTTGGCAATATGTCTTTGCTTAGAATCTATGAACTCGTTCAACTTCTTCTGGTTATCACTACTGAACCAACAAGCTTTGTATAAATTCATTGGAACAAATTTAACTTTAGCCCCATATTCATGTAATAGCCTATATTGAATTACCTCAAACTGTAGCACACCAACAGTACCTACAGCTTTTCTAGCTCCCATTTCATAAGTAAATAATTGGGCTACTCCTTCGTCCATTAGTTGCCTCAAGCCCTTCTCAAGCTGCTTACTTTTCATGGCGTCCATGTTGATTACTTCACGGAACATTTCAGGTGAGAAACTAGGAATCCCTTTGTAAATACCTTTCTCTCCTTCATTGAGTGTATCCCCTATTTTAAGATTACCTGTGTCATACAGCCCCACTATATCACCTGGAAAAGCCTCATCTATGATTTCTTTGCTCTGAGCCATAAAAGCGGTGACATTAGAAAATCGGAATTTCTTTTCTAGCCTCACATGGTTGTAGTTTTTACCTCTTTCAAATATTCCTGAGCAAATCCTCACAAACGCAATCCTATTTCTATGTTTAGGGTCCATGTTTGCATGGATTTTAAAGATAAAGCCAGAAAATTTCTTCTCATTGGGTAGTATTTCTCGCTCTTCAGTCTCTCTAGGCTGGGGGCCTGGTGCTACGTCTATAAAGCAATCCAATAATTCCCTCACACCAAAATTATTAACAGCACTCCCAAAGAAAACTGGCGCAATATCACCAGCAAGATAAGCTTCTCGGTCAAATTCAGGGTAAACACCTTCTAACAACTCTACATCCTCACGAAGCTGATCAGCGTAACTTTCTCCAATTAGGTCATTTAACTCTGGGTCATTCACATCTTCTACTGAAACTACTTCATCCGAAAGCTGCTGTTTAGATCCTTGAAATAGCAATAAATTCTTCTCATAAAGGCTATAAACCCCTCTAAAACTCTTACCCATACCGATAGGCCAACTTAGTGGCATAACCTTAATACCCAATTTATTTTCTATTTCATCCAGTAGCTCGTAGGGATCTTGTCCTTCTCTATCAAGTTTGTTAATAAAACAAATCACAGGAGTTTTCCTCATACGGCAGACTTCCATGAGTTTTTCAGTTTGGATTTCCACCCCTTTTACACAGTCTATCACCATGATTACACTATCCACTGCCGTCAAAGTACGGTAAGTGTCTTCCGCAAAATCCTTGTGACCAGGTGTATCTAATAAATTAATCTTAGTCCCTTTATACTCAAAACCCATGACTGAAGTAGCAACTGAGATTCCTCTTTGCTTTTCTATTTCCATCCAATCTGATCGTGCATGGGTGTCAATCTTATTGGATTTTACAGCACCAGCCTTTTGAATAGCTCCACCAAAAAGCAATAATTTCTCTGTTAACGTAGTTTTTCCTGCATCTGGGTGACTGATGATACCAAAGGTTTTTCTGCGTTCTATTTCCTTTTCTAAACTCATAATGCAAATCGCATTTATATATCTTCATGATCTGTCTAAACAGATCTCAATTTCAAAAATTAATAGACAAAGGTAAAACATTGAACATAGACTAAGCAATTAACCTCAATTTTTGTAGATACATTCAACCCGAATGATGCAATAGAAATTTGATGCAAACCATAACTAACAGTCATCTAGCCACTTAAATCCTAATTTCCTACTCACTATGATGGAGACTATGTCTGCGTTGTAAATCAGAATTTAAGCAGCTATCTAACAGCCATTTACGATTTTCTCTTAAAAGTCTAATGCATCATTCGGGTTCAATAGAGATTATCTCGAGAAATTTGGTAAATTATTTCATGCAGCTTGATTAATTTGCTGAGATATAAATCATGGCGGTTCAAATTGGAATCAAAGCATATAATATAATTCGTTATAACATCTAATAAACAGTAAAATGAATAGCTAGTGAATTAGCTCCTAACACTATATAAAATTAGAATCCACCTAATGTTTCACCTTGTCACTTTTACCTAATACTTGATCCAGAGTCTCTATCCATTTATTATACAGGAACTATTCGTTATATTAGTGGAAACAATTAGAGACTCATGAAAATTACTTTATCTATACTTTTTTTACTCATATCATTTCTTACTTTCGCTCAACCAAGCACTGAAATATATTTATTGGATCTCTCTTTTGTTAATAAGAATTATGAGGTCAGTAACCCAGTTTCTATTTCATTAGATAATCCAGGTTATGACAACCAGCCTTCTTTCAGCCCTGATGGACAATTTCTTTATTATGTAGCCACTCGAAATTCACAAACTGATATTGTAGCAGTAAACATATTAGCTGATAGTAGAAACTGGGTAAATAACACGCCTGATGGAGGGGAATATTCTCCTAATTTATCCCCTGATAAAAAATTCATTTCTGCAGTTCAATTAGAAACCAGTGGAAGGCAGCTCCTGTGGAAGTACAAACAAAATGACTTACAAGAATCAGAGATTTTAATAGAAGAAGCTAAAATTGGTTATTATTCTTGGGTGAATACCCATAAGTTACTTGCTTTTGTATTAGGAGAACCTAGCACCTTGCAGTTCTTTGATCTCAAAAACAACACCTCAGAAATAATCACTGAAAATATTGGAAGATCAATAAATAAGATCCCTGGCAGTAACAAGATCAGTTATATCAGCAAAATGGAGAAGGAATGGAAAATATATGCTTTCAACCCAAGAAATAAAAAGTCAAAATTAATCACCTGCAGTCTTACAAGTTCTGAGGACATGGCATGGACTAAAGAAAAGTATATTCTGATGGGCAAAGGAGGTAAATTATATGCCAAGCACCCTAAAAAAGATAGTAAATGGAAGGAAATTAGCTCCTTCAATAAATTACATTTTGGTAACCCTACTAGGTTAGCTGTAAGTCCAGATGGCAAAAAATTAGCAGTGGTCGTGGATACTAAGTAGATATAAAAGTCAAGTTCAAATCAAATCGTTCATAGAAGGTTATTGTTAATTATTGAATTTCGAAAACAATTTATATTTCCACCTTCACTGACTAAATTCGCAACAATCTTTATTGCGATAGAATAGTATGAACACAAAAGTGCATCAGGTAAAACTCAATAAATTTTCTCTTCAGTTAAAAGAAATAAAACCTGATAAGCCTTCTGATAAATTTATCTTTTTCTTACATGATTCACTAGGCTGTATTACACTATGGAGAGATTTTCCTGAAAAAATTGTCCATATGACCGGTTTTAATGCCATCATCTATGACAGATATGGATATGGTCTTTCTACACCCTACCCTGATGAAGCCGTCAGGCATATAAATTACATGGAAGACGAAGCTGATATTTTAGCCCAATTAGCCACTCAATTAGACATAAAAAGCTATTCAATTTTTGGACACAGTGATGGTGGAACCATCGCCTTAATCACTGCCGCTAAATACCCAAAACAAGTAGATAAATTGATGGTAGTAGGCCCCCATATTTATGTGGAAGATATTACTAGAAAAGGAGTCAAAGAAACCAAAGCAGCCTATTTTGAAACTGATCTCAAACAGAGGTTAGAGAAATACCATGGCATAAGGGTGGCAAATCTGATGAAAATCTGGTGGACTATCTGGCTAAGTGACTTTTTTGGTAAATGGAACCTCACCGATCAACTTCGATCAATCACTTGTCCGCTCCTTTGCATTCAAGGAGAAAAAGATGAATTTGGTACCATGCAACAAGTATGGGATATTCAAAAAAATGTTTCAGGAACCTGTAATGTAGTCGAAATACCAGACGCTGGACATACCCCTCATAAGGAAGACCCTCCTGTAGTGTTGGCGCTTGTTGAAAGTTTTTTAGGCAGCTGATTCATCAGCCCCCGTAGCAACGGTTAAATTATCCTAGGATTTCACTTAATAGAGATTTGGTGATGCCTACATACTTTCCGAATACCACTCAAAAAATAATAAAAAGAAGAATATACTATAGTGTAATCTGTCGTTTTTTATCCTCAAATAGAATTAGTTGTAGTTATTGAAAAAACCTAGGAACGCCCTTTTTATCTAGACATTTTTTCATTTTATAAAGGATTAATTCAGTCTAAAATTAGAATTGGCTGTATCAAAAATTCGATATGAGAGACCCAAACAAAAGGAAACTATTTTCTTTATTACTGTCCTATATTTATTCGAAATGGAATCCGTATTACAAGAACTTTAGTACTTAACCAAGAGGGCAAACATTAGGCAGGGTACCTAAGACATTTGTCAGGAATTCCAAATTGGAAACTCGTTATTTTGTGGTCTTACTGAATTTGTAAAATGACACAGGGTAAATTGAAAATACTGAATTCAAACCAGTACCCAACAATTTGCAGCTATGGATTGTCAGGCACATCTTTGGATTAATCAAGTTCTTTTTTGAATTGTTAATTACTGGCATCCAAGTAAAACTGAAATTGAAGAAAAACTGCTCTTGATATCGTTTAATCAAAGATTATTTCTGAAGTTCAAAAACACCCACTATAAATCAATCGAAGGGCTGACAACTCTAGCTTTCGTCCGTTTTTTCCCGCCAAGCGGCCTTGTTGATGAAAAAAGGACCAAAAAAATCAACAGGGTCGCCTGGCGAATAATTTAAAGCTCCCGCCCTAAACCCGGCAGCGGCCGACCGTTGTCTTGTCCTAAAATAGGTTTACACAATTGTGTGAATTGAAAATGGATAAAACGAAGAATTCAAAAATTAGACTAGGAGGTTCTTTTAGTGAAGAAGAACGACACGCCATTATTAAGGAATATCTGGAAGGTGATTTATGTAAAACTGAGATTTGGCGTAAGCATACAGGTCAAAACGAA
>CALGOB010000049.1 GCA_937958005.1 uncultured Cyclobacteriaceae bacterium
AACATCCTACGCCTAGATTAGGTACAAAAAAAACCTGCAACCAATTAAGGCTACAGGTTCTCTTTCTATACGTACAGGTACGAGCCACAGGCATCGCACCAGCGCTTTTATTTTACATGCTCGGACTAGCTAGAGAGCCAGTTTGACTAGAGTTTCTTACACTAATAATCAGTAAATTTATTATGAATGATTTTTATATTTTTTTTAATATCGGAATGAGCATTTTCATGCTTTTACTAGGAACTAAAATATACGTCCCTAAATTCAAATCAGAAAAAGCAAAAGAGAGGTTTTACAAACTAAAATACTTTTTTATTGTTGGAGGTATTATTATGTTCATATGGAATGTTTTCAGAATCTTTTAGATTATTTAAAATCTCATATATTTTCACAACCTCATTTTCTTTCCAACCATCGCTTTCTCCAGTTATCTTATAACTATGGCTTCCAAAGGAGATTATTAATCTGGTATACTTACCTCCTTTAGACCCCATCTTTACTTTTCGTTCAATTTGCATATCGTTTAGGTTAATGATATGCTCCTCTTTTATCATCCGATTATATGTAAGGAATCGCACCACCTTGTGAATAGAATCCAATCTAATACAATAGACCCTCTTTCTGAAAAAGGGGCCTATTGAATAAATAAAAGTTATTATTACTATTACTAAGTAAAATGGGTGTTTGAAGGTATGAAACTTGAGAAATGCAATTAATGAAACGATAATAAGCACTCCAATAGCAACAATTAAAACATTAGTATATCTTGCTTTAAATAAGTACTCCTTTTTACTGTTCATTGTTTTCCTGATTATTATCTTCTGCCAATAATGATCTTATAAAATCTATAGTTTCTTGACTTACTCCAATCAAATCATTAGAAGAATCATATAGGCTCAAACCATTTAAAACAGAAGGGTTTCTCCCCAACCTTATTGCACCATCATATATTCCAAGCCCTCCAGATAATGGCCCAGGAATGAATTGTCCTGCAGCATCTATTAATGGTGCATGTTCTGACTCTACTCCATTTGCTATCAAACCTGGTAAAGAACTTGAATTCTGAAGCATTTCACTACTTTTTTCGTTTGTACTTCCACCTAGGTATTCATTTAAACCGTCAACTAATTGAGCCCCCCCTATAGCAACTTCTCCTAAAGAAAAAGAAAAAGCAAAACCACCACCCAATCCAGCTCCAGCTCCTTCAGTACCTACAACATAAGAACCCGATGCTAATGCTCCTACTACACCAAAAACAATGTTGTTAACTCCATTTTCAATTTTAGTTTCTGGACTTAATTCGTTTGAAAAAGGTAAGCTTGGGTCAACTATATTAAGAAATTTCTGATTCGTTATATCTGATGTAGTATTTGTTTTAATGGAATTACCTTCTATTTTAATTGATACAGCTTCAAGACCCTCAAGCTCAACGTGTGCGGTAACTTTATTTTCACTGAATGCATAAGTAGAATTATAATAAAAACTCTCAGCAAGCGGATCGATATTAAAGAACCTCCCGAGTGCTGGGTCCGAATTCCTCCATTTGTACTGATGCCAGCCCAGTTCTTCCTGATACTCTTGTCCTTGGAAGCCATATTGATTCTTCGGACTTGTGCTCGTCCATTCATTAAACGTCAAACCAAACGGGTAATAACCCTGCCTCTGTACAACAGCACCACTTTCATTAATGACTGCTCTTACATTGCCCAGGTGATCTGTTAGGTTGTACTCAAAATTGTAATCATTCCCAGATTTTACAACTCGTCCTTCACTATGTTGGAAAAACTCTAACACCCCATTTTTATAATGTTTACCAGCTATATAATCAGTGATTTCTATATTGGTACCTACCTTAGACTCTTTCCTTAGTTTAATCCCTGCGGCATCATATGTATAGGTAACATAGTTGCCATCACCCAAGTTAATATGCTCGGGCAAATTCAAGTGATTGTAGCTAATATTTGAAATTCCTTTGTTGACATCACGGATCATGTTTCCGTTGGCATCATAAAGATATTCCAATGAACCTGCCACACTATTTACATCTTTAAAACCCCCTACTTCATCACCAGTGTCTTCTACCCTGGTGAGCTGATTTCCATGATAGTCATAGTCCAGCACGTCTAAATTAGCTCCATTTTTCTTTCTGGTCAAGCTTTGGATGTTTCCGTTGGCATCATATTGTAAGTTATTAACATCAAAATGATTGTTTTTACCCGGGCTTTCATAGGTAGCACTTTTTAACCTACTGAGGGGATCATAAGTATAAGCATAGTTTTGTCCTTCAGTATTAGACCCCGTTCCGCCGGTGTTCCTCCAGTAAATCTTTCCAATGTTTCCATTGTATTGAGCATTCTCTCCTGCATTCTCATATTGCAATACCATGCCAAAACGATCATTGGTTCCGCTAAAATCCAATCCATCATTAATTCTGGTGAGCCACCCACGTATGTTGTAAGTGTAATCTACTTGCTGCGCATAACTATTAGCAGATAACTCATTGAGTTTTTTAGCAGATAATTCACCCAGTACATTGTATTCATTGTTTACTAATGTTTTTTGGGATTTAAGTACACCATTGTCTACCACCTGATGTGTAGTGGTCAACAAACGATCCATGTGATCGTAAGCATAAGTCTCAGTCACTTTTAGTCCACCTGTCCTAAAAGCGCTGGTATGTGTCATTTCAGTTTTACTCAATAAGGGGGAGATCACATTTCTATAGGTATTGATCAGTACATCTTTACCACCTATGTGATTTGCACTTACTGATTTAGTAGGGCGATATCGTTCATCATAAAACGTAACAACATCCAATAACTGATTGCTTGCCAATACACGGGTTTTACCTCCTGTCATCAGTCCTTTTCTACCAGTTACTAGGTCAACAGGCTGTGCCTTTGGATTAGGAAGAGGTGTCTCTTCAGTAAAACTTCCATAAGAATCATAATAGCTAACGGATAATAGATCATTATCCTCAATGTCGCGTGGGAAAGTGACATTACTATATCCCCCCAAAGTAGCAGACTCATTATATACTTCATGAGTAGCGGCATCATTTTCTATCGTTTGTCGTAAGGTTTCTTTATTTACGTTGGTTTGATAAATACCGGTTAAAACTGGGCGGTTTAGCTCATCGTACTTGGTAAATACCCAATCTTGAATCACCTCTTTTTCTTCAAAAGTGGCATGGAAAGACTGCTCGTCAGTGGCTGTAAAATGAAATCCTGGCGACAGGGTTAAAGAGCCTTGTGAGGCTATTTGATAAGATTTCCCTATATAATTATCAACGGTCAAATGTCCTTGGACGGGAATGAAAGAGCCGCTCGCTTGGTTGGCATCCTGAGTCAATATAATTCGGTCATGATGATCGTAGATCATATGCATCCATCCGGCACCTGGAACACGTTTAGCAACCATTCTGTTTCTGCCATCATACTGATAGGAAAACATCCATTTTTCACGAAATTCTTCCTGATTAAGCCTTGACCAATCCAGTCCGCTGGCCTCTATTTCTGCTACGCCAGCTGGAGGTAAAACAAATCTTAAATTATAATATTTGTCATAGATGTAATAAGTCTTTAAATATCCCTTATTATCTTCTTTAACCATTTTGAGGATAGCCCTTCCCATCTTATCAGTGAATGTCACCGTTTCTCCTTGCTGGCTCCCTTCGTTTTCATCGGTCACTTCTGTGACGGACAAGCTGCCAGGAGTATAATATAAGTTGTTGTTTGAAGGAATGCTTCCGTCTGCATAAACTTCTAATATGGGAACATTGTCTTCAAGAACATTGGATCTATAAAGATAATCTACAGTATGGCCGCCGCCTAACTGCCAAGTGGCACCTGGTGAGCCTTGTTGGAGTACCCTATTCAGGGCAGATTGCTCTAGTAGCTGATCGGCAAAAGCAAAATCGCCACTGTTTCCTCCATAGTAGCCATTGAAAAATTGCTTTTGCTCTGTTATAGCGTTTTCCCTAAAAGCTCCATTGGCAAGGTCACTGGTATAGGGTAATAACTGTTTTACCTGCCTCCCGTAACCATCATATGTCACAGGGCTAATCACATCCAAGCCATTTGGGGAAGCCCATCTGGCAACAGATTGAATTGGTCTTCCTAGGCCATCTACAAATTGGGTAACCCTCTGAACTTTGTTCTTTTGCTCATTGGCTGTTGAAGAAAGATCTCCGATAATTGGTTCCCTAGCACTATAGGTCTTCACAGAGTTGATCTGGGCTTTGGCTGCGGGCAAAAATGAAACTGCCAACAAGCCCAATAATAATATTTTTCTTAACATGGTTTTGATGCTTTAGTTAGAATGAAAGATATAGTCATGCTGTTGTAAAACATGGCCTTCATGGTCTATTGATTTTAAGAGTCTACCTAGTCCATCATATTGATAGGAGGTTTTTCTTCCATTAGGATCCGTTGCTTCCAGCATTCCAATCATAGGCTCATATTCATAAGTAGTGACATGTGCACTTGGAAGTGCAGCTCTGAGTCCATCTAGGGAAGCCAAGTTGTTTTTATTGTAATCTGACAATTGATTAATGGATACACCTAAAATTGCACTGACCTGACTAGCAGTAGCATTGTCTATTTTAGCTACAGGATATTGCCTTTGGTAACTCCATATATAAGTGGTAGGTACACCGTTTCTCCCCAATACCTCCACAGGTTTCCCATTTTCTACTTTGGCAACCATGTCCAGTTGGTAATCGATAGGAATATAACTGGGCGTATGAGGGGAATAGGCGATTCCTGCAGGGTCTATTTCTGGGGCACCTGCTCTGTTGTAACTATAGGCGCCTGTCACATCTCCATAAGGGTTGAAACTAAAGTATTGACCAGCAATGAGTAAATTGTCATTAAAAACTAGTTTGCTTACGGGTGTGCTTACTAAATGATTATCATTACTTACTAACCCAAATAACTGGTTGTATAATGCAGGATAAGTGTAATTTACTTTAATATTGCTCCCATCACTGTTGGTAGTCGTTTGCTCGGTTACCTGCAAGTCATCATTATAAGTGTATTGTGTAGTTGTTTGAACAGTAGCTGATGTTCCTTCAGAAGGGAAGCTTCTGCTGGTCTGGCTGGTCATAGTAGATTTTCGCGAAAAGAATTTTCTAGATACAAGTTCGCCATAACCAAATTCACTTAATTTATAAATTTCAGGCGCACAAGCTTGTATATCTTGGTAACTATAACACCTGTCAGCATCTCCCATGATCCAATACTGTTGTTCTTCCAATATTTCATCGGTATAATCCATCAGCGTTTCTTGCACCAAGTCACCTGTTGCATTATATGCTCGCCGTGCAATCATTCTGGAAGCATAGTTGTCATGCATTGGCTTATCTTCAAATTTTTCAATAATTACTATTGCTTCTAGTTCAGCATCATTTCCTGTAGATACTATGGGGTTTTGAGATATATCTACATTCCTTATAGTAACTGTTTTGTAGTAATGTCCACTTTTGGTCAGTACAGGATCTAAGGCTATTTCATCTGAGGAATAGGTCCTTTTTTGGCTATCATTGTACCCTTTGGATTTTAGGAAGTTAAGAGATGCATTACCTACTAGTCCTTCATATTGGTATTGTCTATGGCTTGCTAAATTGAAACCTCCTTCATAATTTTTGACCTCTTTTACCCTTAAACCACCTGTGTAGAAAATTCTTCCAGGGAGTTCATCAAACCATTGTAAGTTTATACGGATAGAAGAGCCTACATCTGAGAGAATAGTTTCTGATGTAACAGGGATCTTATTGGTTCTTACACGCAGTTCCAGTATATACCTACCTGGATCTACATCTATGCTCCCTTTGGCGCCTATTATCTTTCCTTGAGAGATTGATGGATTATTGGTGAAAACAGCTGTACCCTTAGTGCCATCTTCGTTTAACCGATAGATGTTGAAACGGGTATCGCTTAATGGGTCTAGATCAGGAACGTTGGTAGATGAGCTGTAATTTAACTTAGCAGCTATATTTGATGCACTTTCATTGATATCAAACGTATTTTCGAAATAAGTAAAATCAAAATCAGTCCTTATTGATTTTGCGGTGACCGCATCCAAAAATATATTTTTAGTTGTATATCTAAAATTCCCTATTGGTGAACCATCTATGTCGGTTGCATTGATTACCGCATTAGCTTCATAGTTGAATTCAGTTCTCCCTCCTGTAGGGTATTTGATAGATTTTAAAGTGCCAGCCTTTAGGTGTCGCTCATCATAACTTCTATCTCCTAATTTGCGAATAAGATGGCTTGGAAGTTGCTGTTCTGCAATCCTAGAAAATGCGACTAAGGTAGTATTCCCTTCTTTTCCGTTGTTGTAGCCTTTATAATCTTTTCCTTTGCTATCCTTTTTGGGTAATCCACCACTGATATAAGCAAATTCATAAGCAGGTAACCGCTCTCCATTGAACCCAACCTCCTGAACACGGTCCAACCTCAAACGTGGATCACCTGGAAATGTTGAGTAGGTAAATTCAAAAGACTTTGTCTTGTTGTTGATTTTGTCTTTTATCATGATTTTGGAGAGGCTTCTTTTCCAATGAGAGGCACTTACATTCTGGTAAATAAATGTAACAAGAACAGAAGGCGCATCTATGGTCTTTACTAGTTGATTGGTGAAGCTATTTTGAATACTATTGCTTTGTGTATATCCAAAAGAGCCATTGCCCCCTCCCCATTCTTCACAACCACAGGTCATTATGCCTGACACAGCTTTCCCAGCAGCACCAGTTTTGTCAAAACAGCTAGAATTCTGAGCCGTAGGAGGACAATATCCACCTGTATTGAGGGTATGGGCGATTTGTTTAAGTTCGTAATCGAGATGATAAGGTTCATAAGTGAAATCAATGGCATAACCATGTTTGCTTTCTACATGATCTAGCATCCATCCTGTAGGGCCAGAAATACCTATGCTTGAACTGGCAGATGGCCCGAAAATCCCACCGCTAGCATTACCCCCTACTGGATTACCACCGTCTTTGCCAGTTATATTAACTGTTTGACTGGTTTCTTGTGTGGCCCCAAAAAAATACCTGCCGCCATTGGGGGCAAATATTTCATATTGATAATCATCAGATGTCACCGTATTTCTTTCTACCCGTAATGCGTCTGCATAGTCTTTGAGTATTCTACCATCGAGACTATATTGAAAACTTCCAGAACCTGCGGGTAACATATACCTATATTTGTCGGAATATTGATCTATGCCACTCAGGGCATTTCTGATGGATTGCTGCTTGTTGTATTTGGCCAGGTCTTGGTTATAAAACCAAACAGGATCTAGTACTTCCCTGTTTTGATTAACTAACCAGCCATCATTCCTTTCATCAGGCTTTTCTTTAATGGTCCTAAATATCCCTCCACCTGCATTTAAAGTCCATTTTAAACCAACAGCACTCGCTAATTCATCTACTCTAACACCAGAAGCATGATAGCTGATGGAAATGGGGATTTGTACACCATCTTCTTCTATTGTATACAAAGGAATACTTATGTTAGGAACACCCGTAGAGTGGTCTACTGGTACATCACCATAGACTGTAAAATTGGATGCATTTGGAGTCTCAGGAACTATCCTGTCATAATGATTAATATAATGACTCTCTATGGCATTTTCTTCCTGCTGAGCTTTTACTGTATTGACTAGCAAGAGAGTAATACCTATAATTAGATATAGATTTCTCATTTTTACTATTTCTTGTTTTGGTTGATAGAAGACTTAAGTAATTCTTGATCTTTTGCTATAGACATGATCAAATTTTCCAATGAGTTGATTTTACTTTCCTGCTCAATCGTATAAAGTGTCAACTCCTCTATCTTCTCTAATAACTTCACATTCATCTCAGCTAGTTTGATACCTTCTTGCGCTACCACTTTTGCAGAAGGAATATTAGGTAAGTGACCATTTAGATCAATAAAATTCTTTACTTCTGTTAGGCTTATAAGTTCATAAGCAGATGCGAATACATAATCTGGCCATGGCCCTACTTCGCAGATGATTTCTTTAGCGCGTACCGTGCCATTGACTGCTAGCCTATGAGTAGGGGTAGTAGTTCCCATTCCTACATTACCTAGGTCATCAATGGTAATCCCTTTTAAGGCATCACTACTTCTGCTTAGGTGAAAGGTATTATTAGGTGCATCTATCCAAATTCTAGAAGTTACTTCTCCGGAATTTGTCCATAGGTTAATTCCTTGACTTGCACCATTTCCACTGATATGTAGTTTTCCATGTTTTGGCGTTGCAGTGCCTATTCCCACAAGTCCAAGGTTATCTATTGTAATTCCTCTAAGAGGATTATCCCCTCTTGTTACATGGAATGTATTAGCTGTACTGTTGATCCATATCCTAGAGGTTGTTTCTCCTGAATTTGTCCAAAGGTTGATTCCATTAGCAGCACCATCTCCTGCTATATGAAGTTTGCCATGTAAGGGATTCGTAGTCCCTATTCCTACATTGCCGGAGGTGGGTAATATGTTTTGAGCATTAGATAACTGAACAAGGCATAAGCCGATAGCGAATAATATGATTTTTTTCATTTTAACTATATTTGAGATTTGAAAAATTGATTTTTCCTTTTCTGGAATGTTTTTGATTGAAGGTTTTGAATAAATTGAAATTTCATATATTGTCACACATTGAATGTTTTACATCAGCTAGTAGCCCAATGAGGAAAAGGTTAACAGGGATTCACGAAAATTATTCCGCTTTATGAAAATTGATAATTTGTCATTGATCAGAGATCAATTATTGAAGGGGGATAATAGTTGCCTAGAGGAAGTCTTTACTGATGAATCAGATTTCTGTATTCAAAACCTGCAAAAATCTTCGAAATGCTCTCTTGAAGAGGCAGAAGATATTTTTATAGAATCTGTGATGAATTTTCGTGAGAAGATCATTTCAGGGCAGTTAGAACAGGTGAGGAATGTAAGAAATTACATCTATACGACCTGTAAAAACATGTGGTCAACTAAGGTTAAAAAAGAAATTTCTCAAGAGAAAAAATTGGGTGCAATTAGTAATTTTCTTTATGAAGAATATGAAGATGATCCTTTTACCGTAATAGAAAATAGAGAAGAAGAAAAGCGCCTTTTAAAATTTTCGAAAAAATCTTTTGAGCAGTTAAGCGAACAATGTCAAGATATTTTACATTACTTTTATGTAGAGAACTATAGATTGAATGATATTGCAGAGCTAATGCAACTTTCTAGTGCTAATGTAGTTAAAGTAATGAAATTCCGTTGTTTCAAGAAATTAACAACCATCGCAATGGAGCTATATAACAAAGAGACCAATGAATGAAAATATAGAACAACAATTGATAAGTGATTACCTAGGTGGTAATTTGTCAAATGAGGATCTAGCATTTTTAAAAGAAGCAGAGAAAAATCATGATCCAATAATTGATAAGCTAAAAGTATCCAAAGAATTGGTTGCTGGCCTGAGAGTAGCACGTAAAAATGACCTTAAAGCTGAGTTTGGTCAAATGCTAAACAAGCATAAGGAGAGTAAGAAATCTAAAAAGAAAGTGATTCCACTGTATTATGGAATAGCAGCTTCCTTTCTGCTAATAGCTGCAGCTATTTATCTGTTTAACTTTAGCAATAATGAAATAGGTCATGATCAACTTTTTATTAGTTACTATCAGCCCATGACCACTTTATCGGCCAATAGAGGGGATAGTGATCATCTCTCAAGCGGATTGAAATATTATAACGGAGAAGAATATTTGGCTGCTTCTAAAGTGTTTGAAAAGAATCTTTTAGAGAATAAAAATGATGTGTTTTCCAAGATTCTTTTGGGAAACTGTTACTTGAATTTGGCAAGAGAAAAGGAAGCTATTTCTATTTTTGAGTCAACAAAAAATGTAAAGGATGCCTATTACTCAAACTATAGTTTCTGGTACTTGAGTTTAGCTTACCTCAAGGAAGGAAAAATTGCTCGTTGTCAGGAAAATTTATCGTTGATTATATCAGGAAATATGATCCATGCAAAAGAAGCTGAGAAGCTTTTGGTAGAGATAAATTAGGGTCAAAAAATTCCCTCTTGAATTTTTCGCAATAATGTGCTTTAGGCTTTAAAGTACAAGTCAATTTTTCTTTGTCAATTCCCTTTTTCTTTTGACTACTTTAGTTTTGTTCTCTAGCAATTTAATCCCTAAGGGATATTAATTCCCCTGGTCGGGCACCCCGACTCTCATATGTTTGTGCTAGAAAAAAAAAGTGCAATTTTGAACAGTGGCTTAATCAGGTAGAAGAGAGACCCGACTCTAAGGACGATTTAAAAAT
>CALGOB010000050.1 GCA_937958005.1 uncultured Cyclobacteriaceae bacterium
GTACGGTAGGTAAGACAGAAAACTGTCAGGTAGGTGTTTATACAGCATTAGTTAATGGTCAATATTCTACTCCAATTAATACCCGTTTGTTTTTACCTCAAAAGTGGATAGCAGATAAGCAACGCTGTCAAAAGGCTAAAACCCCGGAAGAAAGTAGGGTTTATAAGTCAAAACAACAATTAGCACTGGACATGTTGAAAGAAGATTTAGCACAAGGAATTCGCTTTGGTTGGATTGGTGGAGATGGATTATACGGACATGGATATGAATTAAGTGATCAAATAGAAGAGTTAGGACAAGATTTTGTTTTGGACATCCATCAGGATCAAGCGATCTATCTCAATAAACCGATCATCAGTTTACAAAAAAAAAAGGAGAATGGGCCGCCCACAGACCAGAATGGTCAGTAATATCGAGTCTATACAGGCACGTGATTACCTGAAAGGGTTAAAACCGAAAGATTTTCAGGAAGTCATTGTTAGAAAAACTCCTAAAGCAGATTTAAAATATCAGGTACATGTTGTGAAAGTCTGGATTTGGATTGCACCTTCTCATAGAGAAGCAGGGCAGCAGGATGCCAAAGAAGGAACTTTGGTTATTCGTAAAAGTATCAATGAGAAAAAGCAAGCAAGAATCAAATATTCGTTATCCAACATAATTACTGAAACTACTACTATAGAACGATTTGCATACGTGCAGGGACAATGGTTTTGGATAGAGAAATCGTTCAAAGATGGTAGTAAAGATATTGGTTTCTCGGATTATCAGGTTAGGAAATACCATGCCTGATACCATTTTCAGGCTATTACTATGATGGCAATGTTGTTCATTTTAGAAGAAAAATTAAGAAACAAAGATAACCTACCTCTGCTAAGTTATAGGGGTGTGAAATTGCTAGTATTCATACTTTTTACCGAAAATACATGGAAAAAGAGATAATTAACTATTCAACAAATGTTGCACAGGCATTTGATTAGACAAAAAGATATAGATAGACACTACCCATAAACTGATCTGACAAAGTAGAATTAGGGTCTGTCTATAAAGTCAATTTTTTGCCCACGATTGTGTCCTCACAATCGTTTATCCATCACTTAGAAAGGGTTTGTAGGGACACAAACTCAGGCAAAAGGCATATTATGGACAAACTCTAATTTGGGGTTTATAGATAATAGAAACTTATGAACATGCAAAGCTTTGAATGTTATTTTAATTGTAATTCTTAAATTACTGGTACCTTACGGACACGATTTTGTTTTCTTAAGTCGCTAGATACAGTTCAAATTGATCATTTAAAGAGGTGCCTAAGATTGACTGCTGTTTGGAATAGGTAAGATCGAATTGTCAACGGAGAATCTGTTTATTTTCTAGGCCCTTGTTTATTGAGGACTGTTTCTTCTTTTATGAAGGTGAAAATGATTGATGAATTTTTGCTGTTTGATACAATAGTTATTTCATTTTTTTTTGAATTGTATATCAAAAATAAACACTATAGTTGTAGGGTTTATTTCCTTTCTTATTTACTTTTGATAAATTTTAATTTATTATGTCTAGGAAAATTGTTTTTTTTTTAATATGCTTTTCATTAGTTAATTGTAAATCTCAAAATGTTTATGAGGATAACAAAAAAATAATAATAGAGAAGCACTTAAGAAAACCGTTTAATTGTATAGAGAATATTAATGGTAGATTCAGCTTGTGTTATGAGACCATAAAAAACGAAGGGTTGGAACCTGATCTAGCAAAAAAAATGATTGTAATTGATTTGAAAAAAGATACTATTGTTTTTACAGATAGACTACTATTGGAAAGCGCATCATGGATAGACGACAGGCAAATAAAAATTTTAAGTAAATCAACTTATGCTAAAATTGAAAAGAAAGAAACTGGTTATGTTTATAATGTGGTTTTAAATAAAAAAGTGAGACTTGGATATGAAAAGATATAGTGTAGTAGGGGCAGTGTTATTATGTACTTTTGTTGGAATATTTTTAATGACATTATGGCCTCAAAATAAACCTAGTCATAAGAAGGAAATTCTTTTATCTAAAGAAGTGACAAGACAAATTCCGGATATTAAAGAGATTCCAAAAGAGGAATTTGCAAATTTAAAAAAGCAGATTAAGATACCTAAAACTGATAAGCCACAGCTTTATGCTGATATATTTCGTTCGATTACTACACCTTCTGATATGAAAACCTCAGAGTATAGTAGTAATTATAAATTTGAAGCCTTACGAACCATGAAAAAAAGTAATGTTTCAAAACGTAATAACTTTAATAAAAGAGCTGATGAATTGAATTTTATTGAAAGGGGTCCAGCTAATGTACCAGGGAGAACACGAGGCTTAATTGTATTAGAAGATGATCCATCAGGTAGTAGCTGGTTAGCTGGTTCTGTAGGAGGTGGAATTTGGTTTACAGATAATAGAGGAAGCAGTTGGGTCAATCGTACGCCTGATTTACCTAATTTAGCAACGACTTGGATTGCTAGATCAAAATCAAATTTGAATGTATTCTATGTAGCTACTGGAGAAATTTTCGCTTTAGGAGGACCTAGTGGAATCAATGGTGATGGGATATTTAAATCCATAGACAATGGATTGACTTTTCAACAAATAGCTAGTACTGCAAACGATCCAAGATTTAGAAATATTAATAGGTTGATTATAGATCCGGAGGACGAAAATGTTATTGTAGTCGCAACTTCTTCATTTTCCACAATTGCATCGCAAGCAGAAACCTCCTACATCTTAAGAAGTATAGATGGTGGTCTTACTTGGACTGAAAACTTTCGGTCGAATCGTGATATAGAACAGGTTATTGCAAACCCTGATGATTTCAATATACAGTATGCAGCTATCAATGTAACTGGAGTGATCAAATCTATGGACGCAGGAATAAGTTGGGACTTTGCTTCAGATGGCTTGACTGCATCAGGCAGGATTGAATTAGGCGTTTCTCCTGTTGATACTGCAAGGTTGTATGCTTCGGTACAAGGCTCAGCTTCAGGATCGGGTTCTGACTTCTATATGTCTCTCAACAGTGGCACTTCATGGTCATTAGTCAATGAGGAAAATAATGGGAACGGATTTAATTTCCTTGATGGACAAGGGTTTTATGACAATATAGTACTGCCAGATCCCTTTGATGTAGATAAGGTATATGTGGGCGGAGTTGATTTGTTTGTAATGGAAATAGTGGATGGAACTCAATTTATTCAAAATACAATCACTAGTGTTGAGGAGGATAATACCACCAGCTTTTTAGATTTTCAAGACTTTAATGCTCCCTTCTTAAGAGGTGGCTTACTATTAGGTGCTGATATAGCAGCACAAGACCTTACTTCTGTTGAGATAAGGTTTGGTGATGGTTTAGGACAAAGAGCACATAGGTTCTCAATTCCACCTAATGTAGGAAGTAATAATAATGGTGGTCCTGGTGTACCTGATGCTGAATATATTTATGAAGAATATGGAGACATACCTTTTGAAGTATGGGATGCTGAAAACAATAGACAATTGATGGTCTCCTACAGAGATCAAGAAAATAATGGTAGGTGGGATTTAACTGAATTAAATGATAACCTAAGAGAGGGAAGAGAATATATTTTTATACATAATTTAACCTATGACCCTGATTCTCCAAACTCAAACATAAGCCAAAATGGTGGACACGTTTTTGAGCAGATGTATTTTATATGGCCTATTTCTAGTACTGGCTTGCCAATTGATGTAATGAATTTACCTACTTCAAGTTTGAGAATTAGTGTTGGAGATTTAGTTGTAGCTAATAGAAGCACTATAAATATCTCTGATTCTAGGGATCAGTATAGTAACAATATTAATAATAACCCACAAACATTGGGGGTTAGGACACAAGTTGATTTACACCCTGATCATCATAACCTAATAGCTTTTGATATTAATGAGAGTGATTCTACTTTTAGGATATTAAATGCCAATGATGGTGGCGTATATTTTTCAGCAAGATCTCAAGAGCCTGGTACCACCGATAATTCCTGGTTTTTTGCTGGAAATAATATGAATACCGGGCAATTTTATAGTGCAAGCAAAAGACCTGGTTTTGATACATATGTTGGAGGACTGCAAGATAATGGTACTTGGGTGTCTGCATTTAATGAGACGGTTAACGCTTCATCATCATATATAAGGGCTTTTTTTGGTGATGGTTTTGAAACTATATGGAATACCGCCAACGATTCATTGGTGCTAATGACAGCCCAAAATAACTTTATTGCTGTTTCAACTGAAGGTGCACAAACAGGACTGGATAATCTGTTATTGGGTACATTCGGATTAACTGATAGGGGACAAGATGGCCCTTTTGTTTCCAGGTTGAGTAACTCACCTGTAAATCCTGATGTGATTTTTGCAATTGGAAGAAATGGTGTTTGGAAAAATAATGCTTTCGGGCTTGGGTCTTGGGAGTTAAAACAAATACCTGCTAACTGGGGGTTTACTAATTTTCATAACATAGATGTTTCTTTAGCAGATCCTTCGGTTATATGGGCTGGTGGTAGAATGGATAATGGAGGCACTTTCCATGTATCAAATGACGGTGGAGAGAACTTTTCTTCTGTTCCTAATTTTCAAGGTGCAACTCTTGGAATTTCAAGTGGTTTTGCCACACATCCTACAAATCCAAATACTGCATTTGCCTTGTTCTCTTTTGCGGGAAGGCCTAAGATATTGAGAACTGATAATTTAGGAGATGATTGGGAAGATATTACAGGGTTCGCAAACGGAAATGTGAGTTCAAATGGTTTTCCTGATGTCCCAGTGTATAGTTTATTGGTATTACCTAATAATCCTGATGTCATTTGGGCAGGTACAGAGATAGGAATTGTTGAGTCATTAGATAATGGAGAAACTTGGTCATTAATTGATACTGGTTTTCCCAATGTATTAGTATGGCAAATGAAAGTGGTAGATGATCAAATTGTGATTGCTACACATGGTAGGGGAATATGGACTGCTCAGTTATCAAATGTCCCACAGCAATCTTTTATTCCTCATATTAGAGATGTGATTCAAGGACCTACTAGACAACAGAGTATCATTTTGACACTATATGAAAGCTATGATCAAATTGAGTTTTTTGTTGATGGGCAATCACTAGGTATGGCGCAAGGTAATCCAAACCCTGGTACATTTGTTTTTACATTAACAAATAATTTAATACCTACTCAAGACTCTTCATTTGAACTTGTAATAGATGGAATCAATAATGGTAACAGAACATCATCTATACCATTCAATGTAGAAGTTTTTGGTATAGATATTAGAAATAGTTATGTAAATGATTTCAATGACGTTGCAGCAACAAGGGATGACTTTGTTTTCTCTGGCCTAAATGTAAATAATAGCAACGGTTTTGATTCACCGATAATGGAATCCAATCATCCATATTCAGATTTTAGTGAAAGTACTGCACAACTAAAAAAACCTATCATTGTGCAGTCTGGAAACTTTGCTAATATACAGTTTGATCAAGTAGCACTTACTGAACCGGCTGAAGACTTAGTAACTGTAGAAGCCTCTACAGATGGAGTTAATTGGACTGAACTTGAAACAGGGTATTCTGCGGGTAATGAACCTGATTGGAACATTGAATTTCAGAGGGCAGGTGCTGGTACTGAAACTTTACTTAGAGAAGAATTAGCTTTCTTTAGCTCTAGTTTTCAAGAAGGAGATACTGTTTTTGTAAGATTCAGGCTTGTTTCTAATCCAGCAACAAATGGATGGGGTTGGGCAATGGATAATTTAAGAATTCAAGACCCATCAAGTGTGGTTACTTCAACCTTGGATGAAATATCACAAGGAACAGAATTAAGTGTATACCCAAATCCCATAAAAGATCAAGTTATTAAGGGAGAATACATTATGCAAGATGCATCAGAGATTTTGATTGAAGTGTTTGACTTGCGAGGTAATAGGTTGTTAAATAGAAAAAAGACTGATACAGTTATTGGAATAAATACTTTTGAAATAAATACTTCAGGAAACTTAAGCAACGGAGTTTATATACTCAAGTTGCGCACTTCTGATAATATAGAAATCACAAGGAAATTCATTGTGGAATAATTCTCATTAACTAATTTTCGATAGAATTTTTCCCTCAGATTGGCTATCTGAGGGATTTTTTGTGTCTATAATTTTAATTCACTTTGATCTTATAACCTACCTTGATTCAATAGATAATTACTTACGTAATCTTTTACTCCCTCTTCAAGTGAAGTGAACTCATTCGGATATCCTATTTCTTTTAATTTATTCATTTTAGCCTCTGTGAAGTATTGATACTTATCTCTAATATCTTCGGGAGTGTCAATAAATGAGATGCTTTCGTTTACATCCATTGCTTTGAATACACTATGTACTAAATCATTAAAAGTTCTTGCTTGACCACTTCCTAGATTATAGATCCCTGAATTTTTTCTGTGATGCATTAACCAAATACAGACCTCTAATACGTCCTTTACATATATAAAGTCTCTCATTTGTTCCCCATCCTTAAATTCAGGATTGTGAGAACGGAATAATTTCATTTGACCTGTTTCTGATATTTGATTGAATGCATGAAAAACAACTGATGCCATTCTTTCTTTGTGGTATTCGTTAGGCCCGTAGACATTAAAGAATTTCAAACCTGCCCAATAGAATGGTTGTTTGTCTTGTTTCAAAACCCATTTATCAAATTCGTTTTTAGAAACACCATAGGGATTTAAAGGCATTAAATTAGGGATTATTGATTCATCATCATTATAACCATATTCGCCTAAGCCATAGGTAGCGGCAGAGGAGGCGTAGACTAGAGGAATTTGATAATCTATACAATGATTCCAGATCATCTTACTATAAACTGTGTTCATCTTTGATAATAATTTTTCGTCAAATTCAGCAGTATTAGTCCTTGCTCCTAAGTGAAAAATGAATTCAACTAATTCATAATTTATCACAAGCCATTCAGAAAACACGTCTCTATCAATCCTTTTTTTAATCTTTTTACTTTCTAAATTTTTGTTTTTAAGCTCGTTTGTAAAATCGTCTACTGCAATAATCTCATTAAACCCTAAATCATTAAGTTTACCAATTAAACAACTACCTATGAAACCACATGCGCCCGTTACAATGATCATTTTTTTAAAGTAAAGTTAATTTACTGTTTGATAATTAGCATTGCTTAACAACACAATTTACGGAACTAGCTATATTTGTGGTAGATAAATACGGATATGGTTTACGTAAGTAGAAAGGAACATTTTAATGCAGCACATAAACTCTATAACCCAAAGTGGGACGATAGACGAAATGAGGAGGTTTTTGGAGCCTGTGCAAATAAGAATTGGCATGGTCATAATTTTGAACTAATTGTCACAGTAAAAGGAACACCAGATGAAGACACTGGTTTTGTGATTGATTTGAAATTATTGAGTGAACTCATAAAGGAGCATGTTATTGATAAAGTTGATCATAAAAACTTAAATATTGATGTAGACTTTTTAGAGGGAATGATGCCAAGTTGTGAAAACGTTATCACTCAGTTCTGGTCTATACTTGCACCTAAAATAAAAACTGTTGCCCCATTAGCAGATTTGCATAGTCTAAAATTGTATGAAACTCCAAGAAACTTTGTAGAATACTTCGGGGATTAGCTAGAACTTAGATAATATGAAGTATTATATCATAGCCGGTGAACGATCTGGAGATTTGCATGGAGCAAATTTAATAAAGAACCTTTTAGAAAAGGACGCTAATGCGATGATTAGGTGTTGGGGAGGGGATATGATGGAAGCAGCTGGTGGTGACCTTGTAGTACACTATAAAGAAATTGCTTTTATGGGAATCTTGGAAGTGTTGAAAAATTACCAAAAGATTAAAAGATTTCTATCAAAATGTAAAAACGATATTGCGAATTGGAACCCTGATGTAGTAATTTTTATTGACTACCCTGGTTTCAACATGAGAGTAGCTAAATATGCCAAGAAATCAGGCTTTAGGACTTATTATTACATTTCGCCAAAAATATGGGCTTGGAATCAGAAAAGGATATTTAAGATAAAAGAACGAATAGATAAAATGTTTTGTATTCTTCCTTTTGAAAAAGAATTTTATGCTCGCTTTAATTACCAAGTTGATTATGTAGGAAACCCACTAACAGATAGTATTAAGAGCTATGAATATGATCAAGCACTGATCAATGAGTGGAAAAAAGAAAAGAAACTAAAAATAGCTATACTACCAGGAAGTAGAATACAGGAAATTCAGAATATGTTAGGTTTAATGAGTGAATTGTTTGTGAAATTTCCTAATGTTCAATTTTTTGTAGCTGGTGTGGATAACCTATCCAAAGAATTGTATAAGAAATATATTGATGAACCGAATGTCCAGCTTTATGTAAATAAAGCTTATGACATATTAAGATTAGCAGATGGAGCTATAGTGACTTCTGGGACCGCCACTCTGGAAACTGCCTTGTTTAATGTTCCTCAAATTGTTTGCTACCGCACTTCTAGATTAACTTATACTGTAGGTAAAACACTAGTAAAAGTTAAATACATTTCTTTGGTTAATTTAATATTGGATAAACTTGCTGTAAAAGAACTTATTCAAAATGATTTTAATTTAAATAACTTATCTAAATTTGTGAATTTAATTGAAAATGCTGACTATTCAATTGAACAGATAAGAAATGATTATAAAGAATTAAGTGCGATCATTGGAGATCAAAATACATCTGAAAAAACAGCTTCTACTATTTTTAAATACTTAACTTCTTGATTTTCTGATGGTTTGAGCTATTTGGTTAGGTTTTGTGAAATATTTTTACTTATTTCATATACATCACGCAACTGTATATGAATGTAACACGTCTAGGTTACATCAATTACTAATAGTGGATAAGAAAGAGAAAATATTGATCGAAAACTGCCGGAAAGGCAAGCGTAATTGCGAGAAGCATTTGTATGAACATTTTTTTGGTTATGCAATGAGTATTGCTCTAAGGTATTCACAAAATTACGAAGAAGCTATTGAGATTCTTAATGACTCATTCATAAAAGTTTTTAATAAAATTAAAGATTATAACGACTTAAGTTTTAAAGGTTGGTTGAGACGAATTGTAATTAACACTGCATCAGACCACTATCGAAAAAATAAGAAACATTTATACCACTCTGATATCGATAGTAATGAAGCATTAACAATAATAGATACAGAAACAATTGATGATCATTTATCTTATGAGGAACTTTTAGAGACTGTTCAACAGTTACCTCCTTCGTATAGAAACACATTTTGCATGTACGTGATTGACGGATATAAACATGAAGAAATCGCTGAAATGCTAAATGTTTCAGTAGGAACTTCTAAATCAAACCTACATAGAGCCAGAGCATTTTTAAGGGATTTAATAACAAAGAGGAGGGATTATGCCGTTGCGTAAGTTTGACGATCAAGATTTCGATAGATTCATCAGAGATAAATTTGAATCAGCCCCCCAGCCTACTTTTGACAGTAATGCATGGGCAGGGTTTATGGAAAAGAAAAGAAGCCCATTTACAAACCTTTGGATTTCTAAAAGAGCATTCATTGCATATACGATTTTAATAGTACTTTCAATAACGCAATTTGCAGGACATTCTGTTAACGATATTTTTGAAAGAGAGGGTTCTGAGAAATTAGAGGATAATGTAATTTCAAGTCATAATAGAAATACTGACTCAATTGAGATTCATAGAACTGACCTTTTTAATAATAAAGAAAATAGTACTATAGCCGAAGAAAAGCGTTCAAATCTACCAATTATAGAAAATGGAGATGTGAAGACTCCACAGCTAGTTGAAACCTCCTCAGGTAACATTAGTGAGTTAAACGATAACTCAATAAAATATAATAAAAAACCTTCAGTAATTGTAAAACCTTCAAGAGGCATTCAAAATTCATTTGCAAAACCAATTTATTCAAGTGAATTAATTGTTGTCCCTGAAGAACGAACAGTACTAGCGGATAGTTTAGCTCGGTTAAATGAAAAAAGTATTCACTTTAGAAAAGAGATTTCCTTTAATGATATACCAGATATTGAAATTTTTCCAGAAATTGTTGATATACCTGTTAGTACTTCAGAAGAAAAAGAAGTCTTTATTAAAGAAAAATCAATTGTCAAAAATAGGTTTGTATTAAGTGCATTAGTTAACACAGATTTATCCACTGTGAGATTTGATGACTTTTCTAACCCAGGAGTCGGATTAGGGTTTAAGCTTTCTTATAAATTAGCAAATAGAATATCTTTAGGCGCAGGAATTACAAAAACAAAAAGGATATACAATGTAAATAGCCAGCAAGATTACTCGTTACCGCAGTGGTTATTGGATAGACAAGGAATTCCAGATGGAGTTGCTGCAAAATGTAATATTACAGAAATACCGATTAGTTTAAGATATGATTTAATCAGATCTGCAAATAGTAATTTATATGGACAAATTTCTAGCAGTACATTTTTGATGGACAGGGAATTTTATGATTTTGATTTTTCTGCTAGTCAAGGTAGCCCTAATTTGATTCAAGAATGGACTGTTGAAAACCAAAACAGACATTTCTTTGGTGTGGTAGGAGTTACTTTTGGATATGAGAAATATTTTACAAAACACCTAGGTATTGGCCTAGAATTTTATTGGCAAACAACTATTCAAGGAATAGGAATCTACCAGATAAACCTTAATAGCGTAGGGAATCAAATTCTGATAAACTACAGACTTTAATGGATTTAATTAGAAGAAAATAGTCAGTTTAGGCGAATAGTGAAGTTGATAATAGCTGATTGTAGTGTTTTCCTTTAGGCTACAGGTATACGATACCTGTGGCCTTATGTTACTTTTTTTACTAACAGACAATAATCATTTTCAAGTAAAAGGTAACCTTGTTCGTAACAAAAGTAATAGACACTATCTTCTTTGGTTCGATAAATACTAGTATGATGATCAAAATCAAACCCGCTTGCTATTAGCTTCGATTTAGGTAATTTGATCTTGCCAGTTGGATTAAGTTCTTCAAGGATTCTTCTATTTTTCTTAAGAATTCCATTAATCCTTCTAACTAAGTTATTAATAGAACCATTTTGTTTATTATTAAAAGAGTTCCGACACATATCAGAACAGAACTTTTTATCAGCTCTGCCAAAGATAGGACGGTTACATTCTGGGCATAACTTTTCTTGTTGCATAGTTTAAATTTAGATCCAAATATAATCTAATATGTAGAAAACATTTATTTGTAATACCTAATTAATAAAACAACCCAATGATTTTGAATATCAGGAGACTAGTAACACGGCTCAAATTACGATATGTAAGTAATATAATTCGCCTTTATGTCTTGATAGGATTTGCTGTAATAATGAATTCATGTAAAGATGTTGTCCCAAATTCTAAAGCTCGTTTTACAGTAACTATAACAAATGTAAGTAACGGTGAATTTGCAACACTCTTATCAAATGGTGTCTATTATACACACAGAGAGGGATTTCCTCTGTTTTTCACAGGTTCATTTGATTATGGTCAAGGTCTAGAGAATCTCGCAGAAGATGGTGAAATTGATTTCCTTCTAGAAAATTTAGCTAGTGATGCAAACGTGATTGAAAGTGGTAGCTTTATAGACTTTTTTCCAAGCGAAGATAATGTGCTTGTTTTTGAAGCCTCCTACGGAGAATTCTTTAATTTCGCTACTATGCATACTGATACAAATGATGGATTTTATTCGTTTGATGAAGAAGGGTTGTTTTTATTTGAACCAGATGGAAAACCTAAGAATGGTAATTTTACCTTTGGTGTTCACTTGTGGGATGCCGGTACTGAGAACAATCAACCCCCTTATACGGGTAGTTTTCAACCAACTAGACAATCTGCACCCGGTGAAGGTGATGAAACAGCAGAAAATGTAAGACTTTTGTTGTCTGACCAGCAATTTACATATCCTGCTACAAATGAAATTATTCAAGTTTTTATTACTTCCGAAATGATTTAAAAACTAATTTACTAAATTAGGTATCTTGTGATTTGAAAAATGTTAGATTGATATTAGTCCATTAGTTTTATCTCTTATGAATGTGTTAAATTTTTTTTTCGCTCTATTGATAGTACTCAGCCTCTCGGGTTGTGGCAATATTGTGCCAGATACTGAAGCGGAATTTACAGTAGTAATAACAAACTTGAGCAGTGGCGAAAATAGCACAGATCTTTCTTCGGGAGTTTATTATACACACAGAGAAGGATTTCCCCTTTTTTTTACATCTTCTATTGATTATGGAGAAGGTTTGGAGAACCTAGCCGAAGATGGGCAAAATGGAATGTTGATGGAGAGTTTATTGCAAAATGAATCAATTATATCAATAGGGAGTTTCCCTTTATTTAGGAGTGGTGAAAGCATAGAGTTTACATTTACAGCTTCATATGGTGAGTTCTTTAATTTTGCTACTATGTTTATTGAAACAAATGATGGGTTCTATGCCTATGATGAAGAAGGTATTTTATTATTTGAACCAGATGGGACTCCTATTTCTGGAGATACCACCAGTAAGATTTGGCTTTGGGATGCCGGAACTGAAAGAAATCAAGCACCTTACATTGGTAGTTTTCAACCAGCAAGACAATCTGCACCTGGAGAAGGAGATGACACACCTTTAGAAGCTGTAAGGCTTTTAAGGGATGAATTTACTTACCCTTCAAAGTTTCAAGTCATTAATGTTTCAGTAACTTCAACAGTTTTATAAGATGAATAAGATAGTTTCTATCATTATCGTATCAATTTTATTAGTAGGAATACATAAAGTAAGTGGCCAAGGCTGTAGTGATGCCGGATTTTGTACCATGGGAGCTATGAAACCAGACCAAAACTTTTCTAGGAAAGTAAACTTTAAACTGAAAAGTATTGGACTAAGTTATTACCGAGGAAAAACTACAAATACACCAATAGTAAGGTCTTTGACCGCTGACTTGAACTTTGGTATCACAGATAAACTGAGTGTTCAATTAAAAATTCCATATCAAAAAGTTACGCAAGGAGGATTGATAGCTGGAAATAGACTCGATAACCCTCTTTCTGATACTGATAGCGATGGAAAGCCTAACAACCCCAAAGGAATAGGAGATATTTCATTAGCTGTTACAAGAAATATTAAACGAACAGAGAAATTCGATCTAAATGCAACTTTGGGAGTGAAAATACCAACGAGAGAGTCAAACGATAAAGCAGAAAATGGGCTGACTTTGCCAGGCTATTACCAAATCTCATTGGGTACATATGATATAGTAGCAGGATTATCGTTTTTAACTGAAAAGTGGTTGTTCGCCGTAGGGTATCAGCAAGCATTGACAAGTAATAAAAATGATTTCACTTGGGGAGAGTGGGTTGAATTCCCTGATCGTGAATACCTTAATAGTTATGATGTTGGAATTGGCTTAAGAAGGGGCATTGATATCATGCTGAGGGCAGAAAGAAATTGGAGATTTTTAAATTATTCTTTTAATGTCGGAGTACTTCCTATTTATAGAATAACACCAGACCAAGGTATTATTTTTGCCAGAGAAGATGGAGCAAGAGTAAAAGTTACAGGACTGGCATTATCAACATTAGCAGGATTTACTTATCATTTGAATGTCAACAGTAGTGTAAAAGCAATTTATGGGTTAAAGCTGACTGATAGACTGACCAACCCTGATGGACTTACTAGAGATAATGTATTTACAGTCGCTTACCAACTTAAGTTCTAAACACTTAGATGAATTTTGATGTGGAATTTGAAATAAGAAATACCTCTGTTGAAATGTAATATCAATTTAGGTATAAAAGAGTGTATTAGATTTTTTATTCAAGAAGGAGAGGACTTGCCAAGGCAAGAAATGATCCTCTAGGCTAAAGGAAGACTTTTTAACCCGAATGATACATTAGACTTTTAAGAGAAAATCATAAATGGCTGTTAGATAGCTGCCTAAATTCTGATTTGCAACGCAGACATAGTCTCCACTATGGTGAGTAGGAAATTAGGATTTAGGTGACTAGATGACTGTTAGTTATGGTTTGCATCAAATTTCTAATGCATCATTCGGGTTTAACCTACTGCAATGAAAAACTAACTGGAAGATAAGCCGGTGTTTATATCTAAATTCATATCACTTATACACCCTTGTTTTTCTTTGGCTGAAATAGAAGCTATCCCAAGGTTTAACATAAACCCATTATATCTATGAAACACTATTACTGACAGTAATTACATCACCTGACTGATCAACATTAAAGTTTACCAAATCATCAGGAGCTGGTCCTCGCAATACTGCTCCAGTAAAATCATACTGAGAACCATGACAAGTGCATGTTGCTCTAGGGCCTCCAAAAACCCAATTCCTACTGCATTGAGAATGAGTGCAAACTGAGGTAAACGCTCTTATTTGGCCCTGCCAATTTACTAAAATAACATTTTCAGTGGGATGCAATACCCAACCAGCCTCTTCTTGTAACTTGGTGAATGGATCTTGAGTAATATCAATAACTAATTCCATGGATAAACTAGCCGATGACTCATCCTCAGAGCAAGCACTTATTCCTCCCATTACTGTAACTGAAATTAAGGCCCCAGTTTTTTTTACAAATTCTTTCCTATTCATCTGACTTGGGTTTTGATCACTAAAGTTAATCCCTAAATGGAATATTATTAAGAATGGTTGCGTAGAATACTAAACTAAATTTTGTGTAACGCCTATATATTTAAATGATTCATAATTCGTTGCCTTTGTTGTTCATGATGTCTTAAATGAATCTCAACTAGGGCTATCCATTCTAATGCCGAAATGTATCCAAAGAATGGATGATTATGCTTTTTTTTGCGTAACTTATGGTGGTCAGTTTCATTAATCACCCTCATGACACCAACGAGTAATTCTGTGAAATCCACAATCAACTCTTCTTTGCCTCTAATCACAGGAGTGAAATCAGTCACTATATTAGAAGGAAAATCCTCCATTTTAATCTTTCTTTCAGGTAAGTAGTTTATGTTAAATACAACATAGCCAGGTATATTTTTAGGCCGTTTCTTTTCGCCACCATTTAACGCTTTTCTGAAATTAGGGATTTGATAAGTTCTGGCAACTCTCATAACATGATCATATAATTCAGCCAAACACCATTCCTTTTCATGACTCTTCATAATTATATCATCATCACTAAACTTCCTGAAATCAGAAAGCCATTTACTGCCAGTTTTTTCAAGCCTTTTGATGACAATGTTTTTATTGGGAATTAACATTTATGAAGATTTAATAATTAGCATTACTTTATTTGATTACTTAAATAATTTTCAAGGAAATCATCAACGTATTCTGCACCTATTTTTTTCCCGATAATCTTGTTTTGCTGATCCAAAATAAAAATTTGCGGAGTTGTATCTATGTAATAGTAATAACCAGCATTGGAAACAGTTTTAGTATCCCCCAGTATCTGCCCTTCTAGTCCATAAGTTTTTATAAATATTTCCCATTCTTCCTTGTCTTCAGAAAGGTTCATAGATATAACATCAACAGAAACATTCGATTCTTTTAAATTATGAAAGGATTCCATTAATTTAGGAGTAGCTTTTTTACAATGTCCACAACCACTATCATAAAAAAACATGATTTTGTAAGCTTTATCAGTAGTAGCGAAAGGATTTTGAATGACCTCTCCATTAATATTCTCAGACCTAAATAAAGGAGCTATTTGACCTATTAATATAGGTTTCAATCGATCAGTATTTTGTTTCATTCTAGTTAAGGTAACATCATCTATCCAATAAGCCTTACCAGTTGCATAATATTGATCTACCATATGCACATATACCGCATCATGATCTATTCCTTTTGAAGTTGCATACTTATTAGTTAGGGAGACTATTAAATAACGAAAAACAACAGTGTCCATGGGTTGAGATAAAAAAGCATCAATTTCCTTAGCGATAGAATCAGAAACATTATACACTAAACGATCAAAATATTCTGTTAATTTAGGATCAAAAACAGGGTTTCTGATGATGCCTGGGTTTTCAAAATTAACGCCATCCCAAAAGTGCTTTTTATATTCCCTAATCCTATAATTAGAGGCTTCAGACGATGGGATTTCTTTAGGGACTGAAATATTAGGTCTAATTAGTAGACTTAAAAACTCAGAAAAATAGGTGCCCTTACTTAAATCACGTTGCCCTTCCTGTAGTCTTTTCACGTCATTATTAACCGATTTTAACTCTTTTATTCTCGTGATACTGTCAGTTACTTCATCCTTTATGTTTTTAGCTTTATCTTGGAAGCCCAATAACTTATTTTGATAATTAAAGAAAAGCTGATTTTCCTTTGAATTGATCACTTGCATCTGCCCACTGATATCAGATATATTTGTTTCTAATGAAAACTCAGCTTCATTCACTAAAAATTCAAAAAATAGATTATTCGGTGTGTAAAGAAAATACAAACCTGAGGTCAATTTTTGCGAACCTGTAAATGTTGCTTTTTTATTCTCCACCATAGCAGTATCCTGCAGGTAAGTCTTTGTGCCAATATAATAACCTAAATAGGCAACAGAATCTTCCCACCCATCTATGGTGATGGAGATCGCATAACCATTAACTTTACTTCCTTGGCAATAGGAATAAGAAAAAATAGAAATAGACAGTATTAAAAATAAAATTAGTTTTTTCATAACTTGACTAATGAATTAAACCGCTAAAGTAACTAAAAAGCATCTTTCATAAATCATGCCTAACCATCAATTGTCATAAAAAAGCATTTTGCAATCGTATTAATTTTAATGAGATAAGGTATAAACGAAAAATTGCCCGTTTACTCAACTCTAATTGGTACTTAATTTAGAGAGTTTAATTATATTACAAAAAGCAATTAGACTTACTTACATAATAATTAAAGAATGAACAATAGTTTTATTAAAATCATTTCAATAATAGCCTTAACTTTTATTTCTTTATCAGGGATAGCCCAAAACAAACCTATTCCAGAAGTCAATTGGGATGAATTGAATAAAACGAAACCTTGGTTGGCCACAGAACTCTATAAAGAGGTTTCTCATGTTAAGACAAATAGCACTAGTAAGATCCCTTCAGATGCCATGTCATTATTTAATGGGAAAGACCAAAGTAAATGGCAGAAGCCTCAAAGCCCTATTGTAACTGGAATGAAGCAGTTTGATCCATTGATTCGTACATTAAAATCCAATTATAACGGAGAACCATCTGAATGGATCGTTGAAAACGGACAATTGATTGTGAATCCAGGTAAAGGGCACATAGCAAGTAAAAGAGCATTTGGTGATATCCAATTACACTTAGAATGGTTATCACCTAAAGCAAAAGGAAAAGAAGGCCAGAAATATAGTAATAGTGGAGTTTTCTTTATGGGCATTTATGAGGTGCAAATACTCAATTCCTTCCAGAACAAGACTTACGCAAACGGGCAAGCAGGAGCTATTTACAAACAGCATATCCCATTGGTAAACGCTTCCTTACCACCTGATAACTGGCAAACATATGATATCATATTTATGGCTCCTAAATTCTCTGATAAAGGAACTTTAGTTTCACCTGCAAAACTTACTGTTTTACACAATGGTATCCTGATACAGAACAATGTGGAATTATTAGGGCCTACTTGTTATATAGGAACACCTTATTATGTAGCTCACCCCAGTAAACTACCACTTGTTTTACAAGACCATGGAGATCCTGTTAGGTTTAGAAATATATGGGTTAGAGAATTGTAAATAAAATAGTGAAGGAGAATCAAATTAACTGGTCAGACTTTGAAAAAGTCAAGATGCATATCGGAACAATTCTGAAAGCAGAAGTATTTGAGAAAGCTATTAAGCCTGCTTATAAACTTCAAATTGACTTCGGAAAATACGGGGTCAAACAATCATCAGCTCAAATCACTAAGCTTTATAATACTTCAGACCTTGTAGGGCGACAGGTAGTTGCTGTATTAAATTTTCCCCCTAAACAGATTGCTGATTTTATGAGCGAGTGTTTAATCCTTGGTGGACTGGGAGAGAAGGGCGAGGTAACCTTGTTAACCACTGAAAGGAAAGTTGAAAATGGAACAGCTATTAGTTAATTATATTGCCTAGATATATGTATAAAGTCTTCTGGTCAATACTCAATCTTAAAAAGTACAACAATCAAATACTTCAGATCCCTCACTGTCTCTCGGAGAGGACACTGAAGCACTGCCGGATCATCTTGATAAAAGTAGGTTAAAGAATTTTTTTTCTCCCTACCCAAACTGGAACTCATATATATGTATTGTATGTCTAGGACCTAGAGTCTAAAATCTAATATCTCAAAGTACGTCTCTTGTCTTTAACCTATCGTCTTTTGTCTAAAAACCTTAAAAAGGCCAGGAGTGGATTGGCCTGTCTATATAGGTTTAGCCTGGCTCCCGCTGTCCTCCCGGCATGGAATGCTATAGTTTCAGAAAACCTCCGTTATTTCAGAAAGCTGCCGTTTCCATCGGG
>CALGOB010000051.1 GCA_937958005.1 uncultured Cyclobacteriaceae bacterium
CACCAAAAGTCCTCTTTTCGGTAGTGCAAACTTAAAATAATTATATCATATGGCTTGCTTTTTCTCACAGTACCTTGAGTCGATCATTAAATTATTGCCCATAGATACCCCGTACCCTTGGGTCGGGGTTGGTTCATTTATGGATTAAAAAAGATGAACGTTCTCTTTAGTTGCAGAAGGGATAGAAGCGCTCCACGCCGGACGGCATCCTTTTTCTTGTAAAGAAAAAGATATAGCGCATAGCCCGGCCTTTGGTCTGCCCAAATTTTTTATAAGAATAACTACCTTTCCTCACTGGAAGAACCCGTCTTTGTGAACATCGCCTATGCACGAGGGATAGACGGAACAGAATATATCAACAGAGGGTATTTTTGATGTATTCTTAAACTTCTCTAAGCTCATGCGATAAGAAATCTATTCTCTAAATTCTTAAATCTAGAGAGATTTGTTTTTTTAAGCTCTTTTAGACTGCCTTTATTAGCAATCTTTGGCTCAGAATTATGTGTTGACATATAATCTTCGTTCTTTTGCTGTTTACCCAATGATGATTCTATAAAATTTACCTTAAGAAAATTTAAGAATTAATGAGAAAGAACCTAGTAGCAGGTAACTGGAAAATGAATACAAGTTTTCAGGAAGCAAAAAAATTAGCCTCTGAGGTAGCCAATATGGTGAAAGATGAGGAGATTTCTGGCGTTGAAGTAGTGATTTGTGTTCCATTCCCTTATTTGTCAGTAGCAAGTAAGTTGAGTGAAGGCACAGGTGTAAAAGTGGGTGCACAAAACTGTAGTCAAAAAGCATCTGGAGCTTATACAGGAGAAGTTTCTGTAACCATGCTAAAATCTATGGAAGTTCCTTATGTGGTAATTGGCCATAGTGAAAGAAGGGAATATTTTAGCGAAAGCAATGAGTTATTGACTGAAAAAATTGACATTGCACTAGCCAACGACCTGACACCTATTTTTTGCTGTGGCGAAAGTTTGGAAACCAGAGAGGCTGGAGATCATTTTGAATTTGTTTGCCAGCAATTAACAGAAAGCCTTTTTCATCTAACTGCAGAACAACTTCAAAAATTGGTGATTGCCTACGAGCCAATCTGGGCAATAGGAACAGGAAAAACAGCATCAGCAGAACAAGCGCAAGAAATGCATGCTAAATTAAGATCACATTTAGCAAATCAATATGGAAATGAGGTTGCAGAGGAAATATCTATTCTTTATGGTGGAAGTGTAAAGCCCAATAATGCTAAAGAAATTTTTGCTGGCAAGGATGTTGATGGAGGTCTGGTAGGAGGTGCTTCGCTAGATTCAAGAGGCTTTGTAGATATAATTAAATCATTCTGATATGAACTTATTAAGTATTCTTTGGGTATTAACCTCATTCTATTCTGCAGGATCAGATACTGGTTCAACTGAACAGATTGATCTTTGTAAGATATATGGAGCTATTTATATTGAAGAGTATCCAGAGAATGCTCAGTTTTTAGTTTATGAAGAAGAATCTGAGGCATTTGCTAAAATTTTAGTGTTTGAGGAGGAGAATAAACTTTTTGCTACAGAAAACGGTAAATGGTATTTTACAGATAACAAGGACTTTGCTAGACACACTGTCTATTTTGTTGACAGAAAACGCGATGCTGATTTTAGTGTCTATTTTACCCGATTTGAATCTTTTGCTGGTTGCCAATGAATTTTGTAGAGTTACACATCCAAACAAGTACTGATTTAGTAGAAATATTAATTGCCGAGCTGGGAAACTTAGCTTTTGATACCTTTGAGGAAACAGACGATGGCCTCAATGCCTATGCTGAAGAAGTAAACTTTGATCTTGAAGCGGTAAATGAAATCATTGGCCGCTATAATGAACTGGGAGCAATGACAATCACTACGAAATTGATCCCAAAAGAAAACTGGAATGAGGAATGGGAAAAAAACTTTCACCCCATTACAGTTAAAGACCAAATTCTGGTAAGGGCGGATTTTCATGAGCCACAAAAAGGATTTCCATATGAGATTATTATTGTTCCTAAAATGTCATTTGGAACTGGACATCATGACACAACTTCCCAAATGTTACAATGGCAACTCCAAACCGATCAAAAAGATAAAACAGTATTAGATGCAGGTACCGGAACAGGTATTTTGTCCATTATGGCAGGAAAATGCGGGGCAAGTAAAATCCTTGCGAATGACATAGATGAATGGTGCATAGATAATAGCCAAGAGAATTTTTCGTTAAATGAATGTCAAGAGGTTGACTTAAGGTTAGGAGACATTCAGGTTTTTGAAGGAGAACAGGTAGACATTATCTTGGCAAACATTAATAAAAATGTATTGTTGAAGGAAATTCCATTTTATGCCAAACTACTGAAAACCAAAGGTAGTTTGATTTTAAGTGGTTTTTATGAACATGATATCCCCGACTTGGAACAATGTTTAACCAGTGCGGGACTAAAGAAAGAGGCTCATACAGTTCAGAATAATTGGGCTGCTATCAGGTGTATGAAAGCTTCATGATAGATTATTGGGTTTAATTCCTTAACTTTATAGTAGGTGTAATTTTGTGATATGCTTTTCAAAAAGTTTTTCTTATTTATTTTATTTTGTACAATAGCAGTAAGTGTACAGGCGCAGTATTTTGAATTTTCTGAAAATAGAGAGACATTCCCAACACAGGTAATCAACTCTTTGAATAGAATTGACACAGAATCTGCTAAAAAGGTGGCATCGGACTTTAGGAATGTTTGGGAGCGTACATTAACCGAAGATCAGAAAGATCAAGTAATTCATATAGCTAAAATTATGAAAGATCGTAAACTTCCTTTACGGCCTTATTTTGAATATTATTTTAGTTACATCACTTATTCTGTTAAGCAATCAAATATCAGTGGTAGTCAATTGTCTACCATATTAGACATTACAGAAGAAGCTGCCGTAAATAATAACTCAAAGGAATATCGCAAGTTTTTATTGACACTTAATTTATATTTTGCCAGAGAATTTCTTTATTATTCAAAATTCCATTACACAAAGGCAATAGGAGGTACTTTTGAATTTGAAGTGCTAGATGCGATCGCTCCTGTAACAGAACCTGAAGAAGTAGTAGAAGAAGAATTTGTTGAGGAACCTATCCCTGATGATTGGACAGAGGAGGATGATGATGGATCATGGGTAGATGAAGAAGACAATTCTTGGGTAGATGATGATAATTCTTGGGCCGATGATGATGGTTCTTGGGACAGTGGCAATTCATGGGATGATGAACCTGCTGGGCCTGAAAGACAAATCATAGAATCGTCTGGGAAAGACTACGTGGCAGAATTGCTAGCTAAATATAATCCACCTCCTGTTACTGGGGCAGTCATGAATTTGGATAAAACTGATATCTTACTGGTGACCCCTTATGATTCTATGGTTATCAAAGGTACTTCGGGTACTTATGAACTTAAAGGGAAGGCATTTTTAGGAAAAGGTGGAGTTGGTAATTGGCCAGGTGAACTGAAACAAATGCAAGAAGCGGAGGTCGCTTTTGGAGATTATTATTTTGATGTGGCCAAAACTGAAATATGGACACCTAATGCGACTTTAAAATTCCCACAATTTTTAAATAAACCTGTAGAAGGGGTTTTTAGGTTTAGAAGTGTAAGAACGCGTTTGAAAGATAGACCTAATAAAAACTACCCATATTTTGAATCTTTACAGGCTGATATCGAAGTTGACATTCCTTTTGAAGGAGTATCTTATACGGGGGGTATTGCCTTTCAAGGACAGAAGATGTATGGAAGGGCAATCTCTAGAAATTTAGGAACACTTACTGTCAGAGATGGTAAAGGGAGGAGTATCATCGCAAAATCACCAGAGTTTTCATTTATAGACTCATTAATAAGAAGTGATGATGCATTGGTCTATATTATTCACAGGTCTGATACCATCTACCACCCAAGTGTGGCTTTAAAATACGACCCTTCTACTAAAATCATCAAATTATCAAATTCAAAATCTGATTTTAAGAATGCCCCATATTATAGCACGTTTCATTTGATGGATCTTTATACAGATGAATTGACTTGGGACATGAATACGGATAGTTTAGATATGTCTATCAATTCAGCTAGAAATATAGTGCCAGCAGTTCTCATATCAGAGGATTATTTCTCCCCAGAAACCTTTAGGCGCTTTGGAGTAGGCCTTAGGTTTAACCCAGTGATTGTTGCAGTGAATTATGGAAAAAAATACAACATCAGTGAATTTAACATTGATGAACTGGCCGGGGAATATAAAATAGACCAAGCAAGAATCAATGAAGCTGCTAAAATATTAAAAAGGGAAGGCTTTGCAGAATATGATCCTATAACAAGAATGTTGAAGCTTAGGGAAAAAGCCTATCATAGTTGGGAAGCTAATTTCAAAAAGAGAGACTATGACCATATGCTGATATCCTCAGTGATTAGCTCTGCACCCAATGCCACTATTCATTTAGAAGATGATGAATTGATCGTAAGAGGAGTAAAAGAATTTTACCTCTCAGCAGATAAAGAATTACTGATCAGGCCAGATAGTGGGGTTATTAAATTATCCTCTAATAGGAATGTGAAATTTGATGGAATGGTAAACTCAGGAGATTTTCAATATAGAGGAAAAGACTTTGAGTTTGATTACGATAAGTTTCTGGTAACCATGCCTACCATTGATTCTATTAGAATTCAAATAGAGGAAGTAGATAGTACCAGTACTTCTTCAAGGAAACCAGAGAAAAGAGCATTGACTAATCATATAAACCAAACTTCGGGAGTTCTTCAACTGAATGATCCCAACAATAAATCAGGGAATGATGAGAAATTGTCAAATGCTCGTTTTGAGTCGGATTCAGAAGCGGTGGTTTATTTTGATACACCAGAATATTTAAAAGGTGCATATGATAAAACGATTAGATTTATTGTTCCACCATTTGAGATAGATAGTACTGAAAAAAATGACAAATCGATCACTTTTAAAGGCAGATTTGAATCAGGAGGCTTATTTCCTGACTTTGAAGAAGATTTGATCATTATGCCAGATAAAACGTTAGGATTTGTACATGAAGCACCAGCTGAAGGCTATGTCCTTTATAAAACAGGGGCTAAAATTTATAATAATATTAGGTTAGATGGCAAAGGAATTCACTCTAGTGGGCAATTAGATTATATCACAACGACTGTAAACTCCGATGACTTTACTTTTTACCTTGACTCAGTGACAGCCATTGGAGATAAAGGACTCATAAAAGAAGGGAATAAATTTGGTTCATCTTACCCTTCAGCTGAACTAGATAACTTCAGAATGAAATGGAGACCACAAAAAGATAGTATGTACATCAGAAACTTGAAAGAGCCTTTTAAGTTTTATAATCGGACAGCTACATTAGATGGGGAAGTAAATGTAACTAAAAAAGGAGTGTTTGGTTCTGGAACTATGTTGACCAGGGGGTCAAGATCTAAATCTAGGGACTTAACCTTTAAACAGTTTTCCTATTCTGCAAGAAATGCTGATTTTGAAGTGCTTTCCGATAATTCTAGAAAGCCAGCTATGGAAGGAAAAGATATCTCGCTTGAGTTTGATTTGTTAAGTAATACAGCGGATATTGCGCCAGAAAGAGCAGGGATTGCTTCCTTGAGTTTTCCCTACGCACAAATTAAAACTTCATTGGCCGAGGCCTTTTGGGATTTAGAAGATTCCGTGGTTACCATGCTGAAATCTCCCAATGTATCTATAGAGGATTCTTATTTTTATAGTACTAAACCAGAATTAGATTCATTGGCTTTTAGTGCAGAGCAAGCTTCTTATGATATTAATACCTTTGAGTTACAGATAGAAGGAATTCCATTTATCAAAGTGGCAGATGCAAAAATTACTCCAGAGAATGGAGAAACAACTATTCTTAAAGATTCTGAACTATTACCATTTAATAATGCCGAAATAGTAATTGACACACTCAATGAATATCATTACCTCTTTGATGGAAATATTAAAATCCTTTCAAGAAAATCCTTTGAAGGGGATGCTACTTACAAGCTGGTAAATGCTGAAAGTGATACCTTTAACATTAAATTTAGAAGCTTTGAATTAACAGAGGTTCCTCAAGGTAAGAAGAAAACAAAGTTGATGACAGTTTCGGGAGGGGAAATTACGGATGCAGATAAAGTAGCAGTTTCCGCTGGGTTTATTTATAAAGGTTCTGTGACCATGTTTGCTTCTAAGGAACCATTAGAACTTACGGGGCTGGTGCGGCTAGAGACTGAAAGTTTTGGTAGTGATTATAACAAATGGGTTCAATATGAAAGGGTTGGAGAAGAGAATGTAGTAGCGATAGATTTTGAAACAGCTTTATATGAGGATGACCAACCAGTGAGTGCAGGGCTTCATTATGATATCAAAGGAGGAATCTACCCTTCACTTTTAGGTGATAGGAAAGATGTGAGTGATTTAGATATTTTTAAACCTTCAGGTCTTATTACCTATGACCTAGATAATCAGTATTACCAAATAGAGACTGCCAGTAAGACCAAAGGGGAAACCTATGAAGGCTCTACTTTTATCTATGACGATAAAACTCAAGATCTTATTTTTGAAGGGCTAATGAATTTTTCAAAAACCAAGGATAAAGGGTTTGATATGGTGACTTCTGTTCTGGGAAGTGGTAATGCAAAAGAAGAGACTTACAAGATTGATGTGATGACTTTATTGGATTTTAACGTGCATTCTTCCATTACAGATCTAATGGCTTTGGATTTTGGGGACCTAATTGAAACTGTAGGTTTAGTACAAGCTCACGATAACAGTATCCAGACCCTCTATAAGTTGGCAAATATTATAGGAGATGAATTGACTAAAGAGTATGAAAATACGGCACTGAAAAATTATGAGCCATTAGTTAATAGTGCAAGAGCTATGGAAAGTACTTTAGGGATTTCAAATGTAAAAATGAGTTGGTCAGCTAAGCATAATAAATGGTATAATACAAGCAAAATAGGGTTATCCCATATTGATCGAAACGATATAAATGCCAAGATGAATGGCTTCATGGAAATAGGTAAAAGTGATTCTGAACAAGATGTAATTCACCTATTTTTTCAACCAACCGCAGGTACATGGTATTACTTTGGGTATGAAGATCATCATTTGTTGTTACTTTCTTCCAATCAGGATTTTAATGATGCTGTTGATGCGAAGTCCAATAGTGGTAAGGCAAAAGTAGGTGAATTGATAGTCCTAACAGCAGAGAGTAATGAAGTGCTCGCCTTTATAGATAGATTTAGGCTAGACTACCAAGGGATTACAGAACCTTATGATTTACAACTGCCAGGCGATATTCAATTGGACGATGATGAGACTTTTGATACCATTGAAACTGATGACGAGGAAGAGGAAGAAGATGATGGTTTTGGATTTTAGGACGATTAGTCCATTTTTGTAACTTATCTTAATAAATAAAACCTTAACGCATTTCCCCTATATGAAATCACTAGTGTATATCAATGACCATAAACAGCAGTTCTTAGATGAACTATTTGCATTGCTTAGAATACCATCAGTAAGCGCTGATTCTAAGTTTAAAGATGAGGTAAGAAATGCAGCCTCTTTTCTCAAAGAAAAATTAGAAAAAGCTGGTGCAGATACTGTTGAAATTATTGAAACAGCTGGACATCCTATCGTTTATGGGGAAAAGATTATAGATAGTAACTTGCCAACAATCTTGGTATACGGTCATTATGATGTGCAACCTGCAGATCCGTATGAATTATGGGATTCACCCCCCTTTGAGCCAGTAATCAAAAATGAAAAGATTTATGCCCGTGGAGCCTGTGACGACAAAGGCCAAATGTACATGCATATCAAAGCATTTGAGGCAATGGTAGCTTCTGACGAACTTTCATGCAATGTTAAATTCATGATTGAAGGTGAAGAAGAGGTAGGTTCTGAGAATTTAGAGGCTTTTGTAAAAGAGAATAAAACTCGCTTGAAATCAGATGTGATCCTCATATCAGATACGGGAATCATTAGTAATGAAACACCCTCTATTACAGTGGGTTTACGTGGACTTAGCTATGTGGAAGTAGAATTAATAGGTCCTAATAGGGATTTACATTCAGGAATGTACGGAGGGGCTGTAGATAATCCGATTAATGTACTGTGTGACATGATTGCCAAATTGAAGGATGAAAATGGAAAGATCACCATCCCTGGCTTTTATGATAAGGTTGAGGTTCTGAGTGATCACCAAAGAGCAGAAATGGCCAAAGCACCTTTTAGCCTTGAGAAGTATAAAAGTGATTTGGCACTTGGTGATGTATTTGGAGAAAAAGGATATAGTACCATAGAGAGAACTGGTATAAGACCTACTTTGGATGTAAATGGTATTTGGGGTGGCTATACAGGTGAAGGAGCAAAAACTGTACTGCCGTCTAAAGCAAGTGCGAAAATCTCAATGAGGTTAGTACCTAACCAAGATAGTACAGAAATTACAAAATTATTTGAGGATTATTTTAAAAAAATAGCTCCAAGCTCTGTTTCTGTAAAAGTGATGCCGCACCACGGAGGAGAAGCAGCTGTTGTATCTACCGAATCTATAGGCTATAAGGCAGCAGAAAAAGCTATGTCAGAGAGTTTTGGAAAAATTCCTATCCCTACAAGAGAAGGAGGAAGTATCCCAATTGTCGCGTTATTTCAAAAAGAACTGGAACTTGATTCTATTCTTTTAGGTTTTGGATTAGATGAAGATGCAATTCATTCACCTAATGAAAGTTATGGCCTATTTAATTATTACAAGGGCATAGAAACAATTGCATTATATCACAAGCATTTTGCTGAGCTATCAAAATAAAAATGTAGGAGGGCTAGATACTGATGATCTTACGGAAGTTATTATTTTTATTCATGCTTTTGCCAATCACTGGCTTTAGCCAAATTTTAGAGAAGTCTCACTGGAAATATCACTTGGAACCTGAGAACCCCAAAAAAGGTGATGAAGTTGAACTAGTTTTTGATGTGAAGATAGATGAAGATTGGTATTTGTATTCTTCAGATTTTGACCCTGATTTAGGGCCAATGTTGACAGAATTTGAATATGAAAAAAACAATACTTTTGAGTTGATTGGGGAAGTAGTTCCTGTTAACCCAAAAGAGAAGTATGATGATTTGTGGGAAGGAAACTATACCTATTTTACCAAGAAGGCACAGTTCAGGCAAAAAATTAGAATTCTTTCTGAAAACTATAAAATAACAGGCGAGTACTCTTTTCAAGTCTGCTCAGATGTAGACGGGAAGTGTATTCCAGGTGACGGAGAAATCAAAGTTGTTTCAGCGTCAGTAAAAGATGGAAAAGAATCCGTTAACTTGGATCAAAATGAGCCTAAGAGGAATCAGGAGGAGGGAAATAACCTTCCAATTTGGTTACTGATAATAACTGGGTTGATTGGAGGGTTGGCAGCCGTAGCAACTCCATGCATTTACCCATTGATCCCTATTACAATTTCTATATTTCTTAAACAAAGCACAACAAAAAGAGAAGGAGTTACCAAGGCATTGGTATATGGCGTGTCTATTATTATTTTCTTTTTGTCTCTTGGATTCATTGTATCCTACTTTTGGGGGGCCGCAGCTCTAAATGAATTAAGTACACATTGGTTATTTAATGTGATACTTTTTATTCTGTTCTTTGTTTTTGCACTTTCGTTTTTTGGTCTTTTTGAAATTCAATTACCTAATTCTATGGTAACTGTTATAGACAAACAAGCAGACAAAGGTGGTTATATTGGCATTTTCTTTATGGCAATTACCTTGGTAGTAGTGAGTTTTTCTTGCACGGCTCCCATTGTGAGCACAGTCTTGATAAAAGCTGTAAGTGGTACAGGCAATGAAATCAGCAATGGCCTTTTTACCATGTTAGGTTTTTCACTTGCTTTTGCGATTCCTTTTACAGGGTTTGCTTTGTTCCCAGGTGTATTGAAAGCATTGCCAAAATCAGGTGGCTGGTTAAATACAGTGAAGGTTACACTTGGTTTTTTAGAGTTGGCCTTAGCGATGAAATTTCTAAGTGTAGCGGATTTGGCATATCATTGGGGAATCTTAGATAGAGATGTTTTTCTGGCAATTTGGATTGTGATTTTTACTTTATTGGGGTTTTACCTATTAGGAAAAATAAAACTTTCGAAAGATTCTGAGATGTCTCATTTACCTATTTTAAGAATGATAGTGGCAATCTTGACATTTTCATTTGTAGCTTATCTCATTCCAGGATTATGGGGCGCACCATTGAAACCACTATCTGGTTATCTGCCGCCATTGCACACTTTGGATTTTAGGCCTTCAAATAGTGGAGGAGGAATTGCAAAAGCGGATCCCATTTGTGAAACACCTCGTTTTAGTAACATCTTACATGCACCAGATGGGATTCCAGCCTATTTTGATTTTGATCAAGCATTAAACTGTGCAAAAGCGTCTGGCAAACCACTTTTTATAGATTTTACTGGGCATGGTTGTGTGAATTGCAGAGACATGGAGGCACGGGTCTGGTCTGACCCACAAGTGATGGAAAGACTCCAAAATGATTTTGTAGTAGTAGAATTATACGTAGATGATAGAACTGTGCTGCCAGAAAGTGAATGGGTTAAATCCACTTATGACAATAAGCTCAAAAAGACTATTGGAAAGAAAAATGCAGACTTTCAAATTACCCAATATAACAATAATGCACAGCCGTTTTATGTGATCTTAGGGCATGACGATAAAAATCCTCTAGTAAAACCTAGGGCATATGACACAAATATTGCTAACTTTGTTGCTTTCTTAGAAGAAGCCAAAGAGGCCTTTTATAAGTAATGACCACCAAATTACTTAACGCTTTTTCTAAATGAAACATACTTTTACTCTCCCGCAAGCAAGCGCATTATTAATGCTATTGATTACAATAAGCTGTTTGAGCTTATTTAGCTGTGTGAACAATAATGAAACTGCCAGCCAAGGAATTGTCTTGAATGATACCATTTCAGTTGATAAAATAGAACCTATAAAGTTATATGGGATCACGGTTGATTCTCTGGAAGTATTTGAAGATAAAATTAAACGCAATCAGAACTTGGCAGATATCCTGCTCAAGTATAATGTTGAGTTTAAAAAAATTAATGAGCTTGCCATCAAGTCAAAAAATATATATGATGTCCGAAAACTGAATTATGGGAGAAAATATACGGTTTTGGCCAGCCACAAAGATTCAATTAATACGGCAACACATTTTATTTATGAACCAAATCCGTATGAATTTGTCGTATATCAACTGAAAGATTCAGTACATGCTTACAAAGAGGAAAAAGAACTCATAGTAAATGAACGAGAGTTTGCAGCTGAAATCAATTCTTCCATGTATGAGGCCATTCTAGAAGCTGATGCCAGTCCATTGCTGGTGAATAAACTAGTAGATGTTTTTGCTTGGCAAATAGATTTCTTTCGAATCCAGAAGGGAGATCGATTTAAAGTAATTTATGAAGAAGAAACTATAGATGGTAAAGTAGTTGGTATTGGTAAGGTCAAAGGAGCATACTTTGAGCATTTTAGTAATTCCTACTACGCAGTTTATTATGACCAAGGAAGTGGAACCGATTATTTTGATGAAGAAGGAAATAGCCTAAGAAAGACCTTTTTAAGAGCCCCATTGAATTACTCAAGGATTAGCTCCCGTTATTCAGGCCGAAGGTTTCACCCAGTCCTTAAAAGGTATAAATCACATAAAGGGACGGACTATGCCGCTCCTCAAGGCACTCCTATCAGAAGTGTGGGGGAAGGAATAGTTACAGAAGCTCGTTTTAAAAAGTACAATGGGAATTATGTAAAAATCAGGCATAATTCAACTTACTCTACGCAATACCTTCATATGTCAAAAATTGCCAAAGGAATCAAGCCTGGAACAAAAGTAAAGCAAGGGCAAGAAATTGGTTATGTAGGAAGTACGGGACTTGCTACTGGACCACATTTATGCTACCGCTTTTGGAAAAGCGGAAAACAAGTAGATGCCCTAAAAGTAGAACTCCCACCTTCAGAACCTATAAAAGATGAGCATAAGCAAGCATATTTCGAGCAAAGAGATTTGATTGTGAATCAGTTAGATTTGATAGAATACTATAAAAATGAAGTATTGGCAAGCTTGAAGTCACCTAATTTGACTTCTGAATAGCAATATTTATTTAAAATACCCTAAATTACATAGTTGTATAATAAAAACTTCAAAAATGAGAAAAGTTATACTACTTATAATCATGTTGATTGTTGGCTTTACACACACCTCATTCGGGAATGACCTATATTTATTACCCGGAGACACTATTATTAAAATAAGAGGAAAAGTCATTAACTCCGAAGATAGCTCTGCTGTAAATGCAACTATCTTGTATCAAAAACTTCCCTATTATGATGACATGGGAATGGCATCTTCTAAAATAGCAGATGGATCCTATGAAATGTATATGCTCAAAAATATCAAATATACTGTTCAAGTGAAAGCAGCAGGGTTTGATACCATAGAAGATGAATGGATTGTTTTGGACAATGATAATAATGGTGTTCTTGAAAAGAACTTTGTGATTTCGCCAAATGAAGAAAATAAGAAAATTTCTTTAGATGATCTAAGGTTTGCCAGCTCTAAGTCTACGATAACAAAGGAATCTTATGCTGAGCTAGATGGATTAGTGAAATGGATGAAAGATAGGCCTAGAAAAATAATACAGCTTGAGGGTCATACTGATTTTGCAGGAAATGCTTCTGCTAATTTGAGGCTGTCCCAAGAAAGGGTGGAGGCAGTTAAAGAATATCTATCAAGAAACGGGGTTAAAAAAAGTAGGGTGAGAACTAAAGCTTTTGGGGGTACTGAACCTCTTTCTAGAGAAAGAACTGATGAAGCTAAAGCCAATAACCGGCGTGTGGAGGTTAGGATTCTAAATTAGATATTCAATATAATAGTTTGCTGGCAGCTACGGTATAAAACTTATAAAATAATACTTACAAAAAAACACGAGCGATTTAAGTCATGCCAAAGTTTTTATTAACAATTTGCTTACTACTTTCAGTAAATTTAATTAGTAGGGCTCAAGAAACAGTTATTTGGGCAAAAGAAGTAATAGATGTATCATCAGAATATTCGCCATTAGAATATTCGGCCTTGCAAGTATTACATAAGCCCAATGTATTACCAGCAGGTGGAGATAATCCAAATGCTTGGAGGCCTAAAAGTAATTCAAAATCAAGTTTTATCATGGTTTCTTTTGAAAAGAGAGCCAAAGTAAGACAGATCGCTATTGCAGAATCTGAAAATCCAGGCGCTATTACTAGAGTTTACGCCTATGATTCAGATTACAATGAATACTTATTATTTGAGTTAACTCCTAGATCTATTCCAGTAGAGAGCAGATTATTGAACTTGTTTTTTGAAGAAACTCAATATGAAATAGAGGCTATTAGAGTAGAGTTAGATGGTAGTACTATCGAAGGTTACAACGCAATTGACGCGATAGGGATTTCTAATTCTAACATCCCTATTAATGTATTGATCAATTTAGCACAAAATGTAAACCAAGACATTACCGCGGAGAAGCTGAGTAAAAACGTTAACAGTACTTACATAGAACACAGTCCTCTGCTATCACCTGACGGTAAGAGATTATATTTTAGTCGTCAGTATCACCCGGATAATATAGGAGGAGTGGATGATAATGAAGACATTTGGTATTCTGAACTAGATTCAAATACAGGTGAATGGTTACCAGCGAAGAATATAGGTGCCCCACTTAATAATTCTGGCCCTAACTTCATTAGCTCAATAACACAAGTTGGTAATGAGACTATTTTGTTATTAGGAAATAGGTATGAAAGTAAAGGCCGTATGGTCACAGGTGTTTCCATGGCAACAATAGATGCTGCCGGAAATATATCTAAGCCTAAAAATTTAGACATAGACGATGACTATAACTATTCTGACAATGCAGATTTTTACATTAGTAAAGATCAAGAAACTATGTTGTTAGCTGTAGAAAGAGATGGAACATATGGAGGTCGTGATGTCTATGTTTCTTTCAAAAAGAAAAATGATGATTGGAGCGCACCTAAGAATTTAGGTCCTAGCCTCAATACTGCTGGGGAAGAAGCTTCTCCCTTTCTAGCAGAGGATCAAACCACTTTATACTTTTCTTCTAACGGTTTTAGCGGATATGGCGGTAAAGATATTTATGTAACTAAAAGATTGGATGAGACTTGGACAAATTGGTCGGAACCAGAGAACCTAGGAAAAGGAATTAACACTTCTAATGATGATGTTTATTTTAACATACCCACTAGCGGTCAACATATTTATTTCACAAGAGGGGATGTAGATGAGGATACGGATATTTTTAGCTTTAAAGCGGACGAATTTTTCATTGATGACGTAAGCCCAATCAAAGATACTTCCCCAATAGCTGCAGTCAATAAACCGACAAGTGACCCTAAACTGGAAGAGGAAGCAACTACTGATTCACCAACAACAGTTGTGGAAGGGACTCCTGTAACAGCGAAAGTACCAGTAAAAGCAGTTGTTGATACACCAGTGATAGAAGAAAAGCCTGTAGTAGCTGAAGTTAAACCTGTACTGCCTAAAGAGGTCTTAATTAGAGTTCAAGGGAAAGTTTTAAATGAAAAGACGAATGCACCCCTAGGAGCTACTGTTTTAGTAGAAAGGTTACCTGACGGAATTGACATAGGATCCGTACAATCTGACCCTACTACAGGACAATACCATTTTAACTTAAGACCTGGTGCTAGATATGGTTTTAGGGCACAGGCGGATGGTTATTTATCTGAGGACGACAACATTGATTTAAACAATGCATCTGAATCAGCTACTATTGATAAAGACCTGTTTTTAGCGCCTATTGAAACTGGAGTTTCTATTAGTTTTAATAATATCTTTTTTGATTTTGATAAGGATGTGTTGAAAACAGCAAGCTATTCTGAGTTAGAAAGACTTCTTGATTTGCTAAAAACTAAGCAAATCAATAGAATTGAAATTTCTGGACATACAGATTCTATGGGGCCGGATGCTTATAACTTAGATTTATCAAGTAGGAGAGCAAATAGAGTGTACCAATATTTCTTAGATAAAGGGATAGATAAAAGTAGGTTAGAAGTAGTGGCAATGGGAGAGACTAAACCAACACACCCTAACACTAATATTGAAAATAGAAAGAAAAATAGAAGAGTAGAATTTAAAGTATTGCAATTGCAATAACTAAGCGTAACTACCTAATATATGAAAAGCCCATCAATTCAGTTGATGGGCTTTTTTGTTATTTTCAGGGTGATTGAATCTCCCATTTAAAAACCTTTTACTGATTTAAATGGAGTATTGTTGGTGTTTTACCCTATTGATTCAAATAATTCAATGTTGGTGACTTTGTTGTGAAAATAGGCAACGAAAAAATCAAATGGATGATAAATGCTTCATGGTAATGAGCGCTTGACCTCAGAGGGATTAAATGTAAAAATCTTCCCCAAGTATTCTTTTGCGAAAGTATTGTATGAATTATTTAATCCCTAAGGGATATTAATTCCCCGACTCTTGAGTCGATCATTAAATTATTGCCCATAGATACCCCGTACCCTTGGGTCGGGGTTGGTTCATTTATGAGCTAATTTTAGTCTGTTATATAGTTGATTCTAGGAAGATTATATGGATAGAAAACCGTCGAATTGACAAGCTTTAACTTAATTCACCAAACTCTTTAGCAAAATAACTAAGAATGACATTTGCACCAGCTCTTTTGATGCTGAGCAAGCTTTCAAGCATAGCACTTTCTCCATCTAACCATCCTTTTTCAGCGGCAGCTTTGATCATAGAGTACTCACCAGATACATTGTATGCAGCAATAGGCAAATCATAATTGTCTTTAAGTAATTTGATGATATCTAAATAAGCCAATGCGGGTTTGACCATTAAAAAATCTGCCCCTTCTTCTTCATCTAAATCTGCTTCTATGATTGCTTCTCTTTGATTGGCAGGATTCATTTGATAAGTTTTTTTATCTCCTGCCTTAGGAGCAGAATCTAAAGCATCTCTAAAAGGGCCGTAAAAAGCACTTGCGTATTTGGCAGTGTAAGACATAATAGAAACGTCTTGATGACCTTCTTCATCTAATAGTTCGCGGATAAACTCAACCCTACCATCCATCATATCAGATGGCCCTATGATGTCAATACCTGTATCAGCTTGAGCAAGAGCCATCTCACCTAAAATTTCAAGCGTTTCATCATTTAGGATTTTCCCATCTTGCACCAGTCCATCATGGCCGTCTATCGAATAAGGATCCATAGCAACATCAGTCATGATACAAGCTTCTGGAAATTCCTTTTTAATCTTTTTGAGTGCTTTTAGATAGAAAAAATTAGGATCATAACTTTTAGTAGCTTCTTTATCTTTATGCTTCTCGTCAACCACTGGAAAAATGTCAAATGCATTGATCCCTAGATTCATGCAGGATTCTATTTCTTTTAATAGGAGATCTGTAGAATATCGATAAATTCCAGGCATTGCTTTCACAGCTGCTTTTTTCTTTTTGCCTTCCAATAGAAATAAAGGAAAAATAAAATCTTTGGTAGATAGCCGGGTTTCTTCTACCATGCTTCTAATGACTTGGGATTTCCTGTTTCTTCTAGGTCTTTTAAACATATCTTTTCTGTTCACTAAGGAATTGTAAAGTTATCATCCAACTATTTTAAATACTAGGAAGAATTTATTTAATAGTTATTTTCTTGATTTTTCCGTTTGTTCCTGTTGCCCATCCTATGCCATTACCAGAAACTTTGACTGCCCAATAATTTGCAGAATCAAGTGCTAACCAAGTAGTACCAAGATCAACTGAATAGTCCAAACCTTTAGGGCCAGCCACTAAGACAATTTTTTGATCATTAATTTTTGTTAGGCCGGCACCATAAATACTTCCTGTATAGTTTGGCGGCTCTGCTAGTGACCAAATAGAACCACCGTTCACCGTAAAGCCTGTGTTTGAAGTAAATTGATCTGTTACCGCTAAATCTCCTCCTGCAATGAATCCATTTTGATCATCCCAGAAATTAATGGATGTAATTCCAGCGGCATCACCAGATACAATGGGAGTTGAGAATTCTTCCCAAGTTTCTCCATAATCTTTAGTTAATAAAACTCTTGGCCTTTCTCCAGCCCCAGTAGCGATCCAAGCATTTCCTTTTCCATTCACGGCGATGCATGTACCACTGGCAGCAAAACCCCCTTCACTTCCTAAGGCCATGGGGAGGTTTTTGGGATTGATTCTTTCCCAATTATCTCCACCATCTATAGTTTTTAAAATGAATAATTCTCCTCTTATTGCATCACCAAATGCTAAACCATTTTGATCATCCCAAAACTCTATACTATTCAGAAAACCTAGAGAGTCAGCCATTAAATATTTTATATCCCAGTTTTGGCCACCATCAATTGTTTTTCGAATTTGGGAGAGTTTTCCCGGCCCTGAACTCATTAAAATAACCTCTTGATTATTAAAGGCATGTAGGTCTCTAAACTGTAAGGTATCAGCACCATCCATTACATTGGATCTCCAGTTTGAACCCCCGTCAATAGTCTGTATATAAGTACCTTTATGACCACTGATCCATACGTTTTCATCATCAATGATACTGATTGCCTGCAAAAGAGAAGATGTATTGCTAAATTGATCTTCTAGGTTGACCTGTAATTGTTTTTCTGTACAGGTAAGCATAATAAAGGTTACTAAAACTATTAGGAATAGATTTCTCATTGCACAGTAGAATAAGTTTTTTGCAATTTAATAATAGAGTTGTTAAGTACTTATATGATTGCTGTTATGTTTGAAGATTTGGATTTAGTTAAATAGCCTTTATGAAAATGATTTCAAATACACCAAAGATTATTGCAATCTATTCTATAGACCATTAGAGTTTATCACGGCAGCATGATTATGATTACCTTTTTACTCAAGTTTACCAACAAATAATTAGTAATTCATAATTACCTTGATAGGCTCAGAAAAGTAGAATTTAGAAGGAGTTTGATCTAGACAAAACCAACCGTGATAATGTCTAACAGATAACTGGTGAAAACACGCAGTAACTGCCTATAAAGGATTGTTGACGAGATGATGTTTTATTCTATAGGGGACCTCTAAAAACTCGATTTGAAATTTCACCAAGAGATTTTTTCCTGAGACAAGGCATCAAAAACGGAGTTTAGAGGATCTAAATGAGTATTTTGATAACGCAGTATCAGGGAAAAAGATTGGGTTAAAAGCAAAAGGGAGTTTTTAGAGGACCCCTATAATAAATCTATCGTGATAATGTCAACTCTAGATTATTAATCAAATTTGTAATTAAACATTTTTATGTCTTTGTGGCATAATAAGGAAACTCTTTCAGCAAGTTGATCTGTATAGTATTTTCGGTAATCGTCTTTGCTGGTAGCATTTTCTATTGGAACTTCGAAAACTTGAACTGATATTTTGTTAAATATCCTTTCCGTTTCCTCTAAGTAATTTTCAAACCTACCTATTAAGTTTACCCGTAAATTGTCTTGCAAATCAGTCAAATAATCAACTTGGTTAAGAAAGAAACCAAAAGTATCTTTAGAAGCTGCTTCGAGCTCTTCTTGGTCATTTATAAATTCTTCTAAACTAAATTGATTAGCTGGATTTATTTTTCGCAATAGCTTGTGCCAAGAAACGAGTCTTTCCCAAGGATTACGTACCATAGTGAATTTGAAATATTCTTCTAAATCATGGTGCGTTTGTTCAAACTCTTTATAGCTTTTATGCCCAGTTAGAATTAAATGTGCCGGGTGTCTGTATTTGATTAAGTAGTTCATTAATGCAGTACCTCCTGTTCTTTGAATATGAATAAAAAGTACTTTTCGATGCTCAGGTACATGAATGGAATTATGCATAGGCTAACATGAAGTTAATTGATGAATTTGTAAGATATCAAATGGTCGCATTTTACTATTTCATATTCGCGTGAAAAAGTAAATTGTCCATTGTTTTATAGATGATCGATGCTTGTCTGTGATTCCCCTACTCAATCTTAAAAGTTAACCGCAATGGATTTTTAGCGCCGTCAAACTCCTTTTGTAAATCCAAATCGAAAGGGCGTGATAAATTGTTACCTGAAAGATCTTCCATTACAGGACTGAGTTTAAGAATATACTCCCCTTTTATCCAATTAGATTTTGGGGTAAATGACCAGATAGTTTCATTTTTGATTAATGAGATAGTCCCGTTTACCACCTTTTTATCATTTTCAATGGTGATGCCTTCTAATGCAGTTAAGTAATCCATTTTTTCAGAGAATAGCACTTGAAGAGATGCTCTACTAGCTTTTTTGGGGATCACCAGTTTCCATTGGGTGACATCGGGAACTTCTTCATCTCTTGTAGTGACAAAAATCTCCTTTATGTAATCCTCATTTAGCGCTTTCCCATTTACCCCTTTCCAATTCTTAGAAATGACAATGCGATATTTTTTGCCGACCTCTAAAGGCTTACCAAGCTGCTGATTTCTTAATAAATCACGTTTTACTCTTCCTGGATCTATCCAGAGGGTCAAGGTTGTTCTGTCGTAATTCCACAAGGCAGGTTCTAGTGGAAGGAAAATATCTTGTAGTGAATCACCTTGGGAACCTATTACGGTAAGATACTGATAGATATCTCCATCTCTCATAGGTTGGGTAAATTGTATGGCACATTTCAATAAATTCTCAGGAACAGTATCAGAAGAAGGGTAGAAAGCCCTTACCAATGGGGATGGTAGCTTATTAACATTCCCTTTAAAACTACTAATTGTTATTCCATCATAAATAATGTGATAAGTCTGATTTGCAGGAAGTGTAGCTAGCGGTGTAAACAATATATTAGGGGATTTAAATGACCAGTCCCCTAATATATTATTTGTTTTTCCTTCTGCTCTTATATTTAATTTTTCTAATTGCGAGAAAGTCCCAATTCTTACTTCTGCTATTCTATTATCTTGTTGTTTAATATCGATTTGATATTGTCCGATACAATCAATAGAATTCAGTAAGGTAACAGCAAGAACAATAAGGTACTTAAACATACAAATAGATTACAGCCACCTGTTGCTTTCAGTCCACAGATCAAGGTCACCATTGCCTTTTCTTTGAATAACAACAAATTTATCATCTCCCATTTTATCCAACTGTTGGACATTGACAAAAGGAAGGTTGATAAAGTCAACTCCTGCTATTCCAGACCTTTCAGTTACTGGTTCTGTCAATGAACCACTGTAATTGTCAAGATCAGAAAATTTAATCTTCATCAAAGCCCTGCTCGAATTCGCTAATAGCAAATAAGAATCGTCTCCTTTTTCCATCACGATCATATCCAATGGAGTATTCCAATTACCTAATTCTGCAACTGTTCGTCCTTTGACATGTGAATTGCCTTTTAAGGCATCCATAGGAAAAATAACAAGGGGAGTGCAAGTATAACTAGCAACTAAATGATTTTTTCCATTGATATTGGCTGCCGCAAATGTTTTAATAGGTGCGTAAGTTTCATATCTACCATGGGCTGCATGATAAATCTCAAGAGAAGTTTGTACTTGCTTTTTCTTGAAAGGGAAGTTTATACTTCTAAAAGTAGAGCTAAACTCTTTGTTTGAAAGACCAGAAACCATCACTTTATCATTGAAAAATGAAAGGTCAGAAACTGCCCATACTCTTTGGGATCTACCTCTTCTATCTTTTGCATCTGCTGCAATTGCGTCGTTTAATGAAATGGTAGAGTACTTAATTTCCTTAAGAGATACTGATTTGATTGTATTTTCATCTTCTACTTTTAAAACCAATGGAGTGCCATCTGCAGTGTGTATCGCAAGATAAATATGCTTAGAAATGGGATTAACAGCTAAATCTTGAATGTTTATTTCATCTTTGTCTAAGCCAAGGGCATTTGCTATTTTCTCATCAATTTTTTTGACTGCTACAGCTTTTCCCTCTTGAGGCTTAGTGTCATTCGTTTCTAAGGCGATAATGCTAGCTGTTTTGGAGTCACCTAGGAACAGAATTCCTTCAGGCCCAAAAGTAATCGCATTAATAGACTGGATTTCAGGAGTTCCTAGGATAAAGTCTTCTGTATAATTCACTTTGTCTTTATTAATGGCAAAAGCCATAGAAGACAAGATGAACATCATCATAAATGCATAATAACGTTTCATTTCTTTATAATTTTTTTCTCAATACACTAAACACCTATTTACGACTGAAAGATTTCCTGAACATCATTTTTTACACCAATGGTATAATAGATGAGCCAGATTGTAATAAATTGGGTATTCAATAATCTTAGTTTGAGTTATTTAAATAAGAAATATTATGCGCAAAATCAGTCTATTAGTACTTTCCATTTTATTGGGTTTTTCGGCATTTAGCCAAAAGATAAAAGATGCAACAGTACTTAAAAGTGCTGCTTCTATAGAAGAAAAAGTAATTAAGTGGAGGAGGCATTTTCATGAAAATCCAGAGTTGGGGAATCGAGAGTTTAAAACAGCAGAAAAAATTGCCGAACACCTGAAATCACTGGGAATGGAAGTGAAAACAGGAATTGCCTATACAGGAGTAGTTGGGATTCTTAAAGGTGGGAAACCTGGTCCAGTGGTAGGTTTAAGAGCAGATATAGATGCACTACCTGTTACGGAAAGAGTAGATGTACCCTTTGCTTCAAAAGTAAAATCTGAATACAATGGGATCTCTTCTGGAATTATGCATGCTTGCGGCCATGACACACATATCGCTATTTTAATGGGTGTGGCTGAAGTATTATCAGGGATGAAAAAAGACCTGAAAGGGACTGTGAAATTTATTTTTCAACCTGCTGAAGAAGGCGCACCTCAAGGAGAAGAAGGGGGAGCTGAATTGATGGTGAAGGAAGGTGTATTAAAATCACCTGATGTAGAGGCCATTTTCGGATTGCATATCAGCGCAGGAACTCCTGTAGGACAAATTAATTACAAATCAGAAGGTATTATGGCTGCTGCAGATCGATTTGTGATTAAAGTAAAAGGTAAGCAAACGCATGGGTCAAGACCTTGGGGGGGCGTAGACCCTATTACAGTTTCTTCTCAGATAATTACTGGACTGAATAATATAGTAGCGAGACAAACAGAATTGACCAAAGAAGCAGCAGTTATCTCAGTAGGGTTGATTAGAGGAGGCATACGTAATAACATTATTCCGGAAGAGGTAGAAATGATTGGAACAATTAGGACACTGGATACTGATATGCAAAATAAAGTGCATGACAAAATAAGATTAACTGCCACTAAAATAGCAGAAAGCGTAGGTGCTACTGCTGAAGTAGATATTCAGATAGGTTATCCTGTAACTTATAATGATCCGGCATTAACTGCTAAGATGTTACCTTCTCTTCAAAAAGCTTCAAGCAGTGTAGTAAATATTAACCCAATCACTGGTGCAGAAGACTTTTCGTTTTATGCGAAGGAAGTCCCAGGACTTTATTTCTTCATAGGAGGATTACCTGCTGATGTGAAGCCAGAAGATGCCTCTGCCCATCATACGCCAGATTTTTACATTGATGAGTCAGGTATGCGTACAGGTGTAAAAGCCTTGTTGTTTTTGACTTTGGATTATATGAATAAGAAGTAGAAATTAAGGCATAAAAAAAGAGACTTATATTCGATAAGTCTCTTTTTTTATGTCTATTAATATTATTAGATACCAAATTCAGCTTTCACTTTATCTACATAATCCAATTTTTCCCAAGTAAACGTTTCAACTTCTTTTTCTACAGGATCTACTCCTGTTCCTTTGAAGGTAACTTTTTTAATTTCTGGTTTTCTACCCATATGCCCATATGCTGCAGAATCGGAATAGATAGGGTTTTTTAACTTAAGCCTTTTTACAATAAAAGCGGGCCTCATATCAAAAATGCTTTCTATTTTTTTAGCTATTTCTCCGTCAGACAACTCTACATTAGCAGTGCCATAAGTATTTACATAGATGCCCATCGGTTTAGCAACACCAATAGCATAAGAAACCTGCACCAATATTTCATCTGAAACTCCTGCAGCAACTAGGTTTTTGGCAATATGCCTTGTTGCATAAGCTGCTGACCTATCTACTTTAGAAGGATCTTTACCAGAAAAAGCACCACCACCATGCGCTCCTTTTCCACCGTATGTATCTACAATTATTTTTCTTCCTGTAAGACCTGTATCTCCATGAGGACCCCCAATTACAAATTTACCTGTCGGATTTATATGATAGGTGATATCCTCATTGAATAAGGCTTGGATCTCATTTTTCAATTTTGCTTTTACTCTAGGAATAAGCAAGTTAATCATGTCTTCTTTGATTTTAGAAAGCATTTTACCTTCTTCATCAAAATCATCATGTTGTGTAGATATAACAATAGCTTCTATTCTGCTTGGCTGATTGTTATCATTGTATTCAATAGTTACCTGTGACTTTGCATCAGGTCGAAGATAAGGAATATCAGTTCCCTCTCTTCTCATGGCAGCTAGTTCAATTAATATTCTATGTGAAAGATCGAGAGCCAAAGGCATGTAGTTCTCAGTCTCCTTAGTAGCATAACCAAACATCATTCCTTGATCACCAGCGCCCTGATCCTCTTCAGTAGCTCTTTCTACTCCTTGATTGATATCTGGTGACTGCTCATGAATTGCTGAAATTACCCCACACGAGTTCCCATCAAACTGGTATTCTCCCTTAGTGTAGCCAATTTTATTGATGACATCTCTTGCAACCTGTTGTACATCAATATATGCTTTAGTTTTAACTTCTCCACTTAATACAGTAAGACCTGTTGTAACTAAAGTTTCACAAGCTACCTTTGATTCAGGATCAAAAGCCAAAAAATGATCTATTAACGCATCAGATATCTGATCCGCAACTTTATCAGGGTGTCCTTCTGAAACTGACTCTGATGTAAAAAGATATGACATAATTTTATTGGTTCTATATTGTATGGCGGCAAATCTAGTAGAAATGTCATTAAATCCGAAAAAGGTGTGATAAACGTAAATAACTATTTAAGCGCAGTAGAGACAAAAGATGGTGGGTACTTTGTGTAATTCAGGTTTTTGCTTTTTCCATGCACCAATTGTTGCTGTCTTGACAAACTCATTTATTCCGCTAATATCTTTGCTGACTGACAATAAAGTATTGTTTTCACAATGCATGATTAAGTCATTAAATAATTGATTGTTCCTGTAGGGAGTATCCATGAAGATTTGTGTTTGCTTAATAGACCGAGCTTCTTTTTCCATTTTTTTGATTTTGTCCACCCGATCTTTCTTATCATAGGGTAAGTATCCATGAAAGGCAAAAGATTGGCCATTGAACCCAGAAGCCATTAATGCCATCATAATGGATGAAGGCCCTACCAGTGGTATGACTTGAATGTTTTTTTGATGTGCGTAAGTAACAGCCAATGCACCCGGATCTGCAATACCAGGACAACCGGCCTCACTCATAATACCTAGATTATGTCCTTTATGCAAAGGCTTGAAAAAAGACTCCAACTCACTATGCTTGGTTTTTTTATCAAGTAACTGAAAGTCAAGATCCTCAATGACAAGTCCAAGTTTCAAACTACTGATGTATCTACGTGCAGTTCTGATGTTCTCAACTAAGTAATAACTACAGTCTTTAATTGCTTGAGCACTTTGTGGGTTTACTACCTGTTGAGAGGTCCCATCAGCAATAGCCGTTGGGATTAAATAAAGTTTTCCTTTCTTCATATTTTTAAGATAAAAAGTTGATTACTTCATTGAACAATTCTGCAGGTTTTTCAGCGTGAACCCAATGTCCAGCATTTGCTACGGTAACTACTTGCGATTTCGAAAAGTACTTTTTGATGATTGCTTCATCATTTTTTTGAATGTAATCAGATTTTCCTCCTGCTATAAATAAGGTATCCTTTCCAAAAGTTTCGTGACCTTCTAGTCCAATGCCAACTTGCTCTATGTTCTTTTCTATGGCGGCTAAGTTTACTTTCCATCTAAATCCGTCTGAATCTCTCTTTAGGTTTTTTAGTAAAAACTGTTTGACCCCAAAATCATTGATTACCTCACTCATTTGTTTATCGGCTTCCCCTCTTGATTTGATTTCATCAAGTTTTACTGAATGGAATGCCCTGAATATATTTTGATGATGTGGTGGATAGTGCTTGGGAGCAATGTCAACAATGATTAATTTAGCTACCAATTCTGGGTATTTAGTGGCAAAAGTCATAGCTGTTTTTCCACCCATACTATGACCAAGTAAATTAATAGTTGATAAACCTTCTGATTTAATGAGACTCAAAAGATCTAATGCCATTACCTCATAATTAAATTCCTCTGAATGAAAAGAATTACCATGGTTTCGTTGATCAATTAAATAGACTTCATGCGTTTCGGCAAACTTTTTCCCAAGTGTCTGCCAATTATCTGAAGATCCAAACACCCCATGTAAAATTAGTAATGGTTCACCTGAACCAAGCTTTCTGAAATTTAGCATTATTTGATTTGGTTTAAGTACATCTGTATCGTATTTTCAAGCCCATAATAAAGAGCATCAGCAATTAATGCATGACCTATAGAAACTTCATCTATAAATGGAATTTCTTTAATTAAATAAGCTAAGTTTTGTAGGCTTAAATCATGACCAGCGTTTATCCCTATGCCTAAATCTCTTGCAATTTTAGCAGCATTTATATATTCCTTGATTGCTTCTCTTTTGTTAACGGAATACTTATTTGCATAAGGCTCCGTATAAAACTCTATTCTATCTGTACTGATAGTCTTAGCTGCAGTGATCATTTTTTCATCAGGCGCAAGAAATAAGGATACCCTTGTACCATATGATTTAAGTTCTAATATAATATCTGTCAAAAAACTTTGATTTTCATGAGTATCCCATCCAGCATTTGACGTTAAAACATCAGGCCCATCAGGAACTAAAGTCGCTTGTTCTGGTCTTAAATCCTTAATGATTTTCATAAACCTGTTATCAGGATACCCTTCTATATTAAATTCTGTTGTAACAACAGATTTGAGATCATAAACGTCTTTTGTGGTTATATGCCTCTCGTCTGGGCGCGGGTGAACGGTGATTCCTTGAGCACCAAAAGATTCACAATCCTTTGCCACTTTGACTACACTTGGGTTGTTTCCACCTCTGGCATTGCGAAGCGTAGCTATTTTATTAATGTTAACACTGAGTTTCGTCATCTTTATTATTAATCTTTCTTATATCTTTGTCTCTTCTATTGAATTCTAAAACAGTAATCAATGAGCCTTAAAAAACAAATTGAATCAGATATTAAGCAAGCGATGCTTGCCAAGGACAAAGATAAGCTAAGAGCATTAAGAGCGGTTAAATCTTTGATATTATTGGCAGAAACAGATAAAGGAGCAGGAGGAGACTTGTCATCTGATCAAGAAATGCAGATACTTACAAAGGCTGCTAAACAGAGAAAAGATTCTTTAACCATATACGAAGAACAAAAAAGAGAAGACTTAGCCGCTGTTGAAAAAGCTGAGTTAACTATTATTGAAGCGTATCTCCCTAAACAACTTTCTGAGGGAGAATTGAAAGCTGAGTTAGAAAAAATAATTGCTCAAGTTGGGGCAAGTTCACCTAAAGAAATGGGTAAAGTAATGGGTATAGCGACAAAGTCACTGGCAGGAAAAGCTGATGGAAAGGCAGTATCAACTATGGTTAAACAATTATTAACTTCATAATTGGGTATCCTTGACTATATCGTCCTAGCAATTTTAGGCTTGGCAGCTTATAGAGGGTATAGAAGTGGATTAGTGATTAGCATCATTTCTATGCTTTCTTTGTTTGTTGCCCTCATGGTATCTTTTCACCTGACAGGTACAGTAAGTAATTATTTTATTGAAACGTACCCTAAGCAAGAAGAATTAGTACCGATTGTAGTATTTGTTATACTGTTAATCATTGTTATTTTGTTGATCACTTTAGTGGGAAGAATACTTAAAAAGATTCTTGATTTAACCCTGTTAGGGAGTTTTGATAACCTTGCTGGTGCTTTGTTTAGTATATTAAAATGGGCGTTTTTTTTAAGTGTCTTTCTTTGGGGTTTATCATATCTTAATATTGTCATTTCAGAAAAATATGCCTCTGAATCAATATTATTGGTTTATATTGAACCAATGGCACCTTTTGTTTTTAATAACATTGGGAGCGTATTGCCTTTTATTGAAGACTTTATTAAGCCACTTAAACATATAGGAGAAGGTAGTTCAGAATATTTTACCATGATTTAGTAGTTTTGACTAAATTGAAAATGAGATTGGATTAGAGAATGAAAATAAAACAAGCAGGAGAATACCAATATATTGATGAAGGAACAGGAAAAACGATTGTTCTTTTACATGGTTTATTTGGTGCTTTGAGCAATTGGGATGCAGTAGTAAAGAAGCTTTCTATGGAATACAGAGTTTTAATTCCTATGTTGCCAATATACGACATGCCGATTCGGAAAGCAGGCCTTGAAGGACTTACAAATTTTGTAGAGGGGTTCGTAAAAGAGTTATCTCTAAAGAACATGAACTTAATCGGTAATTCACTTGGAGGACATATAGCTTTGATCTATACACTGCGGAACAGTGAGAAAGTTAAAAGTTTAATTTTGACAGGAAGCTCTGGGCTTTTTGAGGATTCCATGGGGGGATCTTTCCCTAAGAGGGGGAATTATGACTATGTGAAAGAGAAGGTACAATATACTTTTTACGATCCAAAAACGGCTACTGATGAGTTAATACAAGAAGTTTTTGAAACTACCAAAAGTACTCCTAAATGCCTAAGGATAGTTGCTATTGCCAAGTCTGCGCAAAGAAATAACATGGCAACTGAAATTACTAAAATTAAATGCCCAACCCTATTGGTATGGGGATTAAATGATACGATTACCCCACCAATTACGGCGCATGAGTTTAATAGGTTGATTGAAAATTCGGAATTACATTTCATAGACAAATGCTGCCACGCGCCTATGATGGAACGTCCTGAAAAATTTAATAAAATCGCAGAAAGCTTCATAGCAAAACACGGATGATTGCACAAGAGCTTATAAATTATTTGATCCCACCATTAAAAATTACTGACCCGGTTAGTAAGGTGAAGTTATGGATGAGGGAATTCAGGGTGTTTGAACTACCAGTAATAGAAGGAGAGCGATTTCTTGGGCTTATTACTGATGAGAAGCTTGATGAGGTAGAAGAAGGAGAAGTGAAACAGTTCCTATTAGAAGGATCAACGGCTGTTGTAAACCAAAATCAGCACTATTATGAAATATTGAGAGTGGCCAACAGAGAAGCAGTAAGTTTAGTAGCCATTATAGATGACTATAATAAATACTTGGGAGTAGTGGCGTTAGAAGATGTGGTAGAAGCTTTTTCACATACTTCTGCAGTAAGAAGCCCAGGATCTGTTATTGTTTTAACTTTAAATGCCATAGATTATTCGCTTTCAGAAATCAGTAGATTGATAGAGGAAAATGGTGTAAAAATATTGAGTTCATATGTTGTGTCAAATGACGAAGACCTTTCAAAAATAAAAGTCACCCTTAAGTTAAATGTGGATGAGATAAGCCATGTGACAGAAACTTTGAGAAGGTTTGGCTATTTGGTAGAGACCAATTTTCAAGAAAGCTCAAAGGATTCACAAGAGAGGGAGAGACTGGACAGTTTACTTAATTATCTGAAATTGTAATTTTCGATATATACTTAAGAGAATGAAATTGTTGATTCATGGGAGAGGGTATTCTTCAGATACAATGCCCTTTATAAAGCAAGTTTTAGACTTTATATCAAAGCAAGGAAGTACAGTAATGCTTTCTGATAAATTTGTTAGCTTAAATAAAGATGCTGAAATTGATCTGAGTAATTATGCGACGTTTGACATGCATACAGATAAGTTGAAAGCGGATGCTGCAATTAGTTTAGGTGGGGACGGAACTCTTTTAGAAACACTTCTATATATAAGAGATGAAGAGATACCCATCATGGGAATTAACACTGGAAGACTTGGTTTTTTAGCGACTATTGCTAAGCAAGATATTGAAAATGCCCTTAATTGTCTTTATCAAGATAATTATCAAAGTGATGAGAGAATGCTGATTCATTTAGATAGTAATATTGAATTATTTGATGGAGCAAATTTTGCCTTAAATGAATTTGCAATTACTAAAAAAGATACCTCATCTATGATAAACGTGAAGTGTTTCATAGACGGTCAACTGTTAAATTCCTATTGGGCGGATGGCTTAATGGTGTCAACCCCCACAGGGTCAACGGGTTACTCATTATCGTGTGGCGGCCCACTAATGTTTCCAAATCAGGAGAACTTTATTATTACTCCTATAAGCCCACATAACTTAAATGTTAGGCCTTTGATTGTTTCTGACCTTTCAAATATGACCTTTCAGATAGAGAGTAGAAACCGTAACTTTTTGGTTTCACTAGATTCTCGGTCGGTTACTGTAGATAATACGATAAAACTTTCGATAAAAAAAGAAATTTTTAAAGCAAAATTGATTAATTTAGCGAATTACAATTTCCCCGATGTACTTAGGAAAAAGTTAAATTGGGGATTAGACTTAAGAAATTAAACAATTTGTTAACTCTTATTAAGCTACTGAGATTTGATTTTTTGTGTTATTTTGAGCATGTATAATTAGAGCAGTTATGAAAAAACCTTTGTTATTGGTTTTATTTTTGTTGATGGTGGCAGTCCTTATTCCTGATGATGCTGAGGCACAGAGGAGAAGGAGAGGAAACAGATATAAAAGAAAAAGAAATAAGAATGTTACCCGTTACAAAGGTAACAGAAGAATACAAGGAAGGTTTAGGCCTTATAATTTTGTTTCACTTGGATTAAACGCAAGTAACTATTTTGGGGATTTAGCCCCGCTTAATAGAAATGCTAGTGCCGATATAAGCTTTACTAGGCCTGGTATAGGAGTGTCATTTGGTAGAAGATTTAATTCACATGCTTCAGCAAGGGCTAACCTTAATTACGTGAGATTAATTGCATCAGACTTTTCTGCAAACATAGATGGTGATATAGCTAGTGATGCAACAAGACATGCAAGAAATTTAAGTTTTAGAAATGATGTAATAGAGCTTAGCGCTATTTTTGATATAGACCTAATTGGTAATCAAGGAAGTTCCGCAGCGAGGGTTGCATTTACTCCATTTGTGTTTGGAGGAATTGGATTTTTGTATCATAACCCACAAGGGCGTGTTCCTTTCTTTGATTTTCATGACCCAAATATAAACCTTACAGACCCTGGAGCATCTCCAGCTAGTGTACAAAGGTTTGAGAATGCTGGGGATTGGGTATCATTACGTCAGTTTGGTACTGAAGGTCAAAACATAGCAGGAAATGGGGTTGAGCCTTACAGTAATTTTCAATTGGCATTACCTATAGGAATTGGGTTTAAATTAAGATTGCCTGAAAACTTTGATGCTGCTATTGAATTTGGGTATAGAATCTTATTTTTCGATTACTTAGATGATGCTAGTGGTAGATTTATAGATTTGAATGAATTTGAGGATCCTTTGGCAAGAGCTTTCGCTGATAGAAGTTTGGAAAATATAGATATTATAAGTGAGCAACCCAGAGATATAAACAGGATAAATAGTATATCTAGAGTAGTTGCTGTACGAGATGCAAATGGAGCTCTCGTTTATAGAACAAGATCTGAATTTGTTGAAGGAGGTATTAGAGGAACAAATAAAAACGATAGTTATTTCGTTACTCAAATAAAGCTCATCTATAACATAGGCGGTGTTAAGAAGAGAGCCAAGTTCAGGTAACCTTATATAATGAAAAATATTATAATTCGAAAAACATATCTAAAGAGGTTCATTGTAGCCTCTTTATTTTTTTTAACAACCCTGTCTCTTAAAGGCCAGTTCATAGAATACGGTGGAGGAATAGGGGCTCTTAATTATTCAGGAGATCTTATTAGAGGTTTTCAGGTGAGCAATGCAAAATTAGGGCTTACAGGTGTTTATAGATTAAACTTTAGTAACGCGGTCAGTACAAGGCTTTCATTGACATATGGGGGTCTTCAAGGAAGTGATCAGAGACCTATTGATGCTTTTGGTAGGCAGCGAGACTTTTCATTTGACGCAAATATATTGGAGTTTTCAAGTGCCTTCGAATATTATTTTTTGGATTTTAAAGGTAAACATGCGCAGGTTAATTGGTCTCCTTATGTATTTGGGGGATTTGCATTGTTTAGAATCTATGGCCGTGATTTTAGAGAAAGAAATTATAGTTCAATTCAACCTTCTATTCCATTTGGATTAGGGTTTAAGTATTTAATCAATAGAGATTTTGCCTTGAGTTTGGAGTATGGTGCCAGAAAAACCTTTTTTGATCGGTTAGATGATTTGGAAGATGGAGATCCAAATGTAAAGGATTTTCAATTTGGTAATCCAAATGATCAAGATTGGTATCATTTTGTAGGCATTACTTTTACAATAATCATTAGGGATATACCTTGTCCATTCCCTTATATCCCTAATAATTCAATATATAGGTGATATAGCCTAAATTCTTTCTGGAAAAGTCTAAAAAAAGTGGCAAATTTGCAAGCTGTAAATAGTATAGATTTTTATATTAAATGTAAAGCGGCTTCTTGATATGAGTAACTTACCCTCACATGTAGCAATCATAATGGATGGGAATGGTCGATGGGCAAAAAAGAAGGGTGCTGCCAGAATATTTGGCCATAGAAATGCCATCACTGCTGTAAGAGATTGTACAGAGTTTTGTGCAGAGAAAGAAATTAAGTATCTGACACTTTATGCTTTTTCTACTGAAAATTGGAGTCGCCCTAAAGAGGAGGTCAAGGGGCTGATGATGTTATTGGTTTCTACCATTAAAGATGAATTGCCAACCTTGCAAAAGAATAACGTAAGGCTAAAAGCAATAGGTGATTTAAGTCTTTTACCTGACAAGACACAGAATAGCTTAAACAAGGCGATAGAGCATACTTCCACTAATACTGGTTTGACATTAATATTAGCTTTAAATTACAGTGGGAGGTGGGATATTACCCAAGCGATGAAAAAAATTGCGAAATCTATAGAAGTTGGTGAGCTGTCAGCAAACCAATTAGATGAAAATATCATTAGTAATTATATGGATACCTCTGGGGTTCCAGATCCTGAGTTGTTAATCAGGACGAGTGGAGAGATGAGAATAAGTAATTTCCTGCTTTGGCAGATGGCTTATACTGAACTCTTTTTTACGGATGTTCTTTGGCCTGATTTCAGGAAAGCGCATCTGGATGAAGCAATTTCTTCTTACCAGAAAAGGGAAAGAAGGTTTGGAATGACAAGTGAACAAGTGAAGATATAGTGATGAAGAACGTTTTACTATCAGTAATTATATTGATAACAATTTTTACTGCAAGTGACCTGAGTGCACAAGTAAGTGAGATTAATTATGGAAACCCTAAAGAGTATGAAATAGCAGAAATCTCTGTGGAGGGCTCTCAGTTTCTGGATAATGTTGCTTTAATATCTTTATCAGGGCTTAAGGTCGGAGATAAAATTAAGGTGCCTGGTGATGATGTAAGCAGCGCCATAAAAAAGTTATGGAAACAAGGAATCATCGGAAACGTAGAAGTTTTTGCCTCTAAAATTGAAAATGGGAAGATTTGGTTGACGATAAAATTAACTGAAAGACCCCGTTTGACTAAGTTTATTTTTGAAGGAGTAAATAAGTCTGATGAAGGGTCTCTAAATGATAAAGTAAATTTAATTAAGGGGAAAGTATTAACCGATGCAATTGTTAAGAATGCTGAGACTGCGGTAAAGAGATACTTTATTGGAAAAGGTTTTCTTAATGTGGAAGTTGAGGTTAATCAGATCACTGATAGTTTACTAAGAAATAGCGTACAACTAAAAATAGATGTAAATAAAGGTAGAAAAGTAAAGATCAATAATATTTCATTTAGTGGAAATGAAAATTTTGCTGATGCTAAGCTGAGGAGTAAAATGAAAGGGACTGGAGAGATCCCTAAAATCAGAATTCATAAGACTATAATTGCAAAGGCACTAAGCCTTTTTAAACCAAAGAATGCCAAGGAATTTTTAACGAAATCCTATAAAGTTGAAAAGCTTGATTTCAAAGAGTTTATGAGTGATAACTTGAATGTTAATTTTTTCAAAGCAAATAAATTCATTCAGTCTGACTTTGACGATGACAAAGAATCTTTAGTCACTTTTTATAATAGTAAGGGATATAGAGATGCTAAAGTAGTTACAGATTCCGTGTATAGTGTAAGTAACCGATTCCTAGACATAAATGTTACTGTTGACCCTGGAAAGAAATATTATTTCGGAGATATTAATTGGGAAGGTAACTTTATTCATAAAGATGATATTTTAGATAGGATCTTAGCAATTAAGAAAGGAGATGTATATGACTTGGAACTGGTGAATAGGAAGTTGAATTTTAACCCACAAGGGGCAGATATTAGTGCATTGTACCTTGATAACGGTTATTTGTTTTTTAGAGTAGAACCAGTAGAAGTAGGAGTTAATGGTGATTCTGTAAATTTAGAAATGAGGATTTTTGAAGGTGCTCAAGCCACTATTGATAAGGTTTATATTACTGGAAATGACCGTACAAATGATCATGTTATTTTAAGAGAGTTGAGAACGTTACCAGGAGATAAATTTAGTAGGGCCGCATTGATCAGAACTCAGCGAGAACTGTCACAATTAGGCTATTTTGATCCTGAAAAAGTAAACCCTGTCCCTATTCCGAATCCAGCAAATGAGACTGTTGATATAGAATGGCAGCTTGAAGAGAAGCCAAGTGATCAAGTCCAATTATCAGGTGGTTGGGGTGGTTTCTTTGGGTTTGTGGGAACTGTAGGGTTACAGTTTAATAACTTTTCATTAAGGAATATACCAAAATTTGATAAATGGAGGCCTTTACCAATTGGGGATGGACAAAAATTAGGACTTAGTATTCAAGCAAACGGTAGAAGATTCCAGAGTTATAATTTTAGTTTTTCAGAGCCATGGTTAGGTGGTAGAAAGAGAAATTCATTTGGTGTGAATTATAATTTCTCCGTGCAAAGAAACTTAGACCCTAGAACGAATGATACGGTAGGATCTTTGAAAGTATCAGGGATAACTGTTTCTCTCGGAAGAAGTGTTAAATGGCCCGATGACTTTTTTACAGTGAGTAATTCTATTTCATATTTGAGATATTCCCTTTTTAGGTTTGGTCAAACACTTGGGTTTTCAACTGGAGACGCTAACAGTATAACTTTTAATACAACCATTGCAAGAAACAGTATTGATCGACCAATGTTCCCAAGTACTGGATCTCAAATTTCCTTGAATGTAGCACTTACACCACCTTATTCTTTATGGCGAAATATTGATTTTGAGACTGCTGACAATGCAACTAGGTTTAAATTGATAGAATATCATAAGTGGAATTTTGATTTAAAGTACTATCTGAAGATTGCCAAAAACTTGGTTTTAGCTCCACGTGCCCACTTTGGTTTTATAGGAGGTTATACACAAAGAGCTGGTATCGGGCCATTTGAAAGATTTCAATTGGGCGGTGACGGTTTGACTGGACAAAACTTCCTACTAGGTACAGATATTATCGGATTAAGAGGTTATGAAAACAATTCTATAGTTCCTAGAGATCAAGAGACTCAAATTGATGGTGGTATTGCTTTTAATAAATTTGTATTGGAATTAAGGTATTTAGTTTCTCCTAATCCTGCAGCTACCATTTATGTTCAATTATTTGCCGAGGCAGGAAATAATTGGAATGACTTCAGAGAGTTTAATCCATATGATCAATTTAGGTCAGCAGGTGCTGGTGTAAGAATCTTTATGCCTGCATTTGGATTACTAGGCCTTGATTGGGGTTATGGCTTTGATAGGTTGCCTGGACAACCAGAAATTAGTGGGGCACAGTTCCATTTTTCTATTGGCCAACAAATCAGGTAATGAAAATAATAGTATTAAATGTCAATATCATAAACAATATTTGGGACGTTATTTAGTTTTTAGATAATTTCACATACCCTAATAATTTGAAGATGAAAAATATTGGCATAATCATTGGTATACTTTTCTTAGTAAATAATTATACTTTTGCACAGAAATTCGGATATGTTGATTCTGACTATATCTTAAATAAGATGCCAGAATATGCAGAAGCCCAGTCTGAGATAGATAAATTATCTCAACAATGGGAGAATGAAGTCAAGGACTTATACAAACAAGTAGAAGCTCTTGAAGCAAAATTAAAAGCCGAAGAAGTACTTCTCACTAAAGAGATGAGAGTTGAAAGAGAATCTGACATCGATCAAAAGTGGTTGGAAGTTAAAGATTATCAGAAAAAAGTTTTTGGTTTTGAAGGGTTATTCTTTTTAAAGAAAAAGGAACTAATTAAACCCATACAAGATAAAGTATTTGAAGCGGTAGAAAAGGTTGCCAAAGGTAATCGACTACAAATAGTTTTTGACAAGTCAGGTGACTTAGTCATGATTTATACGGATCCAATTCATGACTATACAGACTTTGTTCTTGAAGAACTAGGTCTTGGTGATCAGAATGATACCGTGAGTAACTAAATTTTGAATTGATTAAATACAATTAGATATGAAAATTAAATTATTTACAATAGTAGCAGGTTTGATGCTATTGTCATTTGTAGCGGAGGCGCAAAGCCCTAAAATTGGATATGTGAAACTTGAAGCTTTATTTGCATTATGGCCAGATGCTAAGCAAGCAGACACTGATTTAAAAGATTATGAAGCAAATCTTGGCAGACAGTTACAAGCTAAAGAGAAAGATCTTCAAGCTAAATACCAAACCTACCAACAAAACGGTCCATCTATGGATCAACTAGCACGTCAAGATGCTGAAGCAGAATTGCAAAGTATGCAAACTAGGATTCAGCAGTTTGCATCAAACGCACAGCAGTCAATCGCTCAAAAGAACCAAACTTTGGTAGAGCCTTTGCAGAAAAAGCTAAAAGAGACTATTGATCAGGTAGCAAAGGAAAATGGATTTACACATGTATTTACTTATGGAAGTGCATTAATATTCACCTCAGATGCTGGTGGTGATCTTTCTCCTAAAGTAGCTCAGAAATTAGGGTTCACTTACAGTGACCCACAGTAAGATATCATAAAATACTTTAAAGTTTTAAAAGCCATTAGCTTCATGCTAATGGCTTTTTTATGTCCATTAGTCTTTATATGATATACAATTGGATAATCGTTATTTCACTTATTTATTCAAAATAATAAATAAACTATCATTGGCATCACCCTACTTTATTGGTAACTCCTTGTAAATATTTTAATCCCTAAGGGATATTAATTCCCCTGGCCGGGCGCCCCGACTCTTGAGTCGATCATTAAATTATTGCCCATAGATACCCCGTACCCTTCTGCGAGGGCTTTAAATGCAACATAGGAATTAGCGATCACTTATAAAAAGCCTGCTAGAAGAGCACATAAGAAAAGTACAGGGGTTGGTATTTTTGTAAATAGCAATGAAGCTACTGTGCCTAAAATTATACCATAATTAATAAGTCCTGCATCTATTGGTTCAAACAAGATAAAGGTAGCAGCTATTACAAGACCTGCACTTACAGCCTGTACTCCTTCCAATGATGCCCTAATAACTCGATATTTCTTTAGTTGTTCCCAAAACCTAATTACAAAGAAGATAAGGAATGTACCAGGTAGGAATATACCGATTGCTGTTATTAGACCTCCTAAAATTTGACCCGCATAACCCATATGTTGAAGTGAAACAGTTCCGATATAAGCTGTAAATGAAAATGTAGGCCCCGGGATTGCTTGCGAAAGTGCATAACCTGACATGAAAACTTCTCCTGATAGGTAGTCTTTAAACTCAACAAACTCCGTATACAAATAGGGGACTAAAACTTGTCCACCACCAAAAATAAGGCTACCATTTCTATAAAAGTTTTCAAATAGTAGAACTAGTTTTAAATCTGTTATTCCTCCTAATATCGCAGCGAAAATGAATACGCTTGCCCACAGTATGAAATTTGACCAGTTGATAATCAATCTTGATTTTTCTTCAACAGGCTGATTTTTAAATTTAAATGCTGAAATTGTTCCTCCCATGATGATGATGATGGGGAATAAAAATGGGGATCTTAAATAATAGGCAGCAAAAGCACCAAGGATCATCAGGAAGTACCCTAGCTTGGTACTAACTACCTTTGTTGAAATTTGATAAGCTGAGTACCCTACAATACCTACAGCTACAGGCTGGATATACCTTAGAAAGTCTAGCGAAACGTTTTGATTGTTAAGCAGATTAATCACTAATCCAGCAGCAATCATTACAGTGACTGCAGGCATCATCCATACTAAGAGAGTTAGATATGCCAAGTTTGGTCCGCCTACTTTAAAACCTAATGCAGTGATAGTCTGTGTAGAAGTGGGACCTGGAAGAATTTGACAAAGAGCATTTAACTCTAACAGTTCTTTTTCCGTTAAGTACCCCCTTTTCTCCACAAGAATGTTCAAGAACATAGCAAGATGAGCCTGTGGGCCTCCAAAGGCCGTGACAGACAATGTCATGATGTCCCTAAGAAAGATATAATACCTGACCTTACGGATCATATATTATTTCTTAAGTCCAATTTCTGCTAATCTTTGATCTAAAAATTGACCTGCTGACATGTCATCATATTGCTTTGGGTTTTGTCCATCTACACAGTTATCAAGACAGGTAAGATCCATTCCTGAAATAGGGTGCATGAAAAACGGAATAGAAAACCTTGAAGTTTTCATTTTATCTTTAGGGGGGTTCACTACCCGGTGTATGGTTGACTTTAACTTATTATTAGTTAAACGGGCCATCATGTCTCCCACATTGACTACTATCTGATCCGGGAGAGCAGTGATAGGAATCCATTTTCCATCTTTTCTTAACACTTGAAGTCCATCCGCACTTGCCCCCATTAGCAAGGTAATTAAGTTGATATCGCCATGCTCGGCTGCTCTCACTGCATCATCAGGGATTTCCTCCGGATTTTCTATTGGAAAATAGTGAATTGCTCTTAAAATACTATTTCCTCCTTGTACTTTATCGTCAAAATAATTTTCTTCCAATCCTAAATAAATCGCGATTGCCTTTAGCATATCTACACCCGCTTTCTCCAGCGTAAGGAATGCTTCTAAGGTATATTCTTTGAACCCATTTACTTCCGACGGCCATATGTTATCAGGATATTCTTTCTTTGGATCATTAGGTTGGCCTACGTGGTAAAACTCTTTAAGATCACCAGTATTTCTTCCTTTTGCCTTTTCCTTTCCTTTGCTTACATAACCTCTTTGACCAAATAACCCCGCCTCTTCATACTTGTGTTTTAAATCCGCAGGCTGTTTAAAAAACTGTTGTACGGAATCATATAGGTTCTTGGTAAGTAAATCAGATAGGCCATGATTTTTTATGGCTACAAATCCAATGTTATTATATGCCTCGCCCAATTTTTCCACAAAACTCTGCTTAGTTTGTGCATCTCCTTTCCTGAAATCATTCAAATCAAGTGAAGGAATTTCGTCGTAAAGTATTTCTGTGCTCATTTGTATGGATTTTACTACTGGAAATTTACAATTTATTCGTCAAAAATTTGATACAATACTTCAAGAGATTTTACCTTACCAAACTGTGTGATATGTAAATGGTAGAAATTCAGGATCATATCTAATGCTTTTCGTCTAATGGATTGACCTGTTTCTGCAAGGAAGTAGCTTTGTTTTTGTTTTACTTGTAGAAGAAAATGGATCAATTCATCATCTCCTATATGGTCTATGCCTTCTAAGTTATAGATACCAAAACCTAAATAGTTTGCATAATTGATCAAAAAATACAAATGGAAGTTTTCATAACCTTTTTTTAGGGTGTCAAATTCCAGAATAGATTCTTTTAAAAAATCAAACTGAAAATTATCTTCTTCGTAATTTTCACTTAGAGTTTTCACTAGTACTTCGGTGAGAAATAAGGCAATTGTACTTTTTCTGATTTCATAATGGATACTTTTAAAAGGAGATTGACTTTTATATTCGGATAATCTATGAATATTATTTTTATTGTTATGATAGATGACTAAGTCAAGGATGGTGAAAGGTTGAAAAAGCCCAATACTCTTTTTGGAATTTTTACTCCTAATGCTGTTGACAATGAAGGATTGTAATCCAAATTTTCTAGTATAGATCCTGACGATAATAGAAGTATCCCTGTACTTGATATAGTTGAGTACGATTCCTTCCGTCTTTTCCGTCATTAGTTGACAATTGCTATTTTACCTACGAATGTCTCTGCCCCTTCGTTATCAGAACTGAAAAAAAGATAAACCCCAGTTTTAGCCTTTCGGCCATTATGGTCTCTAATATTCCACGCTGCCGTTCCGCCATTTGCTTCCAATTCTCTAATTAATTTCCCAGAGATATCAGTTATTTTTAACCTTACATCTGTAGCTAACCCACTGATCCCGACTAGACCTGAAAAGTCAGGAGTAACAGGATTAGGAAAGATTTTTACATCCGCATGAATGGCTGTTGATTCAGTTGCATCACTTCTAAAACTTACCATGCCTTTGTCCGTGACAAAAAAAACCTCTCCATTAGTAGGGTTTATAGAAATATCCAGCACACTATTAGAGGGTAATGGACTATTTTCTGCTGTAAAACGAACAACAAGTGATTCCCCAGCTTCCTCAAGAAGCCAAGCCCCTCTTTGGTTACCAACCCATTTTCTATTCCCTGGATCTATCTCTATGCTATTAATGATCTCATCCCTAAACAGAAAATTATTTTCAAAAATAGGGAGGATGGCATTATTGAAATCAGAAATTGGATTTGAGGCTGAAGGTATGAAAGCGACTCCAGCATCTGTAGCCACCCAAACTTCGTCATCAAAATCTATAGCAAGGTCATTAATGGTAGATGATGGTAAATCAGAGTTACTAGCAGTAATAATTTCTGTTTCAGCTGTTTCTGGTGTAAGTATAATAACCCCACCATTACCAGATGCATTCCTTGCCCAAATATTTCTTGAGACAGCTATTTGAGCAATATTAGGCGCTCTTCCGTTTAAGTTAAAGGATGTCCAAACTCCGTTTTCATCCCTTGAGTGTAGGGGATTACTAGTGTTTGGGTTAGCTACCCAAAGCAAATTGCCAGATTCTTCTATATCCGTAACTATGGCTGCATTGGAAATAGGGTTAAGTTCCAAAGGCGCATCATCAACTATTTCATTTTCAGTAATATCAAATAATCCATTTTCCAAGGATGAAAAAAACCTACCACTGTTATCATTTACACTTGAAAAACTTGGAATACTGTTTAATGACCAATTGCCATTTTCAAATATAGAAAACATTGGTTGTTCTATAGCATTTGCATTTTGATCTCGAAAGGGACCGAAAGCATAAATCAAATTTTCTTGAAATACAATATGCTGTATTTGGTCAGATAGTGGCCCAGCAGGGCTTAATCCTGTTAAATCATTTCCTGATAAAGAAAATAGTCCTTCATTTTGATCTGCAATCCAGAATTGATTATTAAAGAAGGTAATATCTGTATTGCCACTAAGTCCATTGTTCGGTGTGATGAGTTCACTAATGCCCTCAGTGAGTTGATATGATAGACCATCAGCAACTATTAGTAGGGTATTATCATCAGTTGTCCTTAAACGGCTTATGTTGATTAAGGAATGATTAACTTCTTCAAAGAGACCGTTTTGATAAGTAAAAATCCGTTCTGTATCGGCTAAATATATTTGTTCGGTACTAGCCTCTAACCTGGTAAAATCAATGTTGTCTGGTGAATCAACCAATTGCCAATTATTGAAATCCAGTAAGTTGATATTATCGGCAAGAGCAGCTTTTAAAAGACCAAGATTAGTACTTGCAAATATTGAATCACCAAGTGTGGTAGTTGCAATAATTTCAGGCTGAACTCCACTTGGCCCTATTTCCCTATAAACTTGATCAATGACTTGTCTATTTAAATCAATTACAACAATCCCAAAATCGGTAGATAAAAAAGCAGTTTCACCCAACGTATGTATGTCTCTAATACTTCTAAGTTGGATTAAATTTTGATTTAATAAGAGGTCGATGTTTATGATTCCTTCAGTTGTCAACAGATCAATATTGCCATTTTCATAGCCTATCACTAAAGTCTCCGAAGAGTTTGAATAACCTAGCGCGGAAACAGTGACATCACTCAGTCCATTTATCTTACTGAGGATATTGATTGTATTATCAGAAATGTCTACATAAAACAGCCCGTTTTCTACTGCGCAAAATACTTTTTCACTGGTGGTCTCAATAGCTTGAGCATTGAAGTAGCTAAAATGTGTTCTCCAAGCACCTTGCGGGATATCTTGTGAGTAGCCAATAATCTGAGCAAAAACCAATAAAAACAACAATAGAATCTTTCTCATTTCTCATTCATTCCTTCTACAAAGCATTTCCTACACCTAGCTTCATATATATCTGTTTCACCTAAAACAACTTTTTTACTAGATTTAGTTCGTCTATAAGAATAGGTAGCAATATTGCCACATTTAATGCATATTGCGTGTACTTTAGTTACAAATTCTGCAATGGCCAATAAGCCAGCCATAGGGCCAAATGGCCTACCAGCAAAATCCATGTCAAGTCCAGCTATGATAACTCTTTTGCCATTGTTAGCCAGTTTATTGACTACATTGATTATTTCATCATCAAAAAACTGGACTTCATCAATTCCTACTACATCACATTCATTTGCCTGTAAGAGAATATCATTGGCAAAATTAACGGCTTTGCTTTGTATAGAATTGTCATTATGTGAAACAACGTTTTCTGCGTGATACCTATTATCTATACCAGGTTTAAAAATCAGTACCCGTTGTTTGGCAATCATAGCACGCTTCACCCTTCTGATCAATTCTTCTGTCTTTCCGGAAAACATAGAGCCACAAACCACTTCTACCCAACCGTTTTTGTCATTTCCTAATGTCCCGTTTTCTATAGTAGGTTCTACAAACATGTTTATTCAGAATAATTCATGTGGGGCAATTTATATAATTCTGGTACTTGTATGGTAACATCTCCCTTTAAAACTGCTTGACAAGATAACCTTTCATTCGCTTTTAATTTATTGCTCTTGATATACCTTTTTTCTACTTCAGTAAGAGGTGCTATATTATCCATTCCTTCTACTATAATTGCTTTACAGGAGATACATTTTCCTTTTTTTCCGCATGCATGCATCCAGTCAATGTAATTTTCTTGTAAAACATCTAACATTTTTTCCGTTTTACTATTACAATAAATAGTTTTACCTGAGAGGTTTTTAATAATTAGTTGAATCATTAAAAGAATAGTAACTTTGTTATAGTATGAATGAACGCAAAATTAATCATCAATATATAGAAAACTATAGCAAAATTTTTTCTGATAAGGTGGTAGACGATTTTTTTTCTGATAAAGATGAAATCGCAGGAAAAGAGATAGTTTCATTGACGAAATCAAAGCAAGTTAATTTTTTGGTAATCAAAAGCCTATTTAATAAATGGCAAGATGAAACCAAGAAACTGGAAAGCCCTTTCTTTGATTTTAAAAACGATAAGGTAAGAAAGGCCTTAGTCCAATTTATGAATACGCTATCTCAATTTATTCTGATAGATAAAGAACATTTTCGTCCGCTTTTAAAAGACGCGATTGAAGATGCAATTTATTTGGTCTACTCTCCATTGGATTTCTTTTTGGCTGAAGTAACACAAAAACACCCGACTCATTTAGCGGTTAAAAGTTTTAAGAGTGTAGGAAAATATGTGAAGGTTCATACAGAACCACTAATGGAATATATTAGCTTGTTAGAAGATACGGGAAAGGAAAGAGTAGAGATAGATGCTGCTTTGCAAATGTTAAATGATGTTTTTGAAAACGTAGAAACCTCAGAGCTCGATAGTGCGAACTTTATCAAAGCAATTTCAACTGTAGAGCCATTTGAGCGCGATAATTTTTATGTAGAAGAAGAAGTTGAAGAAGTTGAAGAAGAGGAGACAGAACCGGTCTTTGACATGGACAAGTTCTTGGAAGATGACCCAGAACCAGTAGCGAAAGAACCTGAACCGCTAAAAGAAGTAGCCCCACCAGAACCAGAACCAGAATCAGATTCTTCTATGATCAGTGCTGAAATAGAAGCTGCCATTTCAGCAGAGCAAGAAGAACTTATTAAGACACCTAAGAAACAAATTAACAAGGATATAGATGTAGATAATGATGAGATAGTTATCAGTAATTTTGATGAAGATGACATTGATGAATTCATAGATACAGAAGATATCCCTCCAGTAGACTTACAGCCTAAGGGGGTTATTAGTAATTATGAAGAGGAGGACGACGAAGAACCTGCCATCCTTAACAAAAACTTTGCTGCAGAAGAACCAGTAACTACCGTGAACGAGACCTTGAAACCCGCTGAAGAGGATTCTTTGGCAGATAGCATGGCGAATAAAAAAATTCAAAATATTTTCACCAGCATTTCTGTTAACCAACGCTACATGTTTACCAATGAATTATTTGGTGGAAATGGAGATGAGTTCAGAGAAGCTGTATATCATATTGAAGAATGTGTGACTTTTGATGATTCTGTAGAGTTATTGGTACAAAAATATGCGAAACCGTATAGTTGGGACATGTCTTCTGTAGAGGTAAAAGAACTGCTAAAAGTTATTTTTAGAAAGTTTAGGGAGTAGTTGTTTCAACGAAACTCTTCTCTATACTCACTCACAAACTCACGCTATTTTATCTAGCGCGCATTTAACCCGAATGATGCAATAGAAATTTGATGCAAACCATAACTAACAG
>CALGOB010000052.1 GCA_937958005.1 uncultured Cyclobacteriaceae bacterium
GTCTCATTTACAAGTATTTGTCTGGGCAACCCCGTCTTCAAGTCAGACGGGCTCCTACAGCAACGGCTGCCGCTTTTTGCCGCGGTTCGCCGCCGCGGTGGCAAAAAAGTAGTCGCAGTGGCAAACCACCAAAAAGGCTAGTCGCCATGGAATGGAAAAATTTGAAATCGCACGGGCGACCCCGTCAATCGCTCTGAGAGCGATCACAAACAAATCTTTCAAAACTGTTCCGCGTAGACGGAGACCTTCTATACGTACTTTTTAAAATCGAGCTCAGGTTTCTAGTGTCTGACTAAATTATGTACATTTTAAAAAACAAAGTTCTTCATGCAGGAGCGGTGCATAGCATAACACCCGGTTAGAGAGATTGTTTTGTTTGTCAGGATCCTGTTGATTTTTTTGGCGGACACCGCTGCGATTCGTTTTTTGATCAACCAGATAAAATGAATCGGGCTGCCAAGGCAGAAAGCCACTAAATCAGTCAATTGCCAAGTAGGGGGTGGTTTTGGGACAAACGCTGAAACAGGCTTCTATTTTACTCAAACAAGGATATTGCTCTAAAAATAAATTTAGTCGGATGATTGTATTTTTTTTCTAGTGTTGCAATGAACCAACCCCGACCCAAGGGTACGGGGTATCTCTATCGGCTAAAAGCTTTTTTATCGACTCAAGAGTCGGGGAATTAGGTATCCCTCAGGGATTAAATTGAATCAATACCTTTAAGTTAATTCAATTTTACTAATTTAAAACCTTGTCCATGTACGGTTATGATTTGGATTTTATCATCCTCTTTTAAATACTTTCTAAGCTTAGCAATATAGACATCCATGCTTCTTGCATTAAAATAGCTATCATCTCCCCAAATCACCTTGAGTGCGTCGCTCCTATTTACAGTTTGATTAAAATTCTCACAGAACATTTGCAATAAGGCGTTCTCTTTTCCTGTCAGTTTAATGCTTTTACTTGGTGCTTCTAAAAGGTGGTGATCAAAATTATATGTATAACGGCCCAACTTATACTCTTGAGGAAGCTTTGACTTTTCGCTAGAAGTACTGGATCTTTTAAGAATTGCTTTGATTCTCAATAATAGTTCCTCCATACTAAAAGGTTTAGTTAAGTAATCATCTGCCCCTATTTTCAAACCTTCTATCACATCTTCCTTCATAGATTTCGCAGTCAAAAAAACAATGGGCGTACGTTCATCGTTTTTCCTAATTTCTTTTGCTAAAGAAAAACCATCCAGTTTAGGCATCATTAGGTCTAAAATACACATATCAAACCCGTCAGAGTTTTGATATGCTTCCAACCCCAGCATACCATCTGTGCAAAGAATAGTTTCAAATCCCTTCATATTTAGGTATTCAGTCAATATCTGACCTAAATTAGGGTCATCTTCTACTAATAGTATCTTACTTTTCATTTGCTATATATGGTAAAAATATGTTGAATTCACTCCCTTTCCCTAGCTCACTTTTTACTGAGATATTTCCTCCATGTGCCTCTACCATATTTTTCACATAGGCAAGGCCTAAACCAAAACCTTTTACGTCATGGACATTTCCAGTAGGGACTCTATAAAACTTATTAAATATATTCTTGATGGCTTCTCTTGTCATTCCTATACCAGTGTCTTTCACACTAAGTATTATCCCTTTAGCATTATTCTGAGTGGCAACTCCTATGATGGGAGTGTTGTTTGAATATTTATTCGCATTATCCAATAAATTTGTTACCACATTGGTCAGGTGAACAGGATCTCCATCTAAATAATCATCATTGGCTTCCAGCTGAAGAGAAAGCAGACCTTCCCTTTTGTTTATTTGAATGTTCATTTTCTCTGAAACATCCTGAATAATTTTATGCAAGCTCAATCTTTCTTTTTTAATCTTCAAGTCATTCTTATCTAATGCAGCCATCTGCAGAACCTTCTCTACCTGAAGTCCCAGTCGCTCATTTTCTTCCCTGACAATTTTAATATATCGATCCCTAAACAATTCCTTATCACTGATCTCTTTATCCTGTAAGGCCTCGCAAGCCAGTGAAACCGTCGCAATTGGTGTCTTAAACTCATGCGTCATGTTATTAATGAAGTCATTTTTTATTTCTGATAGCCTCTTTTGATGTATGATCGTCCTAATAGAATAGGCAAAACAGAAAATAATAATCAAAATCAACACAATAGATGAGGCCAAAGTAGACCAAATCTTCTTGTAAAGGAATGACGTCTTATTTGGAAAACTAACAGCAAGGAAGGCTGATTCCCCAATGATATCATTTGGAAAAAGACTTACTTTAAGCTCTGATGATTTAATAGATTTATGAAAACTCACCTGATCACCTTGATCTTTATAATTCCCAGAAAAATAAACATTATCTAACGATTGATTAGTAACCGCATATTTATACCCAATCTCGATCCCTTTATTATTAAATTCAGCTTGTAAAAGAGAGTCTAATTGCTTTTCATCTATCCTCGTTTTTAAAGACCTATTTGCATTTAACACCTCATTGGCTAAACCACTAATAATCATGTCAACTTTTTTATTAGCCTTCTGAATATTTAATTTAATTTTCTCTTTAGAACCTTGAATTGAATCATTCTTCCTTTCGAGCATAAATAAACTGTTATCATCATCTTTTAGGAGAATTTCAAGCTGTTTAAAATTGTTCGCTCCTAAATAATTATCAGAAGGGATATCATGGCTCACATTAATTTTAGTAACCACAGTATCTAAAACATTAAGAGCAACTTGTTCCTTTGTAAAAGTCTTTTTTCGAAACTCTGTCTCAAACAACTGCACAGCGGCTTCACCATCATTTTCTTCAGTAGAATGGTTTAACCAAGTTAAATTGGTCGTGAAATTGTCCAAGGCTAAAGCAAAAGTGTACACCTCTTGCCTTTCTATTTTCTCCGCCACATTATTCATTGCCTCAATCGCATCTTTTTTAAAGCGCTCGTTATTAGCATTGATCACACTATCTATCCAATAAAGCTGAAATACAATCAGACCTATCAGAGCAAAACTCATCAAGATAATCACCCATCTAATTGTTATTTTATTCATCATATATAGTACAAATCTATTTCTAAGCTTCCTAATAGCACTACTAAAATTAAATTAGCAGGGTCGTTCTTCTCCTAATAAAAAGTGTTTTTCCATGGCAAGCCCTGAACCCTAGTTTCCGATGCAGTGCCTCCACTAAGTAGCTTCGGCACTCATAGAAGCATCAGAAAATTAAACCATACTTCGCATCCGTCGAAGCTCTAAGCGAAAGTGAATTAAACTAAAGAAACTCTTCATACATCAAAGAAGTCACCAATTACTCTCCATCAAATTTACTCTAAACTAGTCTTTTAGGTTTTAGTTTAACCTTTTTTAACTCAATATTCAAGCTTGCTCAATTAAATCAAAATCTTTTGGCATGTTGCATTAATGCTTGTGAACACTAAAATCCAAACACACGAATAAAATAAACAACACGGCCCTACCTTGGCGATCGCTAGGTATGGTTTGGCGGAAAAACAAATACTGAGGCAATGAGAACAACTATCAGCCTGGGATAATTAGATACACCATGAGTAAATGAATGAAAACGCCAAAAACAACAAAGCAATTCTATTTATCAATTGAATTACAAACACACACGCATCTTACTGATAAATTCAGGAAGTTTAATCCCCAGTCATTCTAAATCCAGGAGGCCCCAAATAGGCATAACAATGAGCCTACAGGCTTGACATTCATTTACACCCTTAACTTTTTTTAACATCAATTAACTGATTATTAACACTTTAACTCAAAAGCCTTTTGTAATTTAGTAAAAACTCAAAAGGACATAAATATGAACAGAACAATTCTACCAAATCTCAGTAAGTGGTTAACCCTTACACTTTCCCTACTATTGGTTATGGGAATATGCATCCAATTAAAAGCTCAAAAGAGTGAAAAAAGTGAAAAAATAAAAATAAAAGTTACTACGGACAAAAATGGAAATTCAAAAACTTTTGAAAAAGAATATGACAGCCAAGAAGAAATGCTAAATGATCCTGATTATATAGAATTCTTTGGAGAAGATGCAGCTGATCATACATTTTTAAATTTCAAAAACGGTAAGCATTCGTTTAATTTCAACTTTGATGATGAAGACATTGATGGGCTTAAAAACTTCTTCAATCTAGATTTTCATAATTCAGATAAGGAGGGTGGACAAATTTTCTTCTTCAAAAGTGATAGTGATGATGACGATCACTTTTTCAAATTGGATTCCTCCCACAAGGGAAGTAATTTCAAGTTCTTTTTTGATGAGGATGGAAATTCCTTCGATTTTGACGGAGAATCTTCATTTGAAGAGCTAAAAGAAAAATTGGCTGAATTAAAAGAAGGTCTCAACGAAAAAAACTTCTTTTTTCATAGCGGAGAAGGTGACTTAGATTCATTCCTTGATAAGCTGCAAAACTTAAAAGACGATGAATCTACGAGGCTGATCATCATTAGAAAGAAAGTAACCATTGAAGATTTAACTAAAGAAGACAGCCAACTTAAAAAACTGGGTAAAAGAAAATCCAAAGCTTTAACATTAGAAGATTTCAACTATTACCCTAACCCAAGCAATGGGAAATTCTCTTTGAGGTTTAACATGGAAAACGAGGCCCCTCTTTCTATTAAGATTTATAGTTTATCAGGAAGCGAGGTTTATGCAGAAAGCTATGACAGTTTTTCAGGTAGCTTCAAAAGTGAAATAGACCTTGGCAAACATGATAAAGGCCTTTACTTATTAGAGATTGCTCAAGGGAATAAAGTACTGAACAAAAAATTAATTCTCAAATAAAAACCAATTCTCCATCCTAACCATCGTCTGAAGAGGGCATTTTCATAATTGAGGATGCTCTTTTTTTATAATTAGGAGCAACAACCAAAGTACACATAGCAACCAAGCTCCAGCTATTCGCGCTACATGGTAGCTTTTAGTCTCAGCAAGGTCTTCTGCAAGAGACCTTGCGTTTTTTAGTCTCTACTTTTAAAGCTTCGCAACCTTATTTCTCATGATTTCAACAGTACTTATTCGATTCAATTGATTTAAACGGGGCTATACACCAACACCCTATTTTTTTAATGATCCCATCATATCTATTCCTCATCTTAATGGCAACAAGGTCTCTTGCAGAAGACCTCATTGCGAACCCAAGTGTGTGTCACATTATCCACCATCTAATTTCTAATTCATTTCCAAATTAGTTAATTACCCTACTATCTTCAGTAAAAATCCGACACCATGGTAATTTTCAATAGCAATATTTTGATCTTCAGCAAAATACTTTCTGAGTTTACTTATAAAAACATCCAAGCTTCTTCCAGTAAAATAATCATCCTTTCCCCAGAGAGCTATCAAGATTTCCTCTCTTTTTAAAATCTCATTTTTTCTCTTTGAAAGATAATAGAGAAGATCCCCCTCCTTCCTGGTAAGCTTTCTCTCATGATCATTTCTTTTCAACTTCAACAGCGAGTGCTCATACACATAACTCCCAATCTTCATTCCGCCATTTTCACCAGCTTGCCGCTGAGAACGCTTCAAAAATACAGCCATTCTGTGCTTCAGTTCTTCCATAGAAAAAGGTTTAGTAATATAATCATCACCCCCTTTTAGAAAACCCTTAATCCGATCTTCTTCCATTGCCCTAGCAGAAACAAAAAGAATAGGTATCTCCTTATTTTTAACCCGAATAATCTCTGCTAATTCAAACCCACTTTTATTAGGTAACATGATATCTAATAAGCACAAATCAAACGGTTGACTTTCAATTGCTTCTTGGGCTTTAATTCCATCATCAAACCAACTTACATCGTATGAGCTTTCCAAGGCATCCTTCATGATAAAACCCAAAGAAGGATCATCTTCCACTAACAAAACTTTAAATTTTGTAGCCATCATCATTTTTTCAATTTAATGTTGAAAACAGTCCCCCTTGTTCCAGAGGAAATTAACTTAATTTCACCCCCCATCTTTTTAAGGATAAACTTGACATAAAACAAGCCCATACCAAACCCTTTAATATTTTTCAAATCACCACCAGGTATCCTGAAAAACCTATTAAAAATGCGTTTCTTATATTTAGAAGGTATTCCTTTTCCATTATCAGCAAAATCAATAGCAATAGAACTCTTATCCGCTTCATAGATCTTAACATCTGCCCTTAAAGGTTCTGGACAGTACTTCACCACATTTTCAAACAAATTATAAAAAACACTTTTGAAGTGAAACTTATCAACTGCTGCTATCAAACCTACTTCACCTTCAAAAGTATTAGTTAGTTGTTTATTTGGATAATTACTACATACCTCCAAATAAGCTTCTTCTATTAATTCCCTAATATTTTCTGGTAAAATGTCCAGCTGATAATCTTGTTGCTCGTATTTCCCTATTTGAAGGATTCCATCTACGTGTTTTTTCAGCTTATTACTTTCATTTTCTATAATAGAAAGGTAGGTATCTGATTTACTAATCTCCCCTATGTTCTGTTGCTTTCTAAAATAATCTGCCGCAAGGCCAATAGAAGAGATGGGCGTATTAAATTCATGAGCCACATTGTTAACAAAATCTCTTTGAATTTCAGACATTCTTTTTTGTCGAAAAATTACTACCAGCGCAAAAGCAAAAAATGCAACCACAATAAGCATTACTGAGGACGAAAATATCCAAATACCCATTTGATTTACCAAAGTAGCTGTTTTATGAGGGAAGAAAACATCAAAATAAAATTCATTCTCCTTGAAATTTGGCCTCTTTTTTTTCTTTTTCTGATCTTCTGTTTGATCAATAGCCAAGTTCACATAATCCTTATAAATGACTTGCTGATTGCTACAGTCATAGATCGTAAATTCGAAGTCAGACTGGATAACTCTTTTTTGGAATTCAGTAGTCAAAAGTGACTGTAAAATTTCTGGCGGTATAACGTTGTTAGTTCTTACTACAAAATAATTGCCTGCCACTTGCTCAATTGGGTTTTCAGTAGGCACATCGGTTTGGTTGTACTCACACAGAGCACTGACTATGTTATCAAGGGCGAGGGTCACGTTGTAATTAAACTGCTTTTCCCTTAGATCAAAAGCTTTTCTCAACCAGAAAATCTGAACCAAAACGATCCCTGCAATGGAAATACTCCCAAGGATGACCAACAAACGGATGTATTTATTTTTCATAAAGCGAAAGCCTTCTTAAAAGGTAAGAAGTTTAAAACAGCAAAACAAGATACAATTTTTATAACTCCACAAAATTACTTTTGCATCGGTTAACATTTTTTTAACAACGTCCTAAAAAATGGTTTATACTTTTTATTAGGAATCTAGCTATTAGATTTTCAAGTTAATGAAATCAGTTTTTATCTAAATAACATATTTGCGTTGATCAAAAGTGAAGAAATTAGGATACGGAATAGCTTGAATTTAATGATCGATTCAGCGCCTATGCAAAGAAGTTATAGCGCTCGGAGAAGAGTTGGGATGCCTGACCAGAGAAATTAATATCCCTTAGGGATTAAAATTATAACCATTGATGAAAAAGAGGTAATTCCATTCATTACCTAATCAGCATTTAATCAGCATTTAATCCTACTTTGTCATCTTACTAAAATACCCCAATCTGTTTCCTAGCCTTGCCACCTTAGCAGATTGTAAAGGTTGGCTGTGAAGACACAGCCAAAGGCATGAAGTATCTACTTTTGTCTAAGATGACAAAGCAGGAATGAACCAACCCCGACCCAAGGGTACGGGGTATCTATGGGCAATAATTTAATGATCGACTCAAGAGAGTCGGGGAATTAATATCCCTTAGGGATTAAACTAAACGGAACTAAAGAATAATTCTTTGACTTTAAAGTAAAAGAAACAGCTATTTTTGCACCAAATATTTACAGGAATTCAATATTTCAAGTAAATAATATTTTAAAAAATTTAACTAAGTAACAGGTTATGTCTTGGTCAGTTGACGATTTTAAAGAAAAATTAGAAAATGAATATACCTTTCCGGTTGTTTATCTATTTAAGTTCATAGTACCTTTAGAGAAAAAAGAAGAATTGGAAAAACTATTGCCTGTTGGCGAATTAAGTTACAGACAAAGTAAAACTAATAAATATGTGAGTGCCTCACTTAAAACCAAAGTGATGAACAGTGAGGCAGTAATTGCAGTTTACGAAAAAGTATATCGAATAGAAGGAATTATAGCTTTATAAACATGTGGAAGGAAAAAGATAATAAACTTTGCAGGGAATTTATTTTTAGTGATTTTGTCTCTGCCTTTGGTTTTATGACTCAAGTAGCCATTATTGCTGAAAAAATGGACCATCATCCAAACTGGTCAAATGTTTACAATAAAGTAATCATAGAGCTTACAACACACGATGCTGGTAACACCATAACAGAAAATGATAGAAATTTAGCAAGTGCCATCGATAAGTTGATCGCTTAAATGCCGCAAGAAACTGCCCTATACATTGTACCAACACCAATTGGTAATTTAGATGATATCACCTTAAGAGCTATTAAGGTGCTAAAATCTGTAGATCTTATTCTGGCGGAAGACACTCGCACATCGGGTATTTTGCTCAAACATTTTGAAATAAAGAATCAATTAAAAAGTTATCATATTCACAATGAGCATAAGACCTTAGCATTGCTAATAGAACAGTTATCCAATGGGACTAAGATGGCCTTAATCTCAGATGCAGGCACTCCTGCAATTTCTGACCCTGGATTTCTGTTAGTAAGAGAATGCATCAAAAATAACATTGACGTGGAATGCCTGCCTGGTGCAACTGCATTTGTCCCTGCATTGGTCAAATCTGGTTTCTCCACAGACCGATTTGTATTTGAGGGCTTTCTACCCCATAAAAAGGGTCGTCAAACTAGGTTAAATCAATTGGCAGAAGAGTTAAAAACAATTGCCTTTTACGAATCCCCACATCGTTTATTGAAAACACTAAACCAATTAAGTGAAGTTCTAGGATCAGAAAGGCGGGTTTCTGTAAGTAGGGAAATAACCAAAATTCATGAAGAAACTGTTACAGGGACATTAGAGGAAGTCACTCAACATTTTAGTCAAAAAAGTATCAAGGGAGAAATTGTTATTATCATAGAAGGTAAACCATAAATCATAGGATGGAATCATTAGATTATTATTTACAACATACCATTAGCGTAGCTCATGATATAGGGGATTTTATCAGAAAAGAAAGAGCACGCTTTACTACTGCCGATGTTCAATACAAAGGAAAAAACGATCTTGTATCTTACGTAGATACTGAAGCCGAAAAACAAATTGTAGCTAGATTATCTAAACTCTTTCCAGAAGCTGGGTTCATCACTGAAGAAAAAACAATTGACAAAACTGGCGAAGAGTACAATTGGATCATAGATCCCTTAGATGGCACGACCAATTTCATACATGGTTTACCAATTTACTCTACGTGCATAGGACTTATGAAAGGTAAAGATGTACTACTGGGAGTAGTTTATGAGGTAAATAAAGATGAATGTTTTTATGCAATCAAAGGTGGGGGAGCATTTTGCAATGGCGCCTCAATTAAAGTAACAGAAGCTTCCAAAATAGACGAAAGCTTATTTGCTACTGGATTTCCTTATCATAACTTTGAAAAAATAGATCAATATTTAGCCATTATCAATGGGTTAATGAAAAATGCTCATGGTATTAGAAGAATGGGAAGTGCTGCAGTAGACTTAGCTTATGTAGCTTGTGGTAGATATGAAGGTTATTTTGAGTACAACTTAAACCCATGGGATGTAGCTGCAGGCACATTAATTGTACAAGAAGCTGGTGGTACTGTGACTGATTTCTCCGGAGGGGATAACTTCACCTTTGGGAGAGAGTTAGTAGCAGGTGGACCTGTTCATCAAGAACTATTGGCGTTAGTAAAAAAACACTGGTAAAATATAATAGTATATTAGCGTTTATCACGGTAGGATGATTAGGGTTGCTTTGTTATCTTTTTGCTCAAGTTTATTAACAAATAATTAGTAATTCATAATTACATTGACAGGCTTAGAAAAGTGAAATTTAGAAGGAGGTTTATCTATACAAAAACCAACCGTGATGATGTCCATTTATCTCATTAGGCATAATTGATTATCTTCCTAGAGGTTTAATGCCAAATCATTAGATAGGAAGAATCCAGTTTTCTGTGAAAGCATTTTCTTATATCAGCAGTATCCTACACTCTTCTATAAATACCAATTGGTATGAAACATTATAAAAAAAGTATTAAAAAGCACGAGAGGTTTAGTCCTAGATCTTTTTGTAGTATTCATAGGAGTTTTTGCTACATTCCAATTGAGTGATAATAATAACAATGTAAGTTTCAGAGTGAGTATTGAGTCGTCCCCCACAAATTCATTGTTTCACCAAGCATTAACTACTTTGATAAGTTCTATAGTATAAAAGGTTTAAAAGAAGAGTATAGTTGGTATCTTTCAGATTTAAAAGAAATATCAGACTTGCTAAAGCTACTGCAAGCTATTAATCAGGGTGCTATACCTGCATGTGAGGAGCTCAATGAACCAACCCCGACCCAAGGGTACGGGGTATATATGGGCAATAATTTAATGATCGACTCAAGAGTCGGGGAATTAATATCCCTTAGGGATTAAAAAATTAGAAAAACAGGAATAATCAATAAATATGATGAAGACGGAACAATTCATTAGTGTCTTACAAAAACAAATCGATCAGTTAGATCACTCAGAGTTTGATATAGAGGCGTGGAAAAAGGGTACAGTCACTAGGCTATTAAATATCTACCCTGTTGATGATCCTAAAATTCTTCAAATTCAAGAGCTCAAGATTGATTACAGTAGCTGGGCCTTGCGAGATAGTAACTCTTCCTATAAACCTGTTGAAACTTGTAAAAAGATGGGTAAAGCTATATTGGAAGCTATCATTGACGAATTAAACATCTTTGGTTTCCCAAAATCTGCAAGTGACAAGAGTGATTTCTCAATAATATACTCAATGATTAATGAAGAAAAAGTGGATCAGTTCAAGGAGCTATCAAAAAACCCTTCCACATCAAGTTTCAAAAAACACCTACAAGCTTATGACAAGAAAAAATTAGTCGAAATCATCCAAGGCTTGATGTCCTAAGACGAATCCGACTAATTCTAAGCAGTACCTACACTAACCCATGAATATTGGACTCAAATAGCTAAGGGACTCATCCTTTCCACAAACGCCAGATAATTTATCCCTCCTAAGGTTTAGGTACTTAATGCTTGACATTCACAATTCTTGAATAACCATCATTTAGCTCATCAAAAGGCATAGTTATCACTAAATGATTTCCTCTTAAATCTGCTTCTATCTGATCTATATTTACATCATAGGGAACTCTAAAATAGGTTAATAAATAGTTATTAAACTCATCACCATTTTGGTCAACATTTAGGAAAAGTAAAACTAAGTCGTTATTAATTTCCACATTAAGTCCCTGGGGGGTGATTCCAGGCATTTTCATGTCCACCACATAATGATTCTCTTTTTTGGTAGACTTCATATTCATCTCCGTCATACCACCGTTAACAGAGTTAGTACTGTTAGCAGTATAGGCTAGTTTGGCGGTGAGATTTTTATCTATATTCATAATCAACTGCCAATTTATTTATTGGGATAACGACAAAAGATATACCAATCGCATATCCAATTCAAAAAACCTTGACGTGCAGTCATAATGTCACTATCAAACTGACGATTTGTCCTTTTTTTCTCCCAATTCATCAGTTAAATTCCTCACTTCGGTATGAAACAAATGGCAAGGGGTCAACTTTGAAGCTAACATTACAGTAAAAATCAATAATTCACTTTCAAAAGAATCAAAAAATTGGTACTTTGATTGAACCTTAAAGGCATAACTCATGGAAAATGATAAAAGGAAAATTTTATTAGGGCTCATTTTTGTAGCTGTAGGAGCTTTATTCTTACTTCAAAACTTTGGTCTTTTCTATTTTGAAATCCCTGATTTTTTATGGAGATGGGAAATGATTCTTATTATCATTGGAGTGATTAACATTTTTACTAAAAAATACCCAACGGCTTTTATACTAATAGGAATAGGTACTTTTTTCTGGCTAGTTGACGATTTTAACGTCGATGTTTGGGATTTATGGCCTGTCGTACTAATTATTATTGGGCTTAGTTTCATCATGAAACAAGGAGTTTTCAGTTCCGAAAAAAAAAATCTTCGTTAAGAAGCGAAGAAAATTACATCAACAATTCTGTTGTTCTTGATGAAAAAAGAACCAAAGTAGAATCACAACAGTTTAGTGGGGGCAAGGTCAGCTGTATCCTTGGAACCAGTGAAATAGACCTCAGAGGCTGTAAACTTCAAGAAGGAGTAAGTAATTTATCAATTAACTGTATTCTTGGAGAATTTCGCCTCATTGTTCCTGAATACTGGAAAGTAATAGTGGAAATTTCACCCGTACTTGGCGAAGTCACTGACAAAAGATACGAATCCACAGAAAAGGATGAAGAAAATGTATTAGTTATCAATGGAAGTATTGTCTTAAGTGAGCTTAAAATCCAATGTCGTTTAGCTAATTCTGCATCATAAAGGCTTGTGATTCATAGGGTAAGTTTTCTTAGGCCTGTGTTTTCGTTCATTTTTTCTCTTAGGTCTAATAATCTCCCTAGTCCTGGAGACAATGTTATCAAAAGCA
>CALGOB010000053.1 GCA_937958005.1 uncultured Cyclobacteriaceae bacterium
CGGAGACCTTCTATACGTACTTTTTAAAATCGAGCTCAGGTTAAATGGCTTGCCAAATAGAAACAAATGAACAATTAACTGGACTTCGATTCAAAATATTGATGGGTTATTAATAAGGTAAAATGATTTTTTCGTAATGCAAATAACACGAAAACCAGCTCATTAACACTTAATAAAACCAAAGTAATTTCTGTTTGAATTTTTCTCAAAGTGCCCAATTAACCTTACTTTGTCATCTTAGACAAAAGTAGATACTTCATGCCTTTGACTGTGCTTTCACAGCCAACCTTTACAATCTGCCAAGGTGGCAAGACCAAGAAACAGATTGGGTTATTTTAGTAAGATGACAAAGTAGGATTAAACTCATTCCACGTAGCAGCAATTCGATTGTAATGAGCAATCATTAGAGATAAAACACTACTTTATCCAGTAGAAGAATCATAAAAAAATTCAATAAAGAGTATTTCACAATTCGAAAGTAACAGCTCAACAACCAACTTAATTAATCCATAATAAATGCCTGAATAATACAATTTTATATCTATGTAAATAACTACTTAGTTTCTTTTACTCATGTGCTGATAATTATCCATACTAATGTTTGACATCTAGTTATTTTTTTAAGAACTATGCATTATTATTTAGGAGCAGTTGGATAACTATGGATACAATTACGGAAAACACGTCAATTTTTGAAACCCTTAAAAAATACTTTGGTTACGATTCCTTTAGAGCGAATCAACAAGAAATCATTGAATCATTGCTATCAGGAAAAGATAATTTAGTCATTATGCCTACCGGTGGTGGTAAGTCTATGTGCTTTCAACTACCTGCAATGCATTTTCCGAAAACAACGCTGGTAATTTCCCCATTGATTGCCTTGATGAAGGATCAGGTAGATGGCTTAGAAGCAAATGGAATTCCAGCTGCCTTTTTTAATAGTAGTCAAAGTGAATTGGCACAAGATAGAATCATTAAAAAAGTGATGGCCGGTACAATTAAGCTGCTTTATGTAGCGCCGGAAAGTCTACCCGGCCTTTCAAAAATAACTAAAAAGAAATTTCTAAGTTGTATTGCTATAGATGAAGCTCATTGTATCTCTTCTTGGGGACATGATTTCAGGCCTTCTTATCAACAATTAGGGATCTTAAAAGAAACACTTCCTGAAGTACCAATTATTGCGTTAACTGCTACTGCTGATAAAACTACGCGCCAAGACATAATAGATCAATTAAATGTTCCTGATGCGAGACAATCCATAACCTCTTTTGATCGTCCTAATATAGCGTTAGAAGTTCGTTCAGGGGATAAACGAATGGATCAAATCGTTGACTTTATCGGTACTCAAGAGGGAACATCTGGTATTGTGTATTGTTTGAGTCGAAAAAACACAGAAGAAGTAGCCGAAAAACTTCGCCATAAAGGATTTCAGGCAAATGCATATCATGCTGGTTTATCCAATGAAAGAAGGAATGAAGTACAAAACAATTTCATTCATGATAGATTGCAAATTGTCTGCGCCACCATTGCTTTTGGTATGGGAATTGACAAATCTAACGTGCGATGGATTGTACACCACAACTTACCTAAAAATATAGAGGGCTATTACCAAGAAATAGGCCGTGCAGGAAGGGATGGAGAGCCAGCTCATGCGCTGCTATTCCACACTTATGCCGACATAGTTCAATTAAGAAAATACATAGAAGGAGCTAGTAACGAAGAAATACAGGTTTCTAAACTGGAAAGAATGAAGCAATTTGTAGATGCTACCAGTTGTAGAAGGAAGGTGTTATTAGGTTATTTTGGGGAAATTTTAGAAGAAGATTGCGGAAACTGCGATATGTGCAAGAACCCTCCTACTTTTATAGATGGAACAGAAATAGCAACTAGGGTCCTTACTACCATTTCACAGGTAAAAGGCACAGAAGCAATTGGGGTACTGATAGATATATTAAGGGGATCACAGAATGCAGTGATCGTGGACAAAGGATATACCAGCCTAAAGAATTATGGCAAAGGAATGGATATCAGCAGAAAAGATTGGAAACAATATATCATTCAGCTGATCAACCAAGGCTATTGCGAATTAGCTTTTCATAAAAGTAATGCTTTACAATTAACCAGATTGTCCCTAAGGGTATTACAAGAAGGTTTAAAAGTAAACCTTACTGCTCCTGTAGAACTTGAAGAGATTCCTAAAAGCACTGCTCCAGAAAAGAAGCTAGTTAGTGTGAGCGGTGGAACAGGTGAAACCTTGTTTGATAGATTGAAGGAATTGCGTTCTAAAATAGCTGTAGAAAATGGCAAAGCGGCTCACTTGATATTTAGTGATGCTTCTTTAAGAAGTATGGAAACTATCAAACCGCTAAGTGAAGAATCTTTTCTCACAGTAAGTGGTGTTGGTCAGAATAAGATGAATAAGTTTGGGGCTGTTTTCATTAAGGAAATCAAAACATTCCAGCGTGAGAAGAGAAAGAAAAGTGTGGATACATTCAAGGCCACTTTTGAACTCTATGAGCAAGGGTTACCAGTGCCTGAAATAGCGGCTAAAAGGGAAATTAATGCCACCACTATTTACTCACATTTAGCTAAACTTTATTTAGATGGTTTTGCTGTAAATTTAAAGCAATATATTACCGATGAAGAATTGGAAGGCATAAGAAAGGCAAAAGATGTGTTAGATAACTCAAATTCTTTAAAGCCATATTTTGAACATTTCAATGAGCAAATGGCCTATCACAAAATCCGTGTTGGACTAACACTTCTGGAAAAACCAGAATAGTCCTACTTAATCATCTTAGGTTAAATAGATATCTCACGCCTCTGGCTATGTCATCACAGCCAATCTTTACAATCTATCGACATGGTGTGTATTAAGGGTATAGGTAAGGGCATCTCTAAGATGAAAAAAATAGGAGTAATATTGATGAATAATCAGGAACCTCGGAGCAAGCTCACGAGGTATGAGTGAAAGCCTAAAGTTGACTATTACGAAGCAAGCTTCGAGGCATTAAACCTCACAATGTGAGTAAAAGATAGCTTACGCTAAGAGTTCTCTCTATATCTAATGGACATCCAAGATATTTACTTTAATTTTTTATTGTAGGCCTATTGAAAAGATAAAATAAATAGTAAGAAAATAGCTCGCCCTAAGGAAATGCAGATCAAGTTATTTAGCAGCTGGAAGAATTAATTAGGAAATATTATTTCTAGAAAACTGGTTCTATGAGATAAATATTTTTAGGATTAATAGCTTCTGTTTACTAATTTTCCCTTTTATAGTTATGTTTCGTATGCAATATCTCTCGGTAAATAAAGCAGTGATATGCTTAGAAAAGTTCTTGGTACTTTTAAGGTTCGTTATAAGTTGTTTTTCAAACAAAATATTTGTCATCTAATGATTTTTTCTGCATCTATGCGTTGTAATTTTAAAACTATTTGTCAAATATGAGTATTTCACACCCAGAAGAAGCTTCTTCCATCTTTGCTATTTTAAAAAAGCATTTTGGTTATGATTCTTTCCGTGCTAATCAGCAGGAAATTATTGAGTCCCTACTTTCTGGTAAGGATAATTTAGTCATTATGCCAACTGGAGGCGGTAAATCCATGTGTTTCCAATTACCAGCCTTGTTATTTCCAAAAACTACATTGGTGGTCTCTCCTTTAATTGCTTTAATGAAAGATCAAGTAGATGGTCTGAAAGCAAATGGTATTTCTGCTGCTTATTACAACAGTAGTCAGGGTGAAAAAGAACAACAAGAAACGATTCAGAAAGTAGCAAAATCTGAAATTAAACTCTTATACGCTGCTCCTGAAAGTCTATCTTCTTTATTCAATGTGATAAAAGAAGAGTACCTAAGTTGTATTGCCATAGATGAAGCGCATTGTATTTCTTCTTGGGGCCATGATTTCAGGCCTTCTTATCAGCAGCTTGGGTACCTTAAAAAAACGATGCCCAGTATTCCCATCATCGCACTAACTGCGACTGCGGACAAGACGACAAGGGAGGATATATTGAACCAGCTGAACATCACAGATGCCAAACAATCAATTACCTCTTTTGACAGGGCAAACATTACTTTAGAGGTGAGGGCTGCAGACAAACGGGTAAGTCAAATTATCAGTTTTATCAAAAAGAGAAAAGATGAGTCTGGTATCATCTATTGCTTGAGTAGAAAAAATACGGAACAGATTGCTGAAAAACTGCAGGCAGAGGGTTTCAATGCAAAAGCATATCATGCTGGATTACCAGCAGAAGAACGAAGCAAGGCTCAGGAAGACTTTATTTATGATAGGACTCAAATAGTCTGTGCAACTATTGCCTTTGGTATGGGGATTGACAAATCCAATGTGAGATGGGTAATCCATCACAATATGCCTAAAAATATTGAAGGCTATTACCAGGAAATAGGCAGGGCTGGAAGGGATGGACTCCCCTCCCATGCTTTACTCTTTCACACTTATGCAGATGTAATTCAGTTAAGAAAGTTTTTAGAAGGTACTGCGAACGAGGAAGTTCAATTAGCTAAACTTGACCGAATGAAGCAGTTTGCTGATGCCAATACCTGTAGAAGAAAAGTGCTGCTCACTTATTTTGGTGAATCGCTGGAGAAAGATTGCGGTAATTGTGATACTTGCAAGAATCCTCCTCAATTTATTGACGGCACCATTATTGCGCAAAAAGCCCTGTCTACGATTGCCCGCCTAAAGCAGGCTGAGGCTATAGGGGTCATTACTGATGTATTGCGTGGTTCACAAAATGCCTTGATCAGAGATAAAGGATACGCCAACATTAAAACTTATGGCATAGGCAAAGATATTAGTTGGAAAGACTGGCAGCATTATCTCATCCAATTGATCAACCAGGGATATTGTGAAATTGCCTTTCACCGAAATAATGCCTTGCAATTAACTGAACTTTCGAACAAGGTTTTATTCAATGGTTTTAAGGTGAATTTATCTAAACCTATAGATCTATCAGCTGCTCCAAAAACAGTCAAAGAGAAAAAGAAAATAGATAAGGTAGGCAGCGAAGAGCTTTTTGAGAGATTGAGGAAACTACGGGCCAGCATTGCTTCTGAAGAGGGAATTCCTGCTTATTTGGTTTTCAGTGATGCTACCTTAAAAGCCATGGAAGTTGCACGCCCAGTTTCAGCTGATGACTTCTTAGAGGTAAGTGGTGTAGGACAATACAAACTGCAACAATACGGAGAAGAGTTTATGAATGAAATCCTTGCTTTTCAAAATGAGAAGCATAAAATGCAGGGAGACACCTTTAAATTGACGTTATCACTCTATCAGGAAGGTTTATCTGTAGAAGAAATGGCCATAAAGCGTGATTTAAAAGAGGCTACCATCTATTCGCATTTAGCCAAACTATATGCAGATGGGCATCCTATTGATCTCAAGAAATTTGTTACTCAAGATGAAATTGAGTCTGTTAGAAAGGCTAAAATCACACTAGAAAATCCACCGGCTTTAAAACCTTACTTTGAGCATTTTGAGGAAAAGATTGCCTATCATAAAATTAGGGTTGCTTTGACTTTAATTGACAAGGAAAGTTAGTTTTTAAGAGGATTACAAATCCTCTTTTATTTTGTTTCGGGATGATCCTACGGAACATCACCGAAGAGCTTTTCGCTAGCTGTTCGTGATGTTCTGGAGCTTGCGGAAGGCATCTCGAACTATCAACAAGTTGGATTTGTAATCCAAGGATTACGGATCAAGCAGAAAACCTGTGGAATAGGAAAAACTTTAAATCTATCCAACCCATAAAAAATAATATTTAAAATTTTAAGCATTTAATAATCAAATACTTGACTTGATGTTTGCTAAAGAAGTTTGAGTTTGAGAGCGAGTTTAGAGGAGCTTCCCCACAGATTTATTGCTTGATCCATGATTACGGAAAATACCATTATAATTTAAACACATTTCAAAAATATCCCGTTGAATAATAGAGACTAAAGTAAAGTAGGATTCAATGGTGAAATTTGAAAAGCTGACAACAACACCTGCATTTTTAAGCCAATTTGAAAACAAAGTTCTATATTCTGAACATCATGAGGATATTTCTGTTACATATAAATCTACCTACACCTTAAAATATGTCATAGAAGGCACTAAGCACTACAGCATTAACCATCAAGATTTTGAAGTCCTACAAAATCAATATCTATTGTTAAACAATGAGAGAGATATCCATACAGAGGCGCAAAAAGGCACTAAAGGATTGTCTTTATTTATATCTCCAGAATTGATAAAAGACGTGCATCTTTTTCACAGTAATAATTATAACCCATCTTTTCATTTTTTTGAACTAGTCCAACCTGCTCCAATAGAAGCAATTGCTCCCATTATTCAAGAATTGATCTGGTATTTTGAACAATATCCTATTTATCCAAAAAATGAATTGGATACCCTATTCATCCGACTATCTGAAATCATTGTCAAACAGCAAATGAAAGTCCATGATAAGTTCTATAATTTAAATATATCCAAGCAAGAAACTAAAAACGAATTGTACAAGACTATTTGTATGTCTCAGGAGTATATCAATGATCATGTTTGTGATTCAATTAATTTAGCTGATATAAGTAAAAACATAGGCTTAAGTAAATATTATTTACATAGGTTATTTACAGAAATAATAGGAATTACTCCTTTAGCTTATCTTACCTCTATAAGAATCAATAAAGCAAAAGAAAGACTGCGTAAATCCAATGATCCTATTTTTGACATCGCTATCTCTTGTGGTTTTGAAAACACAGCTTATTTCTCCAATGTATTTAAAAAATATGTAGGCTCCTCCCCTTCTATTTACAGGGATGCCTTATAAAATCAGCAAGATTTTATAACTGCCCCTTAAAAGACCACGCTATTTTTGACTCATCAAGAATCTTTGAGAATTTAACCTGAATGATGCATTAGACTTTTAAGAGAAAAACATAAATGGCTGTTAGATAGCTGCCTAAATTCTGATTTGCAACGCAGACATAGTCTCCATTATGGTGAGTAGGAAATTAGGATTTACGTGGCTAAATGACTGTTAGTTATGGTTTGCATCAAATTTCTATTGCATCATTCGGGTTTAACCTTAGTGAGTAAAAAATTATATGGAAACAAGAATAGCTCAAATCACAGATTTACATTTAGATGAATCATACCCCAAAGGCCATCAAACAGAAGGCAGAAAACGTTTCTTACAAATAATAAATGATATCAAAAAAGAGCAGATAAGCTCTATTATTTGCACAGGTGATATTGGGGAGAGTGAATCTGTTCCTTATTTTTTTAAGCAATTAGAACCATTTTCCTTAGCAGTTTCATTGGGCAATCATGATTCGTTTGATGTAGTTTCTAAACACTTCAACAGGAGCGTTCATCCTACTATTAGAAAACTAGATTATACTACTGAAACGAAGTTTCACAAATTCATATTCTTAGATTCATCAGAAGGCAAAATAAAAAAGCAGCAACTAGATTGGTTAAAAAAAGAGCTTCAATCTTCAAAAGATGTTGTCTTATTTACCCATCACCCCATTATAGGTTTAAATTTAAAAGTAGATGAAATAGGTGCTCTAGAAAATCGAGATGAGGTACAACTTATACTTATTAACCATTACAAAAAAATATCAATATTTTGTGGGCATTACCATATGGAAAATATTCTCATTCATAAAAATATTAAACAGATGATCACACCTTCTGTCTCTTTTCAAATAATAGAACATCCAAATAAGATTCTTACTAACACGAATGAGTTTGGTTACCGGATCCTAGAAATTGATCAACGATCTATCACTTCTAAAGTCAAAATGATTAAAAATGCAAACTAAAAAACAATCCTTAATTGAGAGTTTAATTAATGTAACGATTGGTTTTATCATCACTATGCTTTCATTACAATTCATATTTCCTGTTTTAGGAATAGCTAGCAATGCTGAAAAAAACATTCTATTGACACTTTATTTCACCATCTTGAGCATTCTCAGAAATTACTTTTTAAGAAGGATCTTCAATAAGGAAATTGAAAATAACAAAAACTAATATTTAAGTTATTTTTAACTATGATATGATTATCTTCTTAAAATTGTGAAAAACAAAATCCATGTAAAAATGATATTCAGGCATTGTTTACCTATAAATGATCATTTATAGAATTAGATAAGTTGTTTTAGCAATTATTGTCGGTTTCAAATACTCAAACACTCATTAAAAAAAAATAAACTACCCTTAAACAATCTTAAAATAAAAAGTTTTATAACTGTTTTCCATCCAATTTCTGTTGATTCAATTAAAGGTGTGAACTGTTTAGTATTAATGATTCGGAAAATTACTTATCTTAGCCTATGCTTAGATTTTCCTTTTCTATTTTACTGCTTTTAGTAACTGAAATTTCCTTTGCTCAATACTCCGAAACAATAAGATCTTCAAGACCTGGACAAGCTGTAGTTCCAAATAGTCTAGGCAAAAGTCTTATTCAAGTGCAATCTGGAATAAATTTTGGAGAATCAAAATTTAACTCTAATATTATCAATAGCGTATTTGAACAAGCGAATACCTTAAGATTTGGCTTAACTAAAAATTTTGAGCTAAGATCTACTTTTAAATTGCGTTCTGAAAAATTAAGAATATCTAATGCAGAATCAGAACAATTAGGTGGTTTGAGTTTTTGGGATATCGGTTTTAGGTATAATATAACCGCAAGTGATTCTTATAAGCCTTCATTTGGCATACAATCAGAATTAAGTCTTGACTGGGTAAGTCAAGATTTTAGAACTGGTGGCTTAGTTTCAAATACATTATTCATTTATGGTCAAAAGCTTTCGGAAACTTTTTACCTAACTACCAACCTAGGGTCATCTTGGATTTTAGATGGGTCTTTAGAATTTATTTATGCAATCAATCTTGGTTTCCCAATCACAGAAAAAATAAACGGGTTTATAGAAGGTTATGGACAATTGAGAAATTTTACCTTACGATGGGATGCTGGTTTTACTTATCTAATAAACAATGACTTCCAACTTGATCTATCAGGGGGATATGGCAACAATGGCCTTCTTAAAGATTGGTTTTTAGATACAGGTATCTCATGGAGGTTTGATACAAAGAAATAATATATAGGTAAACCCCTGTTTAATCCCTAAGGGATATTAATTCCTCTGGCCGGGCGCCCTGACTCTTGTGTCGATCATTAAATTTATTGCCCATAGATACAACGTACCCTTGGGTCGGGCTTGGTTCATTAATTATCCAATTTTAGAACACTTATTAATTAATGGTTTTTCATAAAAATCTTGTATTTGTATAGGTAATTATTAACTTTGAAAAACAAAGTACTTTTAAGTTACGTAAGAATAGGTATGAATTACAGATTACACGAGAAAACTCACAAATCTTTTAAAACAATTTCATTTTAATTAAAAATTTATTCATTTACTTTGAAGTACAAAGTTCTTTTAAATATGAAAAATCCAAAATTAGATTACTTACAAAAAACTGGGATTATATTTGTTGCCATCTCTTCTATCCTATCTCTTTTAGAAAATATATATGTTCAATATTCAAGTGATCTATTTACTGGTCTTTTCTTTATTCATTACACAATTGCTGTAATCTTTGGGATAATCTCAATATTCAAATACAAAATCAGTTTTTTCAAATTTTTCACGCAGAAAGTCTTTGTTTCTCATACAATCCTTCTCATCCTTTTTAACATTTGCGCTTATTCCCTCAATAAAAGCATTCCAATATTTCAAGAATCCGTTGATTGGCTTTCTTACTTTATCATCATTGAAAATTTAATTCTATTAATTTATGCTTTTGCCAATAAATCAAATCAATTCATAAATTGTTTGACGGCTTTTTTACTTGGAATTGCCATTCTTTTCCATCTCTATCAGTGTTATATAGTTCTGCCTACAGTAATTATAGGAATCATAGGTATAATTTTATTTGGGATCTCCTTATTACTTTTTGTCCCCTTGTTTTATGTCGGTTGTTTTATTGCCATAGCAAGGAGAATTACTTGGAATAAAATAAATTTCATCAGCTTTTCCGTGGGTATTAGTATCCCATTAATAATAATTGGTTTTATTCTAACTCAATGGGTACTGCTAGAGAATAAATTAAACGATACAAAACTAACTATTGATCAACCTTTTAAAACACAAATTTATCCTGAATGGATAGTATTGGCTCAACAGATTGGTAAAAATCGTTTCTCAGAGGCTTATTTGAAAACAGGCATAGTTTATCAAAACATGGAACAAGAATGGGATATGCCTTTTAACATGGACTTAAATGACTTTAGTCAAAAAAAGTTAAATGACCCTCTTTATGCTGTTTGTTCTGTTTTTATGAACTCTAACAATATTAACTATCAAACCAAAATCAAAGTACTCAATTATTTATATGATGCAAGGCATGAATCTGCTGATCGTCTTTGGAGTGGAGCTAATCTAAAAAGCACTAGGGTAATCACCAATGTTGAAGTCTTCCCAAAAGAGAGGCTCTCTTTTACCGAATTAATCATTTCTATAGCTAATAGAAATGGTCAAAATGGCTCTAGATGGGGAAATCAGCAAGAAGCTTTCTATACTTTTCAATTACCTGAAGGAGGTGTCGTCACTTCACTTTCGCTCTGGATAGAAGGTCAAGAAGAAAAAGCGATTTTAACCACTAAAAAGAAGGCTAAAAAAGCTTATGAGACGATTGTAGGAAAAGAAAGGAGAGATCCATCAGTCGTTTATTGGATGGAAGGGAATCAGATAAGAGTCCGAGTTTTTCCATGTACACCAAGTGAAGAAAGGAAATTCAAAATTGGTGTCACTGCTCCATTAAGTCTCATAGATAATCAGTTAGCCTACAAAGCAATCACTTTTAAAGGGCCAGATTATTCAGCCGCCTCAGCAGCCATCAACCTAGTCCTAAATGGCTCGCAGGTGACTAGTTCTACTCTTTCATTTAAACAAAATGTAGCCTTAAAAGTCTGGAAGGGTTCTTACAAACCTAGCTGGACATTTACCATCGATGCTCCTCCGATATCCAACGGATCTTTTAGTTTTGGAAAAGAACGTTTTACTCTGGAAGAAGAATCTTTGAAATATAATTACATACAACCTAAGCAAATATACCTAGACTTAAACAGCCAATGGAATAAAAAAGAATTAGAGTCTATCGTAAATGAAATCAAAGAAGAAAAGCTGTTTATTTACCATGATGGCCTAATTTCTATTTCCAAAGAAGATTTAAACAACATAGATCTCTCTGAACTACCTCTTTTCACACTATTCCCTTTTTACGAATTACCAGATCATGAGGAAACCATCGTAATAACAAAAGGGAATGTATTAACCCCTAACTTGTCAGACTTAAACGGCAGTAAATTTGGTGATCGCTTATTCAGTTCTTTTTCAAATAACACAAAGATTGCAAAAGTTTATGACCTAACTGGAGAACCTTCTAATTATATACGCTCTTTGAAGGAACTAGAAGTAATTGAATATCAATCCTTAAACTTAAATAAGCTAATAAATAATTTAAGAAGCAACCAATTTCCAACAATTATTAAAGACCCAAAGAAGGTGAATATTCCTAATGCTGGGATCACTATTGTTAAATCTGCTCCCCAACTAACACCAAACAAGGCATCTGATCATTTACTTAGGCTGTTTAACTATCAAAAAGTAATGAGTGGAATAGGTAGCTCTTACTTTACAATGGATCAGAATAACTACTTAGAGGATGGTTTGATAGAATTTGCAAATACTGCCAACATAGTAACTCCATTATCTAGTCTCATCGTTTTAGAGACACAGAAAGACTACGAAAGATTTGATATTCATAGAAACAAGGATTCATTGGGGAATGCTTCCATTGGAAATGCTGGAGCTGCACCTGAGCCGCATGAATGGGCTCTGATTGGCATTGGCCTTTGCTTCATTATCTTTATGTATCGTAAAAAGCTACTTAACAACTATTCTATCAAATGATTAACGTACTTCAAACTTCCATTAGGTATGGGTACCAATTTAAAAGATGGTTGGTAGCTGGTTTATTTCCAATCATTATTTTCTTTTGTTTTAATCCACATTACCTGAGGAAAAACACCTTTTTCTGGCTTGCTTTATTAACATTACCTGTTAGTACTCAGTCAGTCAGCAATAGACCATTCCCATTTTTTACTATAGGCATCATTTGCTCTGTGTTATTCTTTATTTTTCCAGCTACTTTTTGGATTTATCTTATTTTATCTTTTTTAATTCTTTTTCTCATACAAAATCTAAATGGGTGTCTCTCATCACTGACCATTGTCCACATTTCCTTAATCTCTCCCTTGTTCATTTATGTCAATTCCCTAGTTAGTTTCCCTATCCGGCTTGTTTTATCACAGTGGGTCACTGTAATTCTTCAAACCATAGGTCATCCCGCTCACCTAAAAGGAAATGTTGTCTATCTAGGTAATGATAGTTTTCTTATTGACGAAGCATGTGCAGGGTTACATATGCTAGGGTATGGGTTATTATTTGGTACCTTAATTTTAGCGAATTTTGCTAAACACTATGAGATGGGGCTTGGTAAAATACTTCTCTCCTATGCCCTATTAATAACGCTAATTATAGTAGGGAATCTGGTAAGGATAACCTTGCTCATTTTATTTGTGATCATGCCATCGCATTGGTTTCATGAGGTTCTAGGCTGGTTAATCTTTCTATTTCAAATATTGACTCCATTCTACCTATCCCTCCATTTATACACCAAGTATTTCCATTTTAAGCCTATTCTTTCAATAAAAAAATTACCTCAAACAGTCAAATTTCCATCTATTAAATATACTTTGTACATCTCTTTTTTTATGCTCATTAATTTCTATTATAACAGTCTGTCTAACAAATCAATTAGCACCAATCTCAACGATATCAATTTAATTGGGTATTTAAACAAAACTAATTCTCAAGGTGTTGCCAAATTTGAAAATGAACATTCTCTTATCTATATCAAAAAGCCAGTTGCTGCTTACAAGGCAGATCACAATCCCATGATCTGTTGGGAAGGTAGCGGTTATCAATTTAAAAAAATCGAACTTATAGAAAGTAATGGATTAAAAATAAACCTAGCCGAATTAGAAAAAGGGGAAGATCAATTATACACTTCTTGGTGGTTTGAAAGTAAGAAATCACAAACTGGTAAACAGCTTACTTGGCGAAAGAAATCCCTATTTAACAATGAACATTTTTACTTGATCAATTTAACCAGTGAATCAAAAGCGGAATTACTAGAACAACTCAGTCATATGCTAGAGCAAAAAATCATTTCGTCTTATTTCACACCCTCTTTGATCTCTAAAAATGAAAATGACTAAAGTAATAAAATATGGTGCTCCCACTCTTCTATTCTTCTTTATAGCTTGGGTAATCTACCTGGCAGATTCAGTGCAAGACAATTGGGTCAAATCTTTAGGTAGTGTAGAACATTTGGATAAAATTGCACACTTCAGTTTGTTTGGAGTTTTTGCTCTCTTATTAAATAAAATGTTAAACTTTCGTAAGTTAAAAGTATTCAACACACCTATTTTGATCGGATCTATTATAGTTTTAACGTTTGCAATAGCTGAAGAATTTAGCCAGATTTCTTTTGAATCCAGAACATTTGATGTGATAGATATGATATTCGATTTATTGGGTATTTTGTTCTTTTCATCTAACAGATTATTTAAAGGAAATTCTTCAATCTCTTAGGCTATGAATAGGAGAAAATCAAGGAATAACTCTTTTGAAGATCTTTTCTTGATTCTCTCTTAATTCAAAATCAACAAACCCAACTCAATGGTACAGGGGTTCTACATTTTATTTTAAATATGAATAGTTCCCATCAGTTCTTTAGACCGCCTAGGTTTGTCATCCCTGTTATACGATAAATTATTTTAAAACTAATTTATCGTATTTTTCATTTGCCAATAATTCGTGTAATTCAGGATTTTTATTCCATTGAGTTTTTCCATTGAAAAAACCTCGTACCTCAAAAAACATTAACCTGTCACCTTGTATTTGAAACTGGGCAAAATTAGGTTCAATAAAATTACCACTAGTAACTGCAGTAGCGCAATATCCTCCGTATGCAGGTAAATACTTATCTGGATTAGTTTTGAAACTATTTCTGTTTTCTACACTAGAAAAGAGTAGTTCTAAACCTTCATATTCAAAGCTAAAAGTTGTTTTTCCCTTTGCTGGAATAGGGCTCTGAAAATAACTTACTAGATCATACCCACCAAATGCTGCCTTACCTTCTACTGTAAGGTATTTTGCAGGTTGTGCTTGGGAGTAATTCAAAAATGATAAAGAAATCAATAAACTACTTAGAAGAAATAGTTTTAAAAAATTATTTGGTTTCAATTGTGTAATAGTGTTTTTCATAATAGCATTAAAAATCAAGTAAAAAATATAGCCTTACTTTTTAATTGTAATGTAGCAGTAATTGATTAGCAAATTTAATAATCAACATTACTATTTTAAGAAACAATCATTAATTAAAATAGTTTTATTTATTGCGAATTTATTTTCAATCATCCCATATCATTGATGCAATTAAATGCTACATCCTTCTGACTTTCATCATTTTACTAGTATTTGCCTAACATAAAAATAATAACAATAAACTTTCAAAAACCCTAGATCCATTTCTATTGCCATGTCAGTATTAGTCTTAACACTCACATACGTTTCATTCATGTTATAGTAAAGAAATCCAAATCAATAAACATTATCCCCTTAGATTTATTAAGGAACAAAACATCGTTAGCTCGAGTATTTCTGGGATGCCCGACCAGGGAGATAATACCAATTTAGATATAAGAAAATAAGTATAGTTTTGAATGTATTATCTAATCGAAATACATTGTTTTCTATGGTTAAAACACAGCTAAATTTAACCCGAATGATGTATTAGACTTTTAAGAGAAAATCATAAATGGCTGTTAGATAACTGCCTAAATTCTGATTTGCAATGCAGACATAGTCTCCATTATGGTGAGTAGGAAATTAGGATTTAAGTGGCTAAATGACTGTTAGTTATGTTTGCATCAAATTTCTATTGCATCATTCGGGTTTAACCACAGTATTCTTCTATTAGCTTAAATAAAGTAGTTTTATCAATGGGTTTGGATAAATGAGCATTCATTCCAGCTTCTAGGCATTCATTTCTATCTGATTGCATAGCATAAGCAGTTAAAGCAATAATGGGGGTTTCTTTATTTACACTACTCAAAACGCGAGTTTTTCTAGTCACCTCCAAACCATCCAAATAAGGCATTTGAACATCCATAAACACTAGGTCATATTTCTTTTTTCCTAAAGTTTCCAAGGCTTCTTTACCGTCTTTGGCTATTGTCAATTTCGGGAATTTCTTCCCTACTAAACGAGTAAAAACCATGCGGTTAATTTCATTATCTTCAGCTAGTAAAACCTCTAAATCATCATAAACCAAGTTGCTTGACTTTTCCGAATCACTTGAATTCTTTTCAATAACATGCTCTAGGCCTCCAATAGCATATCCCAACTGCAACTTGAGTCTCTTTATATCTATAGGCTTTTTAAGATAACTAATCATGCTTCCATTCTTTCCATAATCCGATTCATTAGTCAGGTTAGAGATAGGATCTAGAATAATGACTTTTAATAGGTGGTTTTGTAATATTTCATGGGCTATATCTGTTCCTATTTTCCCATCCACATAATGATCTATAAGTACTAGGTCATAATCGACCTTTTCATCATCAAAAATCTTCAATACCTCATTGACATCAGCAAACGATTCTGCGATTACCCCCCATCTACTCATTAATTCCTTCATTAGCTTTCTACTGCTTTCATTACTATCAAGAATCAATACCTTTTTCCCCCTCAAGTTTATAACCCCATTTAATTCCTCTTCAATGAGGCCATCTGGTGTGACTATTGGTAAAGTAAAGCTAAAAGTACTCCCTTCTCCTAATATACTCTTCAGGACAATTTCACCTCCCATTAATTTTACAAGATTCTCACAAATCGTCAATCCCAAACCAGTCCCACCAAACTTTCGTGTGATGGATGTATCTGCTTGAGAGAAGCTCTCAAATACAACATTTGCCTTAGATGCCTCTATGCCAATCCCTGTATCTGCAACAGATATTTCAAGTATCAATTCATCACCAGCTAACAAATCAGAATTCTGTTTAGATAGATTCTTCACCCTCACAATAATTTCACCTGCTGAAGTAAATTTGACTGAATTACCAATGAGATTCATCAAAACTTGCCTGAGTCGTACAGGGTCTGTACTTACGTTAACTGGTACATTTTTATCTATGGCCACCAAAATCTCTATATCTTTCTCAACAGCTGAAACAGCAAAAGACTGGCTGACATTATTGATTAATTCAATAAGATTAAATGTAGACTTTTCAATAACCAATTTACCCGCTTCTATTTTAGAAAAATCAAGTATGTCATTAATGATACTCACTAAAGATTCACCTGATTGTTTGACAATTTGCAAGTAATGTCTCTGTTGCATACTTTCACTAGCTTCTAAGGCCAGTTCAGTCATACCGATCATACCATTCATCGGGGTTCTGATTTCGTGACTCATATTCGCTAAAAAGTTACTTTTTGCTAAACTCGCTTCTTCAGCTTTGCTTTTTGCTGCTATAAGCTCTTCTGTACGATCTCTCACCCGATCTTCTAACACTCGGTTATCTTTCATCATCGAGTTAGTTTTGATTTTAATAATAATGATTATTAATATTATTACAAGTAAAATCATCATGAAGATAAACCAAGCAGTTTGCCAAAACGGAGGAATTACATTGACAATGATTGAAGCACCTTCTTCATTCCAAATACCATCATTATTAGATGCTTTAACTTTAAAGACATATTTCCCAGGACTTAAGGTAGTATAAGTGGCTGATTTACTATTTTGGACATAATTCCAATCTTTATCCACTCCTTCCATCATGTAAGCATATTGATTCTTATTACTTTTAGTATAATTGATCGCGATGTATTCAAAAGTGATAATATTTTGGGAATGATCTAAAAAAATTTCTTTCGTAGATGAAACATCTTTCGTTAGTATTTTTTGCTCTTCATTTCTAATATCTATTGATTTATTAAAAAGTTTTAAATCCGTAATGTACACAGGAGGCACATTCAAATTCTTTTTAATGCTCTCTGGCTGAAAAAGCTCAAAACCAATTGAGTTACCAAAAATTAATTCTCCATTTTTTGTTTTAATAGCAGCTCCCCTTCTAAAGAAATCTCCTACTAGACCATCTGATTGATCGTAATTAACAATATCCATTTTGATTAACTTGTTCCCTTTAAATATAGGTCTGCATTTTGATATCCCCCTTGTAGTAGCTACCCATAGGTTTCCTTGGTCATCTTCAACCATGGACAAACAAGAATTTCCACCTAACCCATCAGTTTTATCTATCGAAACAAAATCATCAGTTTCTTTTTGGTACAAATTCAATCCACCTTCTACTGTACCAATCCAAACTCTTCCTTCAATGTCTATATAAACCGTATTAATATAATTGTGACTAATGCTGGTAGAGTCATCTTCTGCATTGTAATACCTTCTTACTGAACTTATTTCGTTAGACTCATCAAATTCTATTTTATTAAGACCATAAGCAGTAGCTACCCATAGATTTCCATCATGATCATATTCCACATCCACTATTCCTGAATAGGTTATATATATATCATCATCTCTTTCCTCACTTCCTATATGAGAAAATTTTCCCGTCTTACTATTGTAATAATCCAACTTCTCTTGCCAAATACCAACCCAATAATTCCCTGGTGCTTTAGGGTCAAATGCTAAGTCCATAGCCCTATTTCCCGATAGCGAACTGGGGTCATTTGGATCATGCATGATTGTTTGAAAAAGATCTGTAGATAGATCATATATGGAAATCCCCCCACCCCAAGTAGTAAAATATAAATTTTCTTGTTCGTCAACCTTCATTGAAACAATGGCATTAGAAGACAGGCTATTTTTGTTGTTGGGATCATGCAGAAAACTGATAGACTCTTCCTTTTCTTTATTGTACAAGTGAAACCCAAATCCATCTGTTGCCAAGCATAAATCTCCATTTGAAAGTTCACTTACACCTTCTACCACCATACTTGCTTCAAAATCCATTGCAAATTGCGATACGTGACCAAAATCCTTTAAATAAGGATCTATCACATTGAGCCCATTAATATATGCACCAGTCCATATTCTACCAGCATGATCCTCATTAATTGACCAAATGGATTTATTACTAGAAGGTTTCTTAGTAGGATCAATCAAGGGATAACGTTCAACTTGTTTTGAATCTGGATGAAACTTATATAATCCACCATTTTCAACACCAATCCACAATAAACCATCTGAGCTACTAAACAAATTAAGTATTAGTTCCTTAAGGTATTGATCCCCTTTACTTTTGTCTTTTAAGTAAGATTGGAAGAAATATTTTCCTTCGGGATTAATTTCAACTTCCCATAATCCATTTCCAAGAGTTGCTATCCATACAGATCCATTTTTATCATTTACAATTCCCCTAACCTTTGCCTGCGGAAAAGAAACTGCAAAATAAGAAGGATCTGAGCTGTCAATTAAGCGGTCGCGACTCATATCATATAGGAATAATTTAGACCCCCCTATCCAAATGTTACCATTTACATCCTCTGATATATTTTTTATATAAGTACCTGACAAGAACCTGTTGATAATTTCTTTTGATTCTTTATCAATGACAAAAACACCCTGATTAGTAGCTGCCCAAATCTGCCCTTTACGATCTTCCAATAAATCTAATACGTTCGTATTTGAGAGGTCAAATTTATCTTCAGTTTTTGAAAAACTACTAAAATTATCAAATTCCCTATTATAGATATTAATTCCACCTCCATTTGTCCCTATCCAAATTTCATTTTCATTTACTTCATAAAGACATAATATAAAAGAATTGTTTAAGCTGGATGAATCATTGGTATCTGTAGAATATATTTTAAAAGAATCACCATTAAATCTATTTAATCCATTCTCTGTTCCTGCCCAGATATATTCTTTCGAATCTTCTAAAATGCAAATAATACTTACATTAGATAGGCCCTCAAAAAAATTTGAAACCAAGTAATGCTTATTTTCTATTTGCTGTGCTGAAAGTGAGGTAAAGAAAAAACATATTAAAAAATGGATAGTCAATTTTTTATGCATAGTAATTTTTGATTCGCTTAAATCAATAGAGACTAAAAATCTCATTTCATAAAACTACTAATAAATCTGGATATTCTCTGGTAAAAAATTTATCAATGGATAAAATTAATTAGTATCAATCAAAGAATATACTCTCAAATTCTAAACAATATACCTATTCTGCAAATTCAGTAAGAAATGTACTATTCAAAGCTAGGCTTCTTAATAAAAACCAAAACAAAATGAACCGACCCAAGGGTATGGACTTCCTATCTATGGGCAATAATTTAGCCCAAATGATGCAATAGAAATTTGATGCAAACCATAACTAACAATCATTTATGATTTTCTCTTAAAAGTCAAATGCATCATTTAAGTTTAATAATCGACTTAAGAGTCGGGGCGCCCGGCCAGGGGAATTAATATCCCTTAGGGATTCAAGGCTTGCTATACTAATTTGGGTATAAAAGAGCGTATTAGATCTTGTGATTAATTTTTATTGAAAAAAGTGGGGCGTCCGAGGTGATGCGGCCAAGGCTAAAAATAAACCTGTAGCAAGGCTAGAGAAAGGCTTTTTAACGCACTGCAATGAAAAATTAACAGGAAGATAAACGGTGTTTTATATCTAAATTGGTATTACTTTGAACTTATCACAAACATGTTTAAATATTAATAAAATCAGATAAATAGCTAGTATATCAAGAACTAATTTATATCCTTCGAAAATAAATTCATCTTTTTTTTGGCTTATCCATTTCGAAGTTTGAGCTTCTAATGAAATAGAAAAAAATATGAATATTCTTATTACCAGCAATAATAAAAAGTATTCAATCCCAACCCGAGGGTAAGGAGTATCTATGGGCAATCATTTAATGACGGGTTCAGCACATCCGCTAGGAAACTCATAGCGCTCCCGAAAGAGTCAGAGGTGATTAACCAAGGAGTTAATAAGACTTAGGTAATGAACCAACCCCGACCCAAGGGTACGGGGTATCTATGGGCAATAATTTAATGATCGACTCAAGAGTCGGGGAATTAATATCCCTTAGGGATTAAATTCGTATTATCCATTAGAAATTTGATACAAACGATAATTATCAGTCATTTAATCACTTAAGCCCTGATTTCCCACTTATCATAATGGAGACTACACCTGCTTAATAAATAAGAATTTAAGCTACTATCTAAGTCTAATGCATGATGGGAGTTAAATTACTTCTGTCCTTATTAGTTTTACACACAACATAAATCAAAACAATGAATAGCACTCAAATTAAAATTCCTACCATAACAACAGACAGCTCATTTATCAGCATATTTTCAACTGAAGTATTTCAAAAAGAAATAAAAGGAGGTATGATTTTATCTGGAAGAATAGATGCACTAAATTTCCGTCTAAGGGAAAGCGAAGTAGGCTATAAAAGCAGTTTTCATGTTGCAGGAGATCCCACAATGATCATTATTCAACAAGGGATTTTAAGAATTACCTTGCAAAATAGTACCTATTTAGATTTTAGACCAGGAGACGTATTCATTGCAAAAGATTATTTACCAAGTGAAGTTGACTTTGATACAAACATACATGGTCATCAGGCTTCAGTGATAGGGAAACAAAATTTAAAAGCAACCCATATCAAATTAAGTCAATTGTAATTATTGAATGATAATATAAAATTAAGTAGACTCGGTTAACACCACTTTCGGCATTAAAATCGTAATGAGCTTATAAAGCTCAAAATTACAGAAATTTATGTTAGAGAATCATTGTATGGCTATGGTAATCTAACAAACTCGTATTAAGTGATAGTAATGAAGAGACTTATTATCTGAATAGATCTTCCAATATTACTAAGCAAAGACAAGGTTTGTCATGAATAATGCAGGTCAATTCAATAATCGTCAGCATATTTCAAAAAACATACAAACTAGAATTTAACTCGCATGATGCACCAAAAACTCGGCCTGCAATGTAAGTTCATTTTTAGGTTCTACTAGGTTCTCAGTATTTAAATTCGAATAATTACTTTATAATTTTTTAGACAAAGCATTGTTTAGTTTTTCGTTTTCATTGATTAAATGATACTTTCGCAGCTAAGCTTTAAATTATTAATAAATTTTAAAAAAGCTTAATAAATTAATCCAATAAATTGCCTTTAAAATAAGAAAACATGTCAAATTTTAAGATAATTAAAAACAGATCAGATATTGGTGCTGGCACACGTGGTTCTGATATGGGAATTGATGCTATTGAAATAGCAGCTATCAACTCTGGTAATAATTACTTTACACTTTTTCCGCATGTTGATGTAGACACTCACAATGAAACTGTTTACAATAAAGTCAAAAATAATTTTGCAAAAAGAATTACCCATGTAAGAGAACAATGTGAAAGAGTTTCCAACTCTGTTTCCAAGACCTTAAATGAAGGTTTTTTCCCTATTGTGCTTTCTGGTGATCATTCATCCGCACTCGGTACTATTAGCGGAATTAAAGCTAATTATCCAGACAAAAGATTAGGGGTAATTTGGGTAGATGCTCATGCCGATCTGCATTCACCTTATACTTCTCCTTCTGGGAATATCCATGGGATGCCACTAGCTGCGGGTTTAGGAGAAGACAATACCAATTTTCAAATCAATGAAGTAAAAGACCGAACCGAAGAAGAATGGGTGAAAATGAAAAACATTGGGGTTAATGGCCCTAAAATACTCCCTAATGACCTGATATTCTTTGGTGTCAGGGATACAGAAGAACCTGAAGATCAACTAATGGAAGCCTTATCTATCCGTAATTATATGGTTCACGAAATAAGGTATAGAGGCCTCAAAAAATGCTTAGATGAAGCTATTCAACAATTAAATGCTTGTGACATACTTTATGTATCATTTGATGTAGACAGCTTGGATTGTGACTTGATCTCTAAAGGTACTGGAACACCAGTTTCAAAAGGCTTCGATCCACAAGAAGCAATTAGCATTATACGCTCTTTAATAGAAACTAAAAAAGTGGTTTGTTTAGAAGTTACCGAAGTAAACCCTTTATTGGATAACAAAGGAAATAAAATGGCTGAAACTGCTTTTGAGGTGTTGGATGCCATTACCACTCATGCAATGAAACATAGCAATTAACCAAAGAAGTAAATAGTCCATTTCTAAAGGTTCAAACTCTTTAATTATGATTTATTACCAGGGTTTTCATATCTTAAAAAAAGAATCTTCTAAAGATCTATTTCCTTTTAATCTACCTATTTTTGAAAATCTCGATGGCCTGTCGTTTAACAAGCCCATTACTATACTAGTAGGTGAAAACGGATCTGGTAAATCTACTTTAATGGAAAGTTTGGCTTTATCCATGAACCTGCCTGCAATAGGGAGTGAAAATCTTGAAAGAGACCCGTCTTTGAAAGATCTGATACATTTTTCAAACAATCTTAGAGGAAGCTGGAAACAAAAGGTATATCAAGGTTTTTTCTTTCGCGCCGAAGATTATTTTGGTTTTGTAAAAAGACTTAACCAATTAGATAAAGAATTACAGAATGACATTGTAGATTTTGAAAAGAAATTGACTGGTTATGGACTGAAACAGGCTGTAGGTAGTACATTAGGTCAAAAAGAAGCTCTCAAGCGAAAATATGGGGATCTTAATAAAATTTCACATGGTCAAGGTTTCCTAAAAGTTCTGCAAGAAAGAATACAACCTGAAGGTATTTATCTCATAGACGAACCAGAAGCGGCTTTATCACCACAGCGCCAACTGAGTCTATACACCTTACTCAAAAACATGGCCGAAGAAGCCAAATGTCAGTTTATCCTAGCTACACACTCTCCTATTCTTATGACGTTACCCAATAGTCAAATATTAGAATTTGATGAAACCATTCAAGCAATTGGTTTTGAGCAAACAGAACATTTTTCTATCATGAAACAGTTTCTCAATAACCCAGAAGCTTTTACTAGGTTTTTATAAACAACAATCGTAACTAGACTTAATTTTCGGGCTTATTTAATCCCTAAGGGATATTAATTCCCCGACTCTTGAGTCGATCATTAAATTATTGCCCATAGATACCCCGTACCCTTGGGTCGGGGTTGGTTCATTCCTATTATAGTTTATTAGCTAGCGTTTCAATATTTGGCAAAGTAATATAAAATAGCTAGCCTAATTTCACCAGTCATTAATCCATTTTAATCCATATAGGGTTTAAATTTTATAAAAAATATCTGAGAACTATTTATAGGATTCTCTAAAAACTCCCTGTTCTCTTTTGATCCGATTTTTTTCCTTCATACAGTGTTATCAAAATAATTATTTAGATTATCTAAACTCAGTTTTTGATACCTTGTCTTAGAAAAATCTCTTTATCAAAATTTCAAAACGAGTTTTTAGGAGTCCTTTTATATAATTTCTTGTTGTACTTGCTCCTCATTAGTCTGGTTATTTTTTATCATTAGCAGTTTTATCTGTTTCCAAACAACAAGCAACATCCAAACAGTTATGACAAGATCAATAGCTGTGGTGCCAAAATAAATACCTCTTAGACCAAAATAATAGGGTAAAAATAACATAATTGGCACATAAAAGACTAATTGTCTTGCAGTTCCAATAATACTCGCAAATTTAGGTTTCTCAATTGCCGGTAAAAAAGTAAGTGACATAAAAACAATTGGTAAAAATGGGAGCATAAAAATATACACCCTAAAATACCACAAACTTGACTCTTCAAAAGTTATTCCCGGTAAGATCAAGTTAAGGCTGTATTGAGGAAAGATACTCATGATAAGCCAAAATGGAAACACAATGTAGAAACCTGTTTTACAAAACAAAATAAATGCATGCTTGACCCGATCATATTGTTCAGCCCCATAATTCACTCCTACCACTGGTTGTAATGCTCTCATTAACCCAAACAATGGAGTCATTAAAAAAAACAAAATTCTATTAGCCGCTGCAAAAAAAGCTAGGTCTTGTTCGTTTCCAATATTAGCAAGTGCATTAAAAACTACTACCGCCTGCACCAAACTCATAATGGATAAAATAAACCCTGGAAACCCTAGTTTAGCAATTGATTTTAATACACTTGCGTCATACTTAATAGAATTTGGGTTTGCTTTAAATGATGCTTTACCTCTTCGGAAGTATAAATATCCAATCAAGCTATAGATCATCATCCCAATATTGGTAGCCCATGCTGCACCGCCTACTCCCATATCAAGATATTTTATAAAAACAGGAGTTAAAATCAAATTCACTACTAAGCCATAAATGAACATCATAGCGGCTTTTTCCATTTTGCCTTCACCTCTTACTATTAAGTTCATCCCTAGTCCATAAACCCAAAAAGGAGATCCTAAAATGGAAATCTTAAAATAGGTGACACCATATGTGTGAATTTCTCCTTTACCCCCCATAATACTGATCAGTTCTTCAGCAAAAAAATAAGAAGGTAAAGCAAATACTAAAGTAGATACTACCATGATCAGAGTTGTATTGGGAAGTATTTTAGCTTGCGTATCCAAATCATTCTTTCCCAAAACAATACTTAAAAGATTACCAGCTCCGGTTCCTGCTAAGCCTGCTATACTCATTGCGATAGAAGTTAAAGGATATGCTACAGCCACTCCTCCCAATGCTAGTTCATCTAAAAGCTGTCCTACATAAACAGTGTCCATGAAGGCATTGAGCCCAAATAACATCATAGCGAAAATAGCAGGCAAGGAAAGCTTCCACATTATCTTTGTAAGATCAGCATTTAAGATAAATTGTTTTTTCTGATCATTTGAATTCATTGTAAAAAGGATAATGGCTATAAATAGATTTGCGAAGGTAAGGTATATAATGTTTTAATTTTAGCATTAAACTCGCATTATTCATTAGAAAATTTATTCCGATTATAAGTCTCTTCATTGCAATCACTTAACACAAGTTTGCTAGATCACCATAACCATGCTATGATGATCTAACATAAGAGTCTGTAAATTTGAGCTTTATGAACTCATAATGATTCTAATGCATAATTCTGTTTAAAGAAATGACAGAATGAATCAGCCATGGCCTAATACCTATTCTAAGAAAGCTTAGGCGCTAGGAGCAGAAGGATACACGCTATCCATGGGCAATCATTTAATGATCTACTCAGCGCCTCCGCAAGGAAGCTTTAGAGTTCGTGGAAGAGTAAGAGTGCCCTACTAGGGAATCCCTAACTTTTAGGGATTAAATATCTAATAAAATTTGTCAGTCATTTGATTATCGAGTGATAATATTAGAAATAGCATCCGATAACATATTTATGCTCTATCAAATCAACAAATACAAACTAACATTTTGTGAAAGATAATTATTCCTATAATTAATTTTAATAATTAAATATTTACATAAAACTTATTCGATTTAGGAATCAAAAATATATATTTTTATTTTATTTCCTTAAAAACACATAATAATTTGATAAACAATTATTTATCATTAATCAAATCAATTATCAGTTAAAGACAAATTAACATTATTAAACAAATTATTTTGTTAGTTTATAAGAAATCTACGAGATTACTTTCAACCGAAATTTATGTAACCAAACTTAACTTTTTCTATATGAATAGATTAAACCGTAAGCAAAATTGCAGTCGATTATGTTTATATAACCGTTATTTGCAATTAATTTTATTATCAAAAGCTAAACTGTTAATGACAGGTATATTGCTAACTATATCAACAGTTTTGCTTGCACAAAAACCATATAAAGAATCTTTTGAACCGATTGTATGTCCTGCACATGAACATGACATGCATACACGCATTCCTTTAAAGACAGATCTTTTTAAAAGTAGGAGTTCTCATGCGGTCACGCAAACAGCAGAATTTATTGTAACATTTGGCCCTGGAGCCTTAGCAAATCCAGAAGCTCAGGCTGCATTTCAATTTGCTATAGATATATGGGCTACAGAAATTGTATCATCAGTCCCTATTCGGGTGTTTGCTGAATTTGCAACTCTAGGGCCTGGTGTTTTAGCTTCCGCTGGACCTACTTATTTAATTGGTGATTTTGTAGGAGCTCCAGAACCTGGTGTGTTATATCCAGCTGGACTGGCTAATGCTTTAGCTGGTGTTGACTTAGATACTGAAGAACCATTTGATTTAGTAGTCAACTTGGGTAACAGCATCCCTTGGTACTTTGGCTTAGATGGCAATACACCCGCTGGACAATTTGATTTCGCAACCATTGCCCTGCATGAACTCGGTCATGGTCTAGGTTTCTTAGGGGTTAGCAATGTTGCTGGTGGTCAGGGAACTATAAGAAGTAACGGGTTGCCTTCTATTTACAGTTTATTTGTAGTTAATGGAGATGACGTAGATCTAACAACTTTCTCTGATCCTTCCGCTGAATTGGGCAATCAACTAACAGGAGGGGATTTATTTGTTAATGGTTCTTTCGCTGTAGCTGGTTTAGGTGGTACTCAACCTGAGCTTTTTGCCCCGTTTCCCTATCAAGGTGGATCCAGTTATTCACATTGGGATGAAGCTACATTTCCAGCTGGAGATCCTAATTCATTAATGACTCCACAAGCAGGTAGTGCTGAGTCTATTTTTGATATCGGTGATGCTACTCGTGGTTTTTTCAGAGATATGGGCTGGGTGCTAAACGATGCAGATGCGCCTGCCTTCCTAGCGGTGCCTGGTAATATTACCAATACACTATTACTAGATGAATCTAGCTTAGATACAGTGAGGTTATCTAATGTTAGTAGCTTTAATTCTACAGCATTTGAGGTTAATATTCCACTAGAGGCCTCTTGGTTATCAATAAACCCTTCCAATGGCAGTCTTAACTCGGGTGAAGCAATAGATCTTCTATTTACAATAGATGCAACAGGCCTTGCTAAAGGCACATTTGAAACAACAGTTACCATCAATTCCGACTCTACAGAGACAGTTACAGAAGTAGCTGTTACATTGACAGTATTGGATGGCACTGAAAGGCCTGTAATATCAGTTTCCCCTAATGTTCTATCTCAAACTTTGACTCAAGGTGAAACAGCTACTCAACCACTTTTAGTAATTAATGAGGGCGATGCCGAGCTATCATTTGACGTTGCTTTAGAAAATCTTTTAGGTGGTACATTTACAGCCAATGCTGCACTCACCAAACAGCATGTACTCACCAATGGTTTTAAATCCAAAAAGTTTAAAAAAGGAGATGGTATTAGTAGTTCATTTACTGCTAAAAGCGCTAAAATGAATATGATAACTACTTCTTTGTATGCAACAGATTTTGAAGAATTTGCCTTGGGAGAGTTAGATGGTCAATTAGGTTGGGTTTCTCAATTTCCAGGTAATTTCACCATTTCAACTGCCAATTCATTGACTGGCACACAACATTTTAGATCTGAATCTGATGGGTTAGGAGGAACCAGACCTGCAGCTGTTCTAGCTTTTTCTCCAGTTGTGGCACAAGGATCACAAGCATTCTCAGTGGCTTCAGCTTCCCTATCAATAGAAGGAACTGGAACTACATGGGAAGTAATCCCTCAATCTCCAACCGAAGAATCAGTAATTACCAGAATTAGGTTTAATGCTGACAGGAGTATTAGTATTCTATCCAGTGATACCGGAGACTTTGTTGATATAGACACCCCTACACCTGATGGGTATTTTAATTTACGTGTTTCGGTAGATGGTGAAAACTCTGTTTTTAGGGTGTTTTTTGATGGTGTAGAAGTATTTAGCGCTACAGGTTTTGCTCCTAAAATAGAACAGTTTGTAGTATTGACTGGGATGGAAGAAGTTGGCTCTACATTTGATATGGAAAATGTAGAAATAACTGATGGAGATGATGAAGCTCCTTTTATAACTGCTTCTCCTTTGTCTGGAACTGTAGGGATAGGAGATACAGCAATAGTTTCCGTCCGTTTTGATGCACGTTCATTAGAAACGGGGGTGTTTAGTGCTGATATAAACATTTCAAGCAATGATCCTGATAATGGTCTCATTACTGTACCTACCACACTTACGGTAGTATCACCACCAAGCATTAGTATTTCTCCTGATTCGTTGTTTGCCAGTGTTGATGTTCAATTAGCTGATCCTGCCATAGTGTTTGATACGATTGTTGTGAGTAATACAGGAGACAGTCAACTTGAATTTTCAACATCCCTAGAGGCAACAACAGTAACTTTGTTAAATGGCGCACTTAATCAATCCCAACTAAGTCAACCTATTGACTTAAGATTATATGGTTTAGGAAATACAGGCCAATTTGAAGAGAATTCAATCACTGCCTCAGCTATTCCTCAGCTAAATGAAGGAACTGCTGGAAATACCAATAATAACACTTTTGCAGATTCTATTTCCTATGATTCTGGCATCAATTTCCCTTCAGATTTTGCAGGATTAACTACTACTGCCTACACCACTGGAATAAAGTTTGTTGTAGAGCAGCCAAGCTTTAACTTAACAGCAGTAAGAAATGCTTATAGTACTGAGGCAGTGACAAACCCTGTTATCATCATGGAAATCTATCAAGGTGGCGCAACACCTGCAGATGGAATTTTATTGCAAAGCCAGACAATTGATATAGCAAGCACAGATGGTATTTTCTTATTGACCCAACTTGCTACACCTATTAATTTTTCGCAAGGTGATGAATTTTGGGTTGTACATAAATACCCTGATGGAATTGCATTTCCGCAAGGCATAGATGATGTTGCTACTCAACGATCCGATACTTATTTCTTTAGTGGAGATGCAGGTACAACTTACAATCCTTCTGGGTTCGTATTTTTGACCCGTGCTTTAAGTGGTGATGTATCAAGCGACAGCTATTTAACGATTGAACCTAGTAGTGGAAATGTAAATCCTGGTGAAAGCATTAATCTATTGGTTTCTTTTGATGGTGAAGAACTAGGGAACGGTATTTACAATACAGACATATCCATAGCAAGCAATGATCCTAATAGTCCAACAGTTGCAGTACCTACAGAATTTACTGTAACAGGTCAAACAGCTGAAATTGCAGTGTCTGATCAATTCCTGATTTTTGGATCAGTGTTTTTAGGAGCCAGTAGTGAACTTGATTTTACAATTGTCAATGAAGGGCTTGGTACACTTGACATTTCAAGCATCACTTCAGACAATCCTGATTTTGAAGTATCACCTGAAACAACGGTAGTAGGTCCTTCAGATAGTTTAAACGTCACAGTAACTTATACGCCATCTTCTTTAGGCAATAGTAATGGTATTCTAACTATAAACAGTTCAGATACGGATGAGCCTATAACCTTGTTAATTGTAGTTGGTATAGGTACAGCACCACCTGTGATTGTTCTTAATCCTGAAACAGTGGTAGAAACTGTAGATGCAGGCGAATCCATTAACTCAGAAATTACCGTTAGAAATGAAGGGGATTTTCCATTGATATTTTCTTTACCCGAATTTACTGCAGCTTCTATTCTAGCTAATCCAAGTTTTGTTGGAAACAATACGACAAAAATTGATTTTGGCATCTTTGATACACAGAAAGGCACCGCAGACAATAGGTTAGGTCATTTAATTAGCAATAGTGTAGGAACAGATCTAGGCTTCGGCTATACTTGGATAGACAGTGATGAAATAGGTGGCCCTGTCTTTAATTTCAATGATATTTCTGCTACAGGTACCGAGATCTCCACTACCTTGGGTGATGATGGTTCTTTAGAACTGACTCTTCCATTCATCTTTGAATTCTATGGAGATCAAAAATCTAGCCTATGGGTCAACTCAAATGGTTTTATCAGTTTTGAACAACCAAGTGGACCTACTTTTATTAATGATCAAATTCCTGATCCTACAGGAACCAACGATTTAATTGCAGCACTCTGGGATGATCTATCCCCTCAAAATTTTGATGGAACAATCCACCATCAAGCATTTGCAGATCGTTTCATCATACAGTGGACCAATGTGTCGAGATTTGCTGGTACTGATGATGAAAGTGTAACTTTTCAGATTGTATTAATGGACAATGGAAACATCGATATCTTTTACCTTGATGTTGAAACTGCTCCATTTTTAAATCAAGCTACAGTGGGGATTGAAAATGCAGATGGTACTGATGGCGCGCAAGTAGTATTTAATGCTCCTTATATTCGTGATAATTTAGCACTAAGGTTTATTAGACCTGCCTTTGCCCTTACTTCATTTATCACTGATGCTTCACCTAGAAATGGGGTTATTCCGGCTGGTGGTGAACTTAGTTTATCGGTAACATTGGATGCAACTGATTTAAATGATGGTCAGTTCTTTGATGAACTAAATGTTTCCAGTAATGATCCTGTAACACCTAATGCTACAGGATTATTTGACCTAACAGTAGTCGGGTTTCCTGAAATTGTGGTAGACCAAGATTCCTTGACTTTTGACCCTATTTTTATTGGGTTACAATCAGAGCAGACTTTGCAGATCTCAAATACAGGAACCAAGACACTTGAAATAAGTAGTATTAATAGCTTCAATCCTGATTTTACATTAAGCAATAATGGGCCTGTATCTATTTTACCAAATGAATCTATAGATATCACAGTCACTTTTGCCCCTTCTACTGCTGGAGTTATAGGCGATTTGATCACTATTGCAAGTGATGATAGCTTTGGTAATGAATTCTTACCAGTATTCTTGTTTGGAACTGGTATTGCACCTCCGATTATAGAAGTTGCACCTGATTCTATATCTGCTGTAGTCTATGAAACAGAATCTATCACAGATTCATTGGTAATTACAAATACAGGAGTAGCTGATTTAATTTATAGCTTGACCCCTCCTACTTTTGGAACTGCTCAAAGCCTATTGACACAAAATCAATATGAATATATTGATTACCCAATTATTACGGACAAACTAACTATTGATAATCGTGTAGGCCCCACAGTATTAAATGCAAGTGGAGGACCAGGTACTTTTGGATATTCATGGGTAGATAGTAATAGTGGTGGTACACCTTTTAATTTTAATGATATAAGTACTACAGGTACGCAAGCGAATGTAGGTGCAGATGGTAATGAAAAAGTAGCTTTACCTTTTGATTTTAATTTCTTTGGAATTGATAATGACAGTGTTTATATAGGAGCCAATGGTTTTTTAAGTTTCTCAGAATTAATCGGAAGTAATTTTGTGAATCAGCAAATCCCAAATTCTAGCAACCCTAACTTTATAATTGCTGGATTATGGGATGATTTAGAACCTCAAGATGGAACTGGTGTTTTTTATGAAACAGTAGGCAATCAATTTATTGTACAGTACGAAGCGGTACCAGGTTTTGGTTTTGGAACGCCTCCAGCCCCTGTTACATTCCAAATTATCCTTAATGATGATGGCTCCATATTACTTCAATATGCTAATGTTAATTCAACAGTGGCTACCAGTAGTACTATTGGTGTAGAAGGGCCAAATGGTGTAGAAGGATTGCAAATATTGTTCAATACAGCATTTTTAGAGGATGAGTTGGCTATTACTATTACTCCACCTGTTACTGGTGTTTTAGCAGCTGGTGAAAGTGATGTAATTTCCTATACATTAGATGCAGCTACCTTAGCACCTGGGAATTTTCAAAGTGATTTTATATTCAGTAGTAATGACCCAGTAGCTCCTGTATTACTAGTCCCTGTTAGTTTAGAAGTACTTAATTTACCCGATGTAATTTCTTTTAATCTGATAGATGCTGAAACTGATGTCATTATTGATGTTTTAGAGGAAGGCGATGTAATTAACCTTGATAACTATCCTAGCAATAGTTTTAATATTCAGGCAATTACAAACCCTGAAACAGTAGGTAGTGTCATTTTTGATTTTAATGGATCTCAAAGGTTTCGAAGGGACAATTCGGCACCATATACCATTGCAGGAGAACGAAGAGGCGGTACAGATTTTAGGTCTATGGAATTGCCTTTAGGAAATAATATGGTAACAGCCTCTGCCTTCACAAGAAGAAACGGTAATGGTAAATCTGGCACCCCACTTACGGTTAATTTTGAGGTAATCAATACAAACGGGGATGTATGTTATGGAGATCAAGTACTTTCATACACTCCTGGGAACAGGAAAAACGGAAATACGTTACCTGAAATCAGGACTAATTCTAGCAATGCATTAGGAGCACCTCAGGAAAATGATGCTTATAATTTCGTATCGCTCGGGTTTGGTGGATCTATAGAAATTCAATTAGCCTGTGAAGTATTTGACTTAGAAGGTGATGATTTACTGATCGTAGAAACATCATTTAGAGATGCTGGCTTATCATGTGAAACCTATCCTGAAACGGCCATGATAGAAGCATCTGTTGACGGATCCAATTGGGTAATTATTGCTGATGAAATCTGCAAAGATGGTTCAGTAGATTTAGCTAATGGTGGTTTAGCTTCTGCCCAATTCATTAGGATTACCGATACAAGTAATGCTTTCGATTTTAGAAGTGGTAATGCGGATGGGTATGATGTAGATGGAATTGTCGTATTAAATAACATGATGCCAGATACTGCTTCAAGCACTGTCAGTGAGTTCACTGAAATGGCCAATATTGTGGCAAATGAAGATGCTATAGTAAGTGCTTATCCTAACCCTGTAGAGAATGAGTTGAGAATTTCATTAGATAATAATGAAGATAAAAAGATCAATATTCAAATATTTGGATATAATGGAGGAGTCGTTTATCAGCAAGCTATGGATGTAAAATCTGGTGTCACTTTTGAAACTATTAATATTCAAAAATTACAGCGAGGAATTTACCATATGGTAGTTACAGACGAAAATGCTGACATTGTTTCTACAATGAAAGTGTTAAAGATGTAATGACTCAATAATTAGATCGATAATTGAAAATTGCGTATTCAATTTAAGGTGTGTTTACTTTGTAAGCACACCTTTTTTATTAGAACATAACTGTAGGGGACCTCTAAAAACTCCCTGTTGCTTTTTGACTCGATCTTTTTCCCTGATACTGCGTTATCAAAATACTCATTTAGATCCTCTAAACTCCGTTTTTGATGCCTTGTCTCAGAAAAAAACCTCTTAGTCAAAATTTCAAATCAAGTTTTTAGAGGCCCCTTGTAATTTTTTCCTTGAATAGTTCTAACCTGATTAATTCATGAATCTTTGTGATGAGAAGCTTAAGTAGCTGTTAGTTAGTGGCTCTCACAGGATTTCAACACGTAGGAATAATAGATTATTTTGAGTATCGAAATTTGAGCAAGTCGCTAAATGATAGTTAATTAGGGTCTACTTGAATTTAACTTTGACATAAAAAACATAACTATTTCATGACGAATAAAACAAAATGAGGGGTCAAAGATCAATTTGAGCTTATTTTCACAATAAGTATTGCACTGATTTTAAATTTAAAAAACACC
>CALGOB010000054.1 GCA_937958005.1 uncultured Cyclobacteriaceae bacterium
TGCATCATTCGGGTTTAAGTGATCCGTAGGGACACAGATCAAGGCGATATTTGTAAATAAAAAGCTATCATAAATAAACCGTGATAAGGTCTATTGCACTGATTTTAATTTTAAAAAACACCAATACCTCACTTTTTGCTAGAATCCTTAAAAACCGAGGTATTGAATTTATATATAAAAAGAGAAATGTACTTCAAACCACTTTAAACAAGGGTCTTTGTCATTTTTTTAAATTCAAGGAGATCCTATTTATTGTGCATCAATTTATGAAAAAGTTCTCATCCTTTGATAAAAGAGCTGCTCATTTATAGGACACAAAACGACTAAAGTCTATCAGAAAAAATAAAAAAATTCTTTTTCATAAATGATATGACTCTGCCTAAATAATAAAAGAGGCCATGTCTTGGTTTATTTTTGCTAACCAAACCAACGAGGCACCCCCCTAAGACATGGCCATATCATTAATATTGATCCAAAAAATTGATTTCAATATTATCTTTAAGTATCATTCTCAGATGAGATGATATTAACTACTAAAAATTTACGCGAATTAACAAGGAGTTTTTGTCAAGTACAAACTTTTTAGGCTAATTATATTTCAATGGAAAAAATCATATATGATTGGCTCTATTTCAATAATGGGCAATTTCACTTTATTAGCCCTAATGATTTAACTGTGTTATTGTCCTTCAGTTTCTTAATGATTAAACAAAAACTCAAAAGAGCTCTTCTCTGTATATTCATGAAAAAGCTAATCCCGTTTCAGAACAACACCATGTTGTTTAATAATTTAACCACTGTAATCCCTACCTATTAATTATTGATAATGCATATATTTGAACATGATCCAAGAAAATAAAAAGGTAATTAATGCATGGTGTATGTATGACTGGGCTAATTCAGTGTACTCTTTAGTGATTACTTCTGCTATTTTTCCAGCTTATTATAATGCTGTAACTAGTAAAAATGGTGTTACCAATGTGGATTTTTTTGGTTTTTCTATCAATAACTCAGTCCTATTAGCCTATTCATTGGCATTTTCATTCTTTTTTCTTTCTGTTATACTCCCAGTTCTTTCTGGTATTGCTGATTACTCAGGTAAAAAGAAATCTTTCCTAAAAGTATTTATGTACATAGGATCCATTTCTTGCATGGGCCTTTTTTGGTTTACTGGTAAAAATATTGAGTGGGGGATTATTTGTTCTGTATTGGCCAGCATTGGTTATGCAGGGGGCTTAGTTTTTTATGATGCATACTTACCAGAAATTGCCCCAAAAGAAAAAATGGATATCATAAGTGCGAAAGGATATTCAATGGGCTACATAGGCAGTGTTATTTTGATGACTGCAAATATTGTAGTCATCATATTTCATAAAGATTTAGGTTTTGAGAACGTAGATCTTCCTACTAGGCTTGCATTCTTATGCGTTGGCTTATGGTGGATGGGTTTTTCTCAAATCACATTTTACAATTTACCGAAATCAAAAACAATTGAAACGGAAGGCAGTTTGTTTTCAAAAGGATACCAAGAACTAAGAAAAGTGTTAAAAAGCTTAAAAGTACACAAGGACATTAAAACTTTTTTAACTAGCTTTTTCCTATATAACATGGGGGTTCAGACTGTTATGTACCTAGCAGCGACCTTTGCCGCAGATGAATTGAAAATGGAAACTAATTCATTGATCACTACCATTCTTATCATTCAGCTAGTTGCTATACCAGGAGCTTATTTATTCGCCAAGCTTTCTAAAAGGAATGGCAACAAGCTTTCCATATCTATTATGCTCGTGATATGGATTTTTATATGTTTTGCTGCCTACCTAGTAACTAATGAAAGTCAATTTTACTTACTTGCCTTTGTAGTTGGCCTTGTAATGGGGGGAATACAAGCACTATCAAGAGCTACTTACTCTAAGTTATTGCCTGAAAACACCCAAGACACCGCTTCTTTCTTCAGTTTCTATGATGTAGCTTTTTACCTTTCTTCTGCATTAGGAACTCTCTCTTTTGGCTTTGTACAGCAAGTAACTGGAAGTATGAGAAATAGCACAATAGCCCTTGCAATATATTTTATTGCTGGTTTAGTTGTACTGTTAAGATTAAAAGACAACGGAAAACTAAAAGGATATGCTAGCTAGGTTAAACCTTCCTGAATTCGAAGTTAGGTTAAAAAAAGATGGAGATAAAAAATATATTTTTGACATCCTCAGAAGAAAGTACTTATATCTCACTCCTGAAGAATGGGTAAGACAGCATTTTGTTAATTATCTAATCGTTGAAAAAAATTACCCGAAAGGGTTGTTTCGGATTGAAAAACTTCTCCATTATCATAAAATGAGGAAAAGAGCAGACATTATAGTTTGTGATAGAAAAGGGACTCCAATTGTACTAGTTGAATGTAAAGCTCCTCATGTAAAAATCACCCAAGATGCATTCAATCAGGCTGCTACCTATAATACTCAGATCAAAGCACCAATCACTATAATTACAAATGGGCTGAGACATTTCTGTTACAAAACAGATTTCTCAACCCAAAATATTTCATTCATTCAGGACATTCCTCTATTTAGAGAATTAATCAGTGATTAACTTAAAAATTCCTCTACCTCGTGAAGTGGTAAATTAAATGCGTCTGCAACCCCTTTATAAACCACTTTTCCGTCTATCACATTCAAACCATGTTTTAGTTCTTTATTGGCCGAACATGCTTCTTTCCATCCTTTGTTTGCTAATTGCAAGGCATAAGGCAAAGTAGCATTAGTCAAAGCTAATGTAGAAGTATAAGGCACAGCTCCTGGCATGTTAGCAACGCAATAGTGTACTACATCATCAATAATAAATGTAGGATCCTCGTGGGTAGTTGGTAAACAAGTTTCAATGCAACCTCCTTGATCTACTGCTACGTCTACTAGAACAGTACCGGGTCTCATGTCCTTCAACATGTCTTTGGTTACTAATTTAGGTGCTTTTGCTCCAGGAATCAAAACAGCACCTACTATTAAATCATGGTCTTTAATAGCTTCCCTGACATTATATTCATTAGACATCACCGTTCTGACATTGGCTGCCATTACATCATCAAGATATCTTAATCTTGGTAGGCTTAAATCCATAATAGTAACATCAGCCCCTAGACCAGCAGCCATTTTTGCCGCATTTGTACCAACGACACCACCTCCTAATATCAAAACCTTAGCAGGTCTAACACCAGGTACACCACCTAAAAGTATTCCTCTTCCTTTCAATGGTTTTTCTAAGTACTTAGCACCTTCTTGAATTGACATTCTTCCAGCTACTTCTGACATAGGGATCAGTAATGGCAAACTTCTATCTGGTTTCTCTACTGTTTCATAAGCTAAACAAACTGCTCCACTCTCTATCATTGCTTTAGTAAGTGGCTCATAGGAAGCAAAATGAAAGTAAGTAAATACCAACTGGCCTTTTTTAATTAATTTATACTCAGGCTCTATAGGTTCCTTCACTTTAATAATCATTTCAGCAATCGCATAGGTATCTTCTATTGTTGGCTTAATAGATGCACCTGCACTTATGTATTCTTCATCACTAAACCCACTCCCTTCACCTGCAGTTTTTTGAACATATACTGTATGCCCTGCCTTAGTCAACTCTGTAACACCAGCGGGAGTAACTGCAACTCTATTCTCGTTGTTTTTAATTTCCTTAGGAACTCCGATTATCATATTTTATAAAATTATATTGCTACGACTATTCTTTGAGAATCTTACTAGAAACTCATTTTTTTATTATTTTTTTAATTTTTAATTAAAAACAAAATTTAATTTTTATTAACTGTGTAAACAAAAAATTTTATTCTGTTTATAAAACTAATCAGGAGCTAAATTAATAAATAATATGGAATTTAGAAACTTCTAGAATTGGAATTCATCATTGTTTTTATTAAATTCGTAGCATTGTACTAAAGAAGTACCTTCACTTTAATCCAAAAGTTTTATGTCGGAAAAGATTGCTAAGACAAATCAAACTATCATGCCAGACAAAGAGGAAATTCTATTGGACTATAAAATAGCCGTAGAAAGTAGGGAGGCAAGCCTAACTGGAAGAAAAGAGGTTTTTATGGGCAAAGCCAAGTTCGGGATATTTGGTGATGGCAAAGAAGTAGCACAGCTTGCCATGGCAAAAGCATTCAGAAATGGTGATTTTAGGTCTGGTTATTATAGAGATCAGACTTTCATGATGGCTATCGGTCAACTGACTCTTGAACATTTCTTCGCACAATTGTATGCGCATACCGATATAGATGCAGAGCCTGCCTCTGCTGGAAGATTAATGAATGCTCATTTTGGTACACGCTCCCTTAACAAAAAAGGAGAGTGGAAGACTTTAACTGATATGAAGAACAGTAGTTCTGATATATCACCTACCGCAGGTCAAATGCCCCGTTTAGTAGGTTTAGCTTATGCTTCTAAATTGTATAGGAACAATCAACAGCTTTCTGGTTATCAAGATTTTTCTATTAATGGAAATGAGGTGGCTTTTGGTACAATAGGGAATGCATCAACTTCAGAAGGTCACTTTTATGAGGCGATGAATGCAATTGGGGTATTGCAGGTTCCCGTGGTTATGTCTGTTTGGGATGATGAATATGGTATTTCTGTCCCTAAAGAATACCATACCACAAAAGGGAGTATTTCAAAAGCTTTATCAGGACTTCAAAGGAATAGTAAAGAAGCAGGTTTTGAAATAGTTACCGTTAAAGGATGGGATTATCCTTCTTTAATTAGTACCTATCTAAAAGTAACCAATACTACAAGAAAAGATCACATCCCTTCACTCATCCATGTGACGGAAGTTACCCAACCTCAAGGACATTCTACATCTGGATCTCATGAACGCTATAAGTCTGAAGAGAGATTAGCTTGGGAAAGAACATATGATTGCAATGTTCAAATGAGACAGTGGATATTAGATAACAATTATGCTACTTTAGAAGAAGTAGAGACCATTGAAAAATCTGCTAAAGAAAATGTTAAAATAGCGAAAAGCCAAGCTTGGAAAGCTTATACTAAATCAATAAACGCTGACGCTAAAGAAGCAATATCGTTGATCAGTGCGGTTGCTGAGGGTAGTGACAAAGCGGATGCTTTGAATGCAATAGCTCAAGGTTTAAAAAATACGACAAACCCAATTAAGGCTGATATCTTCTCTGCAGCTAGAAAGGCCGCCTGGATTGCAAGGACTGAAAGCAGTACTGGTAGGTTTGATCTAATAAATTGGATTAAAAGCAAAGGTGAAAAATACAAAGATGAGTATAATTCACATGTCTTTAGTCAATCGAAAGATGCTTCTGCACTTATTAAAGCTGTACCACCAGTCTACAACGACCTTACAAAAACAGTAGATGGCAGGGAAATCATGCAGGCATGTTTTGATAACATTTTAGAAAACAATCCTTTGGTATTTGCAATAGGAGAAGATGTTGGAAGAATTGGTGATGTAAATCAAGGCTTCGCTGGTTTGCAAGAAAAACATGGTGAAATTAGAGTTACTGATACAGGCATTAGGGAAACTACTATTATCGGTCAGGGTATAGGTGCTGCTTTAAGGGGATTAAGACCTATAGTGGAAATTCAATATTTAGATTACCTATTATATGCTCTTCAAACTTTATCAGATGACCTTGCTTGCTTGCAGTATAGAACTAAGGGCGGACAGAAAGCGCCTTTGATCATAAGAACTAGAGGACACAGGCTAGAAGGTGTTTGGCACTCAGGATCACCTATGGGCATGATTTTAAATACCCTGAGAGGTATTAATGTACTCGTCCCAAGGAATATGACTAAAGCGGCTGCATTTTACAATACCATGCTTGCATCTGATGATCCTGCGCTGATCATTGAATCACTAAATGGCTATAGGTTAAAAGAAAAGCTTCCTGAAAATGTTGGGGAGATGAAACTTGAACTAGGCATTCCTGAGGTATTAAAGTCGGGAAGTGATGTGACCTTAGTTACCTATGGTAGTACTTGCAGAATTGTAATGGAAGCAGCCAAGCAACTAGAGGAGTTTGGTATTTCTTCAGAGGTAATAGATGTTCAATCACTAATCCCGTTTGATAAGAATAGTGATATTGTTAAATCACTTCAGAAAACAAATAGAATTGCATTTATAGATGAAGATGTACCAGGAGGTGCAACTGCTTTTATGCTACAGCAAACTATTGAGAAACAGGAAGGCTATCAATTTCTTGATTCTAAACCGATTACAATAACCGGTAAAGAGCATCGACCAGCCTATGGATCAGATGGTGATTATTTCTCAAAGCCTAACGCTGAAGATGTAGTTGAAAAAATCTACGAAATGATCTCTGAAACTTCCCCAGAAGACTTTCCTGAAATTTACTAAAGAATAATACTCGTTTAAACTTGCCTTATCTCCAACTGTTAGTTGATAAACCAATCAGCTAACAGTTGGTTTTATATTTTACTGAAAGCCCTCTTCCCTTAGTTAAAGGATCAAGCAATAAACCTGGGTAGAAACGTCTCTAAACTCGCTCTCAAACTGAAAATTCTTCAGAAATCAATAAATGGCTGTTAGTTAGTGTCCGTCCGAATTCTATGGGGGTTTGAAAATGATTTATGAATATTCTTAGTTTTGATATGAATTTAATAAGGTGGTTATATCCCATTTAATTGACAGGTCTACCGACTAACTCTGTAATTCAACGATCTTTGGCAAAATGATGCTATTTTTCTGTTCTTTGTGCATAGCTATCCTGTTGAACTACCTGTTTTGATCGATTCTGGGGAGTTGGTCTAAGCTGCCAGCAGTAAATTGGCCTTTTTTTCCCTGGCCTTGGCAGTCTTTAAGGATAAAGCCCGGTCTTTTTTTTTATTATGCTTAAATACCCGATGGCCTAACTCTATAACAACCGCATTGATCTGTTCAAGTGATTCATCACTGAGCAATAATGAACCAACCCCGACCCAAGGGTACGGGGTATCTATGGGCAATAATTTAATGATCGACTCAAGAGTCGGGGAATTAATATCCCTTAGGGATTAAATTATCATAGATAGTTGACTTTGAATATTGCTTTCTATTATGTTCGCCATGGGTAACTTCTAAACCTAAAATACCCCGAACCAAATAGTGATGGTTCGCTAAATCCATTACCTCATCATAAGAAACATTGAGGCAC
>CALGOB010000055.1 GCA_937958005.1 uncultured Cyclobacteriaceae bacterium
ATTCCTAAAATTAGGGGCTTTCTGCGTCGGCAGTCCGATTCATTTTTTCCATGCCGCGGGGGCGGACCCCTGAAAAAACGGAACCAAAAAAATCTACAAGGCCGCTTGGCGGTCAAAAACAACATGGTACGCCATCGCGGCTCTGCCGGGGTTTTTGACAGGCCAACCCTCCTATATGAAGATCTTAAAGTAGAAATTTTGGATAGTAAAACGCATTAAATTATTTACTTGGATACCAGTAATTATGAATTTATAACTGCTACTTGTCTTTTAAAATACGGTTTTAACCTTTTCTTTTATTTAATTAGAACGGTATTGGTATTATACCCCATTTAGACAAGCCTGATGTATTATATTTGAACTAAAGCTCACATATATGATACGTCAGGTTATTTTTTTGATAGCATTATTTACTTCACTTGGTCTAAATGCTCAAACTCATCACTTTTATCATATTTCTTTTCCAAATGCACAACATCATTTGGCAGAAGTATCATTGGAATTCCCGGCACTAGAAAAGAAAGTACTAAAAATACAAATGAGTAGAACTTCTCCTGGAAGATATGCTATTCATGATTTCGCTAAGAATGTATTTGATGTAAAAGCCTTCGATAGTAAAGGTAATATACTTGTTGTAACCCGATCAAACCCACAAGAATGGGAAGTAGGAAATCATGATGGTTATGTAAAATTCACCTATCAATTATTTGCTAATAGAGCAGATGGAACCTACTCTCAAGTAGATGGTAGCCATGCCCATCTTAATATACCAGCTACTTTCATGTATGCCAAGAATTATGAACATAGACCAATAAAGGTTGAATTCGATTTGTCTGGCACAGATTGGAAAGTAGCTACTCAACTAGAAGAAAGGGCAGATGGTTATTTCTATGCGCCAAACCTTTATTATTTTATGGATAGCCCTACCGAGATTAGTAATTTTACCTTGAAAGAGTTTGAAGAAAAAGCAAATGGGAAAACCTATAAAATTAGATTTGCTTTACATCATAGAGGCGACTCGGAAGAATTAATTAATGAATATTTTGAACGAATAAAGGCCATAGTTAGAGAAGAAAAAGCAGTTTTTGGGACTTTACCTGATTTTGATTTTGGAACCTATACTTTTCTTGCCTGTTACAACAATAGTGTTTCTGGTGATGGTATGGAACATCGTAATTCAACTATATTGACAGATTCTTATGGATTGGAACAAGGAGGGTTTAATGACCACATAGGCACTGTTTCTCATGAATTTTTCCATGCTTGGAATGTAGAACGTATAAGACCTGCAGCTTTAGAACCTTTTTCTTTTGAAGATGCAAATATGAGTGGTGAATTATGGTTTGCAGAAGGTTTTACCAGTTATTATACAAGGCTTATTTTGTGTAGGGCAGGAATAATAACACCTAAAGAATATGTGGAAAGTTTAGCAGGAACTATGAATTACGTATGGAACTCACCAGCCAGAGAGTATTTTAATCCTATTGAGATGAGTTATCAGGCACCTTTTGTAGATGCTGCGTCTTCTATAGACCCAACCAATAGAGAAAATACTTTTATATCTTATTACTCTTATGGTAGTGTATTAGGACTGGCACTTGACCTATCGTTAAGAAAACAAAATGGAAATCAGTTAACTTTAGATGGGTTTATGCAGCAGGTCTGGAATAATTATGGGATTAATGAGATTCCTTATTCCGTTAAGGATTTAAAAAATGAGTTGATGACTTATGCAGGGGATCAATTTGCCAATAACTTTTTTGATAATTATGTGTACAGCTCTAATAAACCAAACTATGAAGAACTTTTAGGATTTGTAGGTGTTGAATATCAGCACTTAGCTGCTGATGAGCCATATATTGGGGTAAGTGTGAAAAAAAAGAAAGATCAATTCATTATCTCCGGGAATCCACAGATATCAAGTCCGGCATACAAGGCAGGATTAACTAATAATGATGTGATTTTATCTGTCAATTCGAAAAGTGTAGTGGATGCGAAGCAATTTGATAACTTAGTCAAGAGTGGGAGAATTAATGAAGAATTAACGATTGAATACATGCGTTTTGGGAAAATGATGAAGACTAAAGTTAAGTTAGCACAAAACCCATTAATGACGACTAGGTTATTTGAAAATAGTGGGAGTAAACTTTCTCAAAATGCCAAGAGTATGCGAGATAAATGGTTAAACGGCCATTGATCAAAATTCTATAAAAGGAATAAAATAAGCCTCATGTTAAATAGTATTTTCAGACAAATCTCTTTATAATTGGTTTTTATTTTACTGTGAAGGTAAATATTTTTTATGGCGGAAATATCAGTAATACTGATTGAAGATGAGGCTTTGATAGCAAGGACAATGGTCATGATCTTAGAGGATAAAGGTTATGAGGTATTAGGTTGTGCTGATAATGCCAAAGAAGGACTTAAAATTATTCAAGAGCGTAAACCAGATATCGCTTTACTTGATATTGGACTGAAAGGTAATGAGAATGGTATATGGCTTGCAGAACAATTAAAAAAATCTGTGGATGTCCCATATATATTTTTAACTTCTTTCAGAGATCAAGAAACAATCGACAATGCTATCAAAACCATGCCTTATGGTTATTTGATGAAACCAGTGGATGAAGATAATTTGGATGTGGCTATTCAACTGGCATTCCAGAGGTATAGTGAAAAAAAGTTGTCTAATGAAACAGAAGGTGAAGAGAAACCGGAATTTGTAATCAATGATGCGATTTTCTTGAAAGACGATAGTTTCTTTGTTAAATTAAAGTTTGATGACATTTTATTGGTTAAGGCGAGTGGAAATTATATTGAGATTATTGTCCCAGAAAAGAAACATGTTCTTAAATCCAGCTTAAAGTACTTTATTCAGATAATTCCTGAAAGAAAGTTTTTTCAATGTCATAGGTCTTATATTATCAACTTAGAAAAAGTAGATAAGATTGGGTATAAAAACTTAATTATCAATGGTCTAGAAGTACCCATTGTAAAGGATCAAAGAGATGACTTGCTAAAGAGATTGCAGCACTATTCCCGTTAAATTTATTTTTCTGGTTATATATGGTCGTTTAACTGCTTAATTGAGTCGTTTACAGATATTTTTATGTGTTTTTTTAGATTATCCTGATTATTGGGAAATACAAAAAACAAAAGAATATGAAAAAGACAATATTGATTGCCTATCTTTTGGTTATATGCCTAATGAGTTCTTGCGGTATTTATTCCCTATTCCCAATTTTCACAAAAGAGACTCTTTATTATCCAAATGAAATAATTGGGAAATGGAAATCCAAAGATGATTCATCCAATCTACTGGATTTTTCACGGATTGCCTTAGAAATTTCTGTCAAAAGTGATGATGGTAGAGTGGAAAAAGATAAAGAACGCTTTTCAATTTCATTGGAAAGTGATGATGAAAAGATAGAGGAGTATGAAGATATCTTTGTTTTCAATGATATAGATACTGTCTACAAGGATTCTCTTAATGCAAACTTTGAAAAACTTAGCAGCACAGTAAAGAAAATCTCTGAAGGTGTAAATGATTTTCTGGGAAAGGACGAAAGCGAATTTTACTTTCTACAAATGATTAGTGAAAACTCTGAAATTGAAAGTTATAAAGCCTATGTTGTCAAAATAGGAGAGGACCTCTTTTTGGATTTGTTCCCTCTCAAAGAACAAGTAGATAACCCAAACTTTATACCTGTTCATACTTTTATGAAGATAGATGTTTCAAAAGACAAGCTAGAATTAAAGACTTTTAATGAAAAGAAACTGAAAAACCTTTTTAAGAGTAATTTGATAAGGTTAAGCCATGAAATAGTAGATGATAGAGTACTTATTACAGCTCAGCCACGTCAGATTCAAAAGTTTATAGAAAGATACGCACAAGACGAAAGTGTTTATGAAGAAACTTTAGTCTATCATAAAATTAAGGGCCATAAATAATAGGGATGATGTTTAGGAAATGGTTGAATAGAACATGGTTACATCATACTTTGCTCTGGATGTTGTCTTTCTACATAGTGGGTTCCTATTTTTCCATTTCCAGTTATCTTAAGATCATTGATTTTATCTATTCATTTTTCTTCCATATTCCCTTATTAGCACTGGTTTACTTGAATATTAGATGGATTACCCCAAACTACTTTAGTTATCAAAAGATATACTTGTTTCTACTGTTGAATTTACTTAATCTCTTTTTTACTGTTCTTTTACATGAGATTCTTTTCGAGGCGGTTATCCCTATTTTACCCATTGAATTTTACATAGTTTCATTTATAGACATTAGGGTTTTAATTGCTATTTTTATAATTTATTTGATCCTTTCAACCCTTTTAAAGCTGAGTAAATCATGGTTTCAATTAGAACGCGCAGAGAAAGAGAGGAATTTTCTGGAGCTAAATGCATTAAAGTCTCAGGTGAATCCTCATTTCCTTTTCAACACCCTAAACAGTATTTATTCTTTGTCATTAAGCGGCGCTAGTCAGACACCAGACGTAGTGTTGAAATTGTCTCAACTATTGAAATACATGATATATGATATAGTAGAAGAGAAGGTTTCTTTGGCTAAAGAAATCAAATTGATAAGTGATTATCTTGATATACAAAAAGTGAGACTAGATGAAAGTTGTCAAATCAATTTTGAAATATCTATTTCTGATGATAAAATAATGATTCCACCACTTTTGTTTTTTCCCTTAATTGAAAACAGCTTTAAACATGGTCTTAAAGCTGTCTCTAAAAATAGCTATGTAAACTTACAATTATCTAATAAAGGTAATTATCTATGTTTTATTATAGAAAATAACAAAGGCAAAATAGATGAAATAGAAGAAAAAGGAAGCCATGGAATCGGTTTGCAAAATGTCAGAAAAAGAATTGATCACACTTATGGAAACAAAGCTAATATCAACATTCAAGATTTAGCTGATAAATTTATAGTGGAACTTAATTTAAAAATTAAGTAATGAATATAATTAAATGTGCAATTATAGATGATGAGCCTCTTTCAAGAGATGTTTTGAGGAAGTATATTACAGATCATGAACAATTGCTCCTTGTAGGTGAATGTGTAGATGCATTAGAAGCGGGTCAATTGCTGAGAAATGAGTCTGTAGACCTTATTTTTCTGGATGTGAATATGCCCATATTATCCGGGATTCATTTTTACAAAGGGCTTGTGAATAAGCCAGCAGTAATTTTCAGTACAGCTTACCCTAATTATGCAGTAGAAGGCTTTGAGTTAAATGCCATAGATTATTTAGTAAAACCATTTGGGTTTGATCGGTTCTATTTGGCTATTGAAAAAGCTCTTAATGTGTTTTCAAAAGTAGGGGCGAATGTTTCTCAATTATTTCTGGTAGTTAAAACAGATAAGAAAATTTACAAGGTTAGCTATGATCGTATTACTTACATTGAGTCTATAGGAGATTACGCTAAAATTCATACAACTGATAAGACACTTATAGTTTCTGAGACATTGAAAAATTATGAATTAAAACTACCCAAGTCTATGTTTTTGAGAACGCATAAATCATACATTATTTCTCTAAAATACCTTGAATATGTAGAAGGGAATCAAGTGCAGCTTGAAGATGTAAAATTACCTATAGGAAAGGCTTATAGAGAAGGGTTGAAGAATTTATTGAAATAAAAACGCCTCTATATTGTTTATAAACAAATTTAGAGGCGCGAAGTCTTCGGTGATTTGTGTGTGTCTTTAGAAATATTAATCATGTAGTACTGAATTGATGATGTGATAAATATTTGTTGCATTGTTCTTTAGTACCCAAATAAAGAATACTTCCTGCCTTTTCAACAAACCAGTTATCTTCCTGTTTATTGTATTTTAACACTAGTTTATCTCGTTGAGTGTTAAATAAATTGTTCAAAAAATTCATAAGTGTATAAATTGTATTTCAAAATATTACTTTTCAAATATAGTATTAAATAAATCAAAGATCAAATATTTCTAATTGCATTTTCCCGTTATGCCTTATGCTTATTTAATTTTAACTATTATACGGCAAATGAAACAACTAAGATTAACGGTATGTTAATTTATCGATGAACTGAGATATTATCGAGTTAAAGTAGTCTTTTGACCAGTTGTTACTAATTGTCATCTACTAATACCTATTTAGATATAAAACACCGTTTATCTTCCTATTAATTTTTCATTGTAGTGCATTAAAAATCCTTCCCTTAGTGCTGCAAGAGGCTCATTTTTTGCCAAGGCGGCACCACCTTCTTCAATAAAAAATTACCTACAGCGCATGTCTATGGTGATTTAACAAACTTGTGCTAAATGGTTGTAAGGAGAAGACCTGTAATCAGTAATAGAACTTCTCATGCATAATGCGGTTTGAGGAAGGAATAAATACTTATTTTGTTAAAAAAACAGTCATTCATGCAGAAGTATTTAACTATCAGAATTTAGTTTGCTAAACTTGCCCTATAATATGAGTGATAAGAAGAAACAGTTTTTAGCATTAAAATATATTCCCCGTTTTCTGGTTTTGATTTGGAAATGTCACCCTAAAATGGCTTTTTTAAATTTATTACTAAGGGTATTTAAATCTGTTCTGCCTGTAGGAATGCTTTATATAGGGAAGTTAATAGTGGATGAAGTAATTCTATTATCTTCTACTAAAGAACCTGACTATGAGTTGGTTACTTATTTAGTGGTGGCAGAATTGATCTTGGCTATCATGTCAGATGTTCTCAATAAGATTATTGCCCTTATAGATAGCCTATTGGGGGATTTATTTGCCAATAAGTCTTCCATTCAGCTAATTGAACATGCAGCTATTTTAGACTTAGATCAGTTTGAAAATGCAGAATTTTATGACATGTTGGAACGGGCCAGAAGGCAAACATTAGGAAGGACGGTGCTGATGTCACAAGTATTGAGTCAAATTCAAGATTTAGTAACTATGCTTTCCTTGGGGATTGGTTTATTGTTTTTTAGCCCATTGCTCATTGCTTTACTGGTGTTGTCTGTGATTCCGGCATTTTTAGGAGAAAATCACTTCAATGAAAAGACTTATTCTTTAGTACACAGTTGGACTCCTATGAGAAGGGAACTAGATTATTTAAGATACACGGGAGCGAGCGATGTAACAGCGAAAGAATTAAAAGTATTTGGCTTATCTGGGTTTCTAGCGAGTAAATTCAAATTGTTAAGTGATGAATATTACTTAGTCAATAAATTGATTGCTACTAAACGTGCATTATGGGGTGTGCTTTTCTCCATGATAGGGACAGTTGTTTATTATGGAACATATAGTTATATCATTTATAAAACAGTTCTAGGTGAAATAACCATCGGAGACCTAACATTTTTAGCTGGCTCATTTTTACGTTTTAGGATAACTTTAGAAGGGACTCTTAATAGAATTGCCAAAATCACCGAAGGGGCATTGTACTTGAAGGATTTCTTTGATTTTTTTGAGATTCGACCTAAAGTAATCAGTACAGATGCCATGATTCCTTTTCCCACCGTTATAAAAGAAGGATTTTCTTTTGTTAAGGTAGGGTTTAAATATGAAGGATCTGAAATATGGGTAATGAGAAACCTGACTTTTGATTTAAAGGCAGGGGAAAAACTGGCATTGGTAGGTGAGAATGGAGCAGGTAAAACAACACTGGTCAAATTGTTGGCTCGCTTATATGATCCTACCGAAGGAAATATTTATTTAGACGGAATAAATTTAAAAGACTATGATCCAGTGAGTTATAATAAAGCAATAGGTGTTATTTTTCAAGATTTTGTTAAATTTTCTTTTAAAGCGGGACTAAATGTAGCGGTAGGTAAAATTGAATCTAAAAATCAAACAGATGTGATAGAGACTGCTGCACAAAAAAGCTTAGCCGCTGAAGTGATAGAGAAGTTACCAGCTAAATATGATCAGATGATCGGAAAGAGATTTAAGGATGGAGTTGACCTGTCTGGAGGGCAATGGCAAAAAATAGCTTTAGCTAGAGCTTATATGAGAGAAGCTCAGTTAATGATTTTGGATGAACCTACTGCGGCGCTAGATGCACGCTCTGAACATGAGGTGTTTGAAAGGTTTGTAGAGCTTACTGAAAACAAAACCTCAGTATTAATTTCGCATAGGTTCTCTACTGTGAGAATGGCTGATAGGATATTAGTTTTAAAAGAAGGACAAATAGATGATATGGGTACGCATGACGAGCTTTTGACAAGGGAAGGCTTATACGCGCAACTTTTCAATCTGCAAGCAAAAGGCTATCAATAGGGGTTTTGAAAGCGAGAATTCTTAACCAAAACGTAACTTTTCTACTTTGAGAATGAAACGTATCCCAAGAAATAAAACTAAACTTACTTCTTTTTCTGAATAACAATTAGATTCCCAGAAGTGATCAATAACATACCTAGCATACTAAATAGACTTATTTGATAACCTTCGAAAAAGTAAGAAATAGTTAAAGCTATTACTGGCAAGGTAACAATTACATAGCCTGCTTTATCAGCACCTATTTTACCTATCAAAGTTAAATAAGTAGTGAAGGCAATGACAGATCCAAAAATTGCCAGGTAAAAGAGTGATAAGATATAAGTGCTGGAAGTATCTATCAAAATTTCTTTCCCCATAAAAAAAGCAATCAAAAACATTACTAACCCTCCGTATAACATGCCTAAGGTATTGGCCTGTATGACCGGGATTCCTTTTTTTTGGTTATAAGCAGATACAATATTACCTAAACTGGCTAGTAAAACACCTAAGATACAAAGTAGCAACCCTTCTTTAATGTCCTCATTAAAACCTGATTGTATGACTTCTTGATAAAACATTAAAATAGTTCCACTGACACCTAAAATAGCTCCTATGACTACATTCTTTTTAACTTTGGTCTGAAGAAATAGAGCACTAAAGAAGATATTCATAAATACTAAAGTGGAAAAGGTTATAGCAACAAGCCCACTAGTTAAAAAATGTTCGGCTTGGTAAACAAACCAATAATTAAAACCAAAAAGGATAACTCCTTGTAGGATTATTCTTAAATGATCAGCAAAAGAGAATTTTAAGTTTAATCTTTTTATTAAAACGTATAAGAAAAGGAAAGTAGCTCCTAGAAGAAATCGATAACTGACAGATAACAAAGAATCTACGACTCCTAGTTGGAATTTAATAACATACCATGTAGACCCCCAGATAAATGCAGGAATAAGGTATAAAAATATATTATTGTTAGGTTTCATGATTTGTTTATTGAGAGGCTAAATTAATAGAAGTAATTGAGTAATGATGCGTTTGTTTATTTGGACTATTTATAAATTAGGGTCTCTTTTTCGATCTTCTTTGCAATTTCTATGTTACTACATATATTTAAGCAAAAGAAGCAAATATAAAATATATGGATACTCCAAAAAGAGCAGGTGATGCACCAATAGGTGTTGAATTAGAAGCAGGAAAGAATTACTCATGGTGTACGTGTGGATTATCCACAAATCAACCTTACTGTGATGGATCACACAAAGGGACGGAATTTGTTCCTCAAAGATTTTCTGTAGATGAATCTAAAACTTATTACTTATGTTCATGCAAAGAGACTAAAAATAGTCCATTTTGTGATGGCTCTCACAAGTAAAACTTAGGGTTAGTTTGATCCAAGTGGTGGCGAATGACCAGAATAAATATGGCTTTACTTTTTCAATGAAGCCACATTTATTCTGGTTTTTTGTTTTATCAATAATGGACGTCTTGTTAATTTGAAGCTCAATACTCAAAATTCTTCAAATGAGAGAAATTCCGTTCAAATCAGAAGTCAGGATTTCACTCATGTAATCAAAAAAAGACCTCATTGATTTGAATGTTTCTGAAGCTGTTATAGCGAAATCTTTGTGGTAAGCCTCTTTGTCAGTAAAATTATTCCCAATTAGAAATTGTTTATACCGTAGCAAGTCAATTGCAGGATCATCCTTTTTAAAACCTTTAGGAGTTGTTTTTACCTGATTGCCTTTTAGTTCACCGAATGCTTCTTTAAAAACCTTAGAATTAATTATTTCCCTAAGTCTATCTGGATCTTGCTGGAGGTGCGACCTGATGAGTTTTAAATCCTCAGATGAAGGACCCCAAAAGCCACCACCTAAAAAAACATTCCCAGGTTCTAAATGGTAATAATAACCACCTCTCAATGTATCTCCAGTTCTTGAAAATCTCCCGCTGAAATTGTTCTTGTAGGGGGTCTTATCTTTTGAAAACCGAATATCCCTGTAAATCCTGTGTAAACTTTTTTTACCAGATGTTTGATTGATTTGATCATGTTTTTGCATTTCAACCAGAAGTTGATCAGCAAATCCAATGACATTTTCGTGAGCCTCTTGATAAGTTGCCTTATTTGCCTGAAACCAATCTTTGTGATTGTTCTTTTCTAAATCTTTAAGAAAATTGAAAGTTTCTTTTTTGATCATTACGTACTTTTTTTCTTAACGGGAAGTTAACCTAAATTAATATTCAATGATGGCTTTATATACGAAAAATGAACTTTCCATAGGTATAATTTGAAAGAAAAGACTCGTCAATTCAACTATGTTCTCAGTATGTTATTAAACTCAAGAAATTAGTTAGTTATTGATCACATACTCTTAATTAAGAAGTTACCATTAGATAATATACTGATTTTAAATTGCCTTATATTCTTTACGATATAAGTAGAGGATATACATTTAAAAAATCAACAGATGAAACACTACCTAATGTGTTTTAAATGAGCAGGAAGTTACAATAACAATGAAGCTTATAATACGCCACTATTTATACAGGTATAAAATATTTTCCATTTCGGAGGATTCACAACAACTACTCACACATTTTAATATTTCAGTTTAAATCAGCTATTTCAATTTCTATTTACATTAATAATCTATGATTTTATGAATTTAACTTTTACCAAAACGATTACAAAAAGGATCATACAAGCGGTGAGAAATGCTTTTCTTGTTGCATTTTTTATGTTTTTTATGATTAATGCCTTTGCTCAAGGGGCAACAACTTCTGGTCCTACGTTGGTCATTTCCTCAGATGAACTATTTGAACTGACATTAGATGGTGCAGAAGTGTTGGTAGAAATTCAAAATGACTCGTTTATAGATGACCAATTTGATATAGCTAATTTTACTTTGAGTAATGGTGCATTGAGTACAATTTCTATAGCTACTGTAGTAGCGGAAGGAGATGCAGCTTTAGTAACATTAGCTTATACACCTGTAGATTTTGATGAAAACTTCACAGAATTTTCAATTACAGTATCTGAAAATGAGATCACTGGAGGTATGGCTCTAGTTTCTAATTCCCTGACTGTTTTAGCCAACATAGAAGATCAAGTCAGTGCGGATTTTTCTTTGAATTCTTTGGAAACTTCTCTCTTGGGTAATGTTCAAATACCTGGAGAATTGCCTCTGTTTGACCAGGGTGCAGCTGAGATATCAGCATTTCACCCTGAGTCCAATAGAGTATTTATTACCAATGGAAGAGATAACGTTATCAGCATTTTAAATATTAGTGATCCAGCAAACCCAGCTTTTGAGAACTCAATAGACCTATCAGGTTTTGCTGGTGGAGGTGGTCCTAATAGTGTAGCAGTATTTGATGGAGAAGTTGATTTAGTAGCAGTAGCTATAGAAAATGCCAATACTCAAGCAAATGGCGTGATAGCTCTTTTTAATGCCAATACCTTAGCGCCTGTTGGCCCTCCAGAAGGAATTACCGCTGGTGCTTTACCTGATTTTGTCACTTTTAATGAAGATGGAACTAAATTAGTAGTGGCTAATGAAGGTGAACCAAATGCAGATCTGTCAATAGACCCTGAAGGAAGCATTGCGATCATAGACCTAACTGATTTAGGAGCTCCTGTAGTTACCACAGCCGATTTTAATGCGTTCGATTCGCAGGAAGCTGATTTGGTGTCAAGTGGTGTTAGAATTTTTACGCCTTCTTCAACAGAAGAAGACGGTACTGCCACAGTTTCACAGGACTTAGAACCAGAATTTATTACAATTGATGGAAATATCGCCTATGTGTCTTGTCAAGAAAATAATGCCATTGCAGTAGTTGACATTTCAAGTAGCGCAGTAACTAATATTTTCCCATTAGGGCTAAAAGATCATTCAGAGGCTGGTAAAGGATTGGATGCATCTAACAGAGATGATCAAATTAATATTGCCAATTGGCCTGTTTTCGGCATGTATCAGCCTGATGCCATTGCCTTTCACAATGGATTCATTTTAACAGCTAATGAAGGTGATGGTAGAGAGTATGATACTTTTGAAGAGGTAGAAAGAATAGGGAATTTTAACTTAGACCCAGTAGCTTTCCCCAATGCCGATTTGTTACAACAAAATGAGGCCTTGGGTAGGTTAGAAGCTACACTTTCTAATGGAGACACAGATAGAGATGGCGACTATGATCAATTATGGTCATTTGGTGCTAGATCATTTTCTGTTTGGGACCCTTCTTCTGGTACTGGAATAGACCTGAGATTTGATAGTGGAAATGACTTAGAACAGATTGTAAAGACAAGGAATCCTAATAATTTCAATTCAACAGATGATGAAAATAACTTTGAAAACAGGAGTGATGATGCTGGACCAGAACCAGAAGGTATAACTGTAGGGCAAGTAGACGGGACTTTTTATGCATTTATTGGGTTAGAAAGAGATGGTGGAATTGTGGCTTATGATTTAACAAACACGACTTCACCCGCATTTGCTGCTTATTTTAGTAATCGTGACTTTAGTGTGGATTTCCCACTAGATGAAGATAATGTAACCAATGAAGAGATTGCAACTGTAGGGGATCTGAGCCCTGAGGGACTTACATTTGTTTCGGCAGCCGATAGTCCAACTGGGCAAGAACTGCTGATCATTTCAAATGAAGTGAGTGGTTCTATTTCTATATGGGGACTTGGTAGTGCAATTAATGAGGCTGAACCTGCTAGACTAGTGGCAGAGTCAGATGAATTGATTGAGATTATTTTGAACGAATCTGAAATTGAATTGACACTGGAAAATACAGCTATTGTAGAAACAGGGATTAACATAGAGAATTTCAATTTAAATAATGCTCCATCAGGATTAACAATTGTAAGAGCAGAACTTGGTGAAGAAAACACATTAGATTTAATATTAGCATTTGACGGAACAGACTTTGACGAAGACATTACTAATTTATCAATTACAATCAGTGCAGCTCAATTAACGGGTGGTGAAGAGCTTACAAGTAATGATTTGTTGATTTTGGCAAATATAGAAGATGCAGCACGTCAAGATTTTACGCAAGACGTATTATCTACTGAAGTATTAGGGTCTGTACAAATCCCGGGCGATGCGCCTCTTTTTGATGAAGGAGCAGCAGAAATATCTGTTTACCACCCAGAGTCTAATAGAGTTTTTATTACCAATGGTAGAGATAATGTATTAAATGTTCTAAACATTAGCAACCCTGCTAGCCCAACTTTTGAAGAACCTATTGATCTATCTAGTTATGCTGAGGGTGGTGGCCCAAATAGTGTAGCAGTGTTTGATGGAGAAGTAGACTTGATAGCTGTTGCAATAGAAAATGACAATACACAAGACAATGGGGTCATTGCTCTATTTGATGCCAATACCTTAGCGCCTGTTGGCCCTCCAGAAGGAATCACTGCTGGTGCTCTACCTGATTTTGTTACTTTTAATGAAGATGGCACCAAAATAGTAGTAGCTAATGAAGGGGAACCTAGTGATGATTTATCTGTAAACCCTGAAGGAAGTGTTACGATTATCACAGTAAATGATATGAGTAATATTACTACCGTACAAGCTAACTTTAATGCTTTTGATGCTCAAGAAAACGCACTGAGAACTAATGGTGTAAGAATATTTACCCCTTCAGCAACAGAAGAAGACGGTACTGCTACTGTATCCCAAGATATGGAACCTGAGTTTATCACTATAGATGGTAATACTGCTTATGTTTCTTGTCAAGAAAATAATGCAGTTGCAGTATTGAACTTAGTGACCAATACCATTGAAAATATATTTGCATTAGGAGTCAAAGATCATTCGTTAGCAGGGCAGGGTTTAGATGCTTCTAATAGAGATGATCAAATCAATATTGCTAACTGGCCAGTTTTTGGAATGTATCAGCCAGATGCCATTACTTTTTATAATGGATTTATTTTAAGTGCAAACGAAGGTGATGGAAGGGAATATGAAACAGAAATAGATGGAGAAGAGATAACAGTTTATTCAGAAGTTGAAAGAATAGGTGATTTTAACCTAGATTCAGAAGCTTTCCCTAATGCCTCTTTATTGCAAGAGAATGAAGCACTGGGAAGACTAGAAGCTACTTTAGCAAATGGTGATATAGATGGAGATGGTGATTATGATCAATTATGGTCATTTGGTGCTAGGTCATTTTCAGTTTGGGACCCATCTTCTGGTACTGGAATAGATCTGAGATTTGATAGTGGAAATGACTTAGAACAGATTGTAAAAACAAGGAATCCTGAAAACTTTAATACGACTAATGATGAAAACGCATTTGAAAATAGAAGTGATGATGCAGGACCAGAACCAGAAGGTATTACTGTAGGAGAGGTAAACGGTCGTGCATTTGCCTTCATCGGCCTAGAAAGGGAAAGTGGGATAGTTGCTTATGATATTACAAATACAACAACACCAACATTTGCCGCTTATTTTTCTAATAGAAACTTTGAGGTTGATCCAGATGACACAGAAACAAATGCTGAACTTTTAGAAGCAGGTGACTTAGGGCCTGAAGGACTAGTTTTCGTGTCTGCTGAGAACTCACCTACTAGGCAAAGCTTATTAATTGTTTCTAATGAAGTAAGTGGCACTTTGACCATTTGGGGTGTGGGAGAGGCCGTTGCAGCTGCAGCAGTAAACCTAACTGCTTCGGAAGAAAACCCAAGCGAAGGGGCAGTTATTACTTTGACAGCTACTTCTTCACTACCTGTATTAGATAATCAAACAGTTGACGTAACAGTGACAGGCATAGAAGCCGTTGATTTTGAACTTAGCGCAAACGAGATAACCATTGAAAATGGTGAAACTATTGGAACAGTAACACTTACTTTAGTTGATGATTCTGATTTTGAAGAGGAAACAGCTATTGTTAGCATCAGTAATCCTTCTGAAGGGTTGATCATAGGAGGTGCCTCTGTATCCATAGTAATTGACGATAGCGCTGATGAGGTAGTTACGGGTATAGCAGAAGAACTTTTGAGTTCAATAAAAATCTATCCTGTGCCGGCATCTGAAATAATTCAAATTGAATCAACTCAACAAACGTTAAATTTGATTGAGTTGATTTCTATAGCTGGTCATAAAGTGCTTACTGTAAAACCACTACAGAATAAAGTGGCTCTTGACATTACTGATATAGAGACAGGTATTTACTTACTTAGGATGACTTCTTCTGACTCTACAACTAAGGTTACTAAAAGAATAATAATTAACAGATAGTACTAATAAGTCAAAATACCTAAAAAAGACTAGTAGCCCGATAGTATGAAATACTATCGGGTTTTTTCGTTTGATACCCAATAATGATCATCATACTTCGTTATTTTTATAAAAGCTATTTCACGTCTTTGATTCTGTTTTTATATCCAATTTTTACTATTTGCCTCCTTGAGGACTTAAGCTGAGATCAATTAACGTATTGATTTAGACACTTAATAAAGGGATATATTGATTTCCAAAATGCAGGATACGCAATCTTGCTGACCTACTTATATGAATTAAGGATTAAAGTATGCATATCTGTTAGCAAATTTAATCCCTAAGGGATATTAATTCCCCTGGCCGGGCGCTCCGATTCTTGAGTCGATCATTAAATTATTGCCCATAGATACCCCGTACCCTTAGGTCGGGGTTGGTTCATTATTTGTCATGCGTTAAAAATTCTCACGATTTTTGTCCCAGCGGGGAATCGCTTTGTCATAATTAAATTCACTAAAAAATCTTATATGCCCAATAAACATAAATTGGTGTTATTTCTAAATTATAAAAGTAAAAATTCTAAATTTTAAAATAAATTGCCAACTTTATACACTAATCAAAAGAAAAGGGGAATTGTCCAAAGCATTTTTTAAGACATTTGTATTACAAAACATGGATATGATTCAACATATCTGTCGTGCTTATGCAAGAGATGCAGATGAATTGGAAGATTTTGTGCAAGAAGTGACCATACAGCTTTGGCGATCTCATGAAAAGTTTGAGAACCGATCCAAGATTTCTACATGGGTATATAGGGTGACGTTGAATGTCTGTTTGTCTATGGCAAAAAAGAACAAACGTAAAGTAGATTCAATTCCTCTAGATCATACCAATTATCATGAGGAGATTGATGAGACAGAAAAAGAACAAATAGAACAATTGTATAGTAACATAAGGAAATTGAAAGAAGCTGATAGGGCAATTGTGCTATTATACTTAGAGGATAAAAGTTACAAAGAGATATCTGAAATACTGGGAATGACCGTTACTAATGTAGGTGTCAAAGTAAATAGATTGAAAAACCAGCTTAAAAATATGATAAATGGCTGATTTGGACATAAAAGATATATGGGCAAAAGGGAAACTTCAACGTTTTGAAACGCTGAATGTAGATGTAGACAACTTGGTTGGGAAAAAGTCCAAAAATGTATTGTATTGGGTTAAATTTATTCTTTGGATAGAATTTGGTATAAATGCTACTTCCCTAATATTTATAACATTTTCTCTTGCCTATATTGATCTTAAAACTTGGGAAAAATGGACTTATGTCATTACTATGGGCGTCATTGTTCTATATCTCTTTTACTATCGCTTTCTTATAAAAAGTATTGACTCTTTTGACTATACAGGAAACGTAAGAAGCAGTTTGAAGAAGATTTATAACTATCTCAGATTTTATATACTTCATTACAAAGTATATGTTTGGCTTGTTATGCCTATAGCCATTTTAATTATTTCTTTTTTTAGTGCCCAAGAGGTATTTCAGGAAAAGAATCAACCATTTGAAATTGGATCTAAACCATTCTGGATGTTTATGTTGTTAGTTGGTTTTGTAACGTTAATAACAGCATTGATCATGCATTTTATTGTGAATTTGATCTATGGGAGAAAAATCAAACGATTAAAAGGAATGATAGACGAATTAGAGGGGTAAGTGGTGATTGACATTTACTTTTGAATATCATGTCAAGTAAACTATTTGAAACCCTTATAATTGATTCTGGGGTAGGTTAATGAGCTTCTGAAAATCTATCTAGAGCTTTTTTATAGCAGTTTACGAACTGTAAGCAATTAAAAACAACTTGACATAAAATTATATCAAGTTGTTTTTTTTATAAATTAGTGAAGTCTATTGAGGTGTTACCGTAATAATAAATGTTTCAGTAATTGGAGATGATATTTCTTCTGTAAGCTTAATGCCATATGTTCCTGGTTGAACCTCAGAAATACGATATTTTTTATGGTAATCAATTCCTAAATTGTCACTCTCAGATAAAGATTTGAAGTTAAATCCAGGTTCGATAATAAAGGTACAAGATTCAGAAAAATCTGTGGTGCGTATATTTACAATGCTGTTTTCTTGTAAGGCTGAAATCCCAAAGAAAGAAAACCTAACAGGAAATGTAAAAGTAATTTTTTGTCCTAAAGGACCGAGTATGAACTGGTTTGTATCAAACAGATCTCTATTTATATGGAGAGGTACTCTATTCGAATAAAAGAAAGAGTTATTGAAAGATGTATTAGCATCTAGTACTCTTAATGGTAGTACTACATTATCATGAAAAAGATTTTCATGAATATCAATATGGTCATAATTATTTTGCCCATTAAACCTTATTCCAAATGGGTTGCCACCTTCCATGGCATCAAAAGTATTGTTTATGATCCTAATGTCTTTCATATTCCCACTTATGAACATACCAGTTTCCACTCCAATAATCTCATTATCACTGACGTTTATTCTTTCAATATTTCCTAAAAGAAGAATCGCTCTTGATCTTTGACTTGAAACGGTTGCTGCCTCTGTGGTTACTCCTTCAAAAAAATTTCCCTCAATATTAATATGATTAACATCTATTACCCTAATACCACCAGGTAAAGTCCCGATTATTAAATTATCCTTTATTACGGAATGACTATCAGTAATAGAATTAGATTTTGAGGCACCAATTTGGCTGTCAATTTGAATGTTTGCATGAAAATCTTGAAAGGGAGTTCTTTTGATACAAGTGTTGTTTGATACAATAAAATTCTTATTATCTCTTATAATGATAGAAATATTCCCAGAATCTATAATTCTATTTCCTGTGATTATTGTATTAAAGGCCCTTATGCCACTTTCGATTCCTATATCACCTGCATTTTCCACAATGTTATCTCTGATTGTGTTATGAGAAATAGTAGCAGTAGTATTTAAATCTGTGCCAGTGTCCGCTGTGACGAATATACCATTTTGTGTTAAAGTATTTCTGATATAGTTGTTTTTAATTACATTAAAATCTGTAGCGCCAGTGCCTTGTGTGCCACCAAATATTATTCCATTAGAACCACTATTGAAGATTTTGTTTCCATCAATAACACAATAACTCGATTTAAACCCTATGATACCATTTCCACGAGTGTTTTCAATAACACAGTTCTTAACTGTAACCCTTTCTACAATATCTAGATGTATGGCACTTAACCTGTTAAAAGTAGAATTGGGATAATTTTCACTCGTTTTTATTCTCACATTATCTACAGTAACTTCTTCACTTTTTCTTATCCGCATCACATTTGCAGATTGATTAGGCCCAGTTGCTACATTATCAAAGTTGAAATTTACGGATATATTTTCCATAAGTACTTTTGTATTACACTCTTCAAAAAAGAACAAATCCCCACTTAAAGTGCTTTCGTTTTGAAGTGTACCTTCAATTATATTTAAATCTCTTATTTCGATATTTTTACTTCTGATAAAAGAGAATAATTTAAGATTTTGAGATAGAGAGGCTTTAATGGTGGCATTATTTCCATTAATTATAATATTGTTTCCATCAGCCACATTAATAGGTTCAGTAAATTCATATTCAATCAAATTATCTAGTTCTATTACAGTATTGTTTGCAATACTTGATTTTATTTCGTCAAATGAATTAGCTATGATTATACTTTGAGATTCTTCAATGGCTGTATTTTCAATGATTGTGTTATCTAAAGTATCTTCTTTACAAGAAATACTAAAAAGTAATATGAGACATGCTAATAGTGCTTTTGTTATTTTCATTTTGTTTTTATTTATTAATTTATATGAATTCTAGTTATGGTTAAAATTGACGTCTTGTGAAAAATGACTTCTGAATGAATGATTTTACTTTTCGAGAATATAGATATTGATTTATCCTATCACATTAATTTAAACTTATCATTAAACAGAGATCAATTTTACATTGATTGAAGATATAAGAAATGTAGTCAAATAAGCCCTAATTTAACTTCTGATTTGGTGTCTTTTTTCTTGAGAAATAGGTTAAATACTCTATTGGTATTTATTTTTAATATTAAACTTGAACAGATTGAAATCAGATTTATATATCAATATGGAAAAGTTGATTTACACAACTTACTTGTAATTTTATGTGTTTTTAATCATGATGAATTTAATTTTAATAGGCGATCTTAGTTAAATGGTTATTCTAACTCAAAAGTAAGTGAATTTTCACAATTGGTATTTGATTAAACAAAATTTCCTTTTAAACAATAAAATAAATATTTTCTTGTTTGAGAATTATGATAAAATTAAACTTGATCATAATCCTAATGTTATTTATGTTTTTAAACTGTTTGGGACAAGAGAAAAATGGCATATACCTTTTACCCCGTGTTGGAGCAGAATTTGGATTCTCAACATTTGAAAACAAGAGTAGTTTGCCATTACATATTAAAAGCACCAATAATAATCATGCGTTCTCAATTCTTGGATTAGGATTAGCTGCTAAAATTGATAAATGGACACTGATAATGGGGTATGAATCTGGAAACGTTACTTGGGGTTCGAGTTATGAAAGTAAAACAGATTCTGCATTATTTGAGACATCAGGTAGTAGTAAAATAGGGAATACAGTAACAAGGATTCAGCTAGGGGGTGCTTACAAAGTACTGGTCACTAAAATTTTAAGAAAACCAAGTAAACTGGTTGATAGGTATCTAATAAATAAGAATGGAAATCAATATTGGGCTGTGTTTAACTTAGAACTTGAAGGAGGTATCAGTTATGAGAATTTACATAAACAAAATAATTTAGGCGAATTATCAATTAGTGGTGGCCGTTTTCCGACGAACGATATAGTGAGCAATAGACAATTTCCAGCCACTGTTTTAAAAAGAAGAGGTTTAGGAGTCTACGTAGGAGCATACCTTCAGTTTTATGATGAAAAGAGACCAAAAATAAGGATAGGGATACGTTATCAAAAAGGATTACAAAAATATGTCCGAACAGAATGGGAAACCAGCATAAATGGATCCCAATTCCCAGTGTATTCCACTATCTCCAGGGGGAGTATGCTTTCACTTTATGTATCATATCCTATTCTTCTCAAGACATTTAAAAAAGTAGATCTTAAAAATAAAATGTCAAATTGATCGGATGAAGCAAAATACATTCCTTCTTTTACAAAATGAAATAAAATATTAATTTGATTTTTACTACATTAATTTCTTAGATTATGATATTTGATAACTTATTTCTATCCCTAAGACAAAAGCCCATTTAAATTAAGGACAGTAGTATGTTTCTTTTTAGACAAGGCAATGTGTGTTTGTACTTTGCCTACACTTGAAATAGTTGAAAGTTTAGTCAAAATAAACTTTTCATAAGCATCTACATCTGCTACTACTACTTTCAATAAAAAATCAAAATCACCAGCTACGTGATAGCACTCTAATACTTCTGGATATCGGTTAATTTCTTCTACAAACTTCTCTAAATAACTCCTTGTATGTTCTTTTAGTGAGATAGAAATAAAGATGGTTTGTTTAAGTCCTACTATTCTTTCATTTAGCAAGGCGACATAGCGATCAATTAATCCTTCTTTTTCTAACTTTTTAATTCTCTCGAATACTGGGGTGGTAGATAAATTCAATTTTTCTGCCAATGCCTTGTTGGTGATCCTCCCATTTTCTTGCAGCATTTTTAAAAGTAAAATGTCCGTTTCGTCCAGTTTTAAATTCATAAATAGAATAATTTTACAGTAAGTTCTGTCTTAATTAATCAAAATAGAAATATATTCTATAAATATGTTTTTTGATAGAATAAAAATTTAAAAATAGAATTAAAAATGTGTTTATTGACTATTAAATGTCATTTAGTTGGTATTTTAGATAAATGAATAGCACCTATCAAGACATCAAGGAAATAGTCACAGCATTTGAGAAAAAAAGACCAGAAGTGGTGTTTGAATGGAAAGACAGTGAAACAGAGGCAGAAGGGTGGGTGGTAATTAACTCACTCAAAGGAAATGCTGCTGGGGGTGGTACTAGAATGAGAAAAGGGCTGGATAAAAAAGAAGTTGAATCGCTGGCAAAAACCATGGAAGTAAAATTTACTGTATCTGGCCCTGCCATAGGCGGTGCTAAATCTGGGATTAACTTTGATCCTCAGGATCCAAGAAAAGAGGGTGTGCTGAAAAGATGGTACAAAGCCGTCATTCCGTTATTGAAATATTATTATGGTACTGGTGGTGACTTAAATGTGGATGAAGTCAATGATGTTATTCCTATTACCTCCGCATATGGGTTGTTACACCCACAAGAAGGGGTAGTCAATGGACTTTTTGGACATGTAGCAGAAGAGAAAATAGAACGTTTACAATATGGTGTTTCCAAGATAATAGAGGATTCAGCTTACATTCCCAGTATCCCTGCAAAACATAAAGTTGCAGACCTTGTTACGGGTTATGGAGTAGCAGAATCAGTTAAACACTACTATGATATCTGGAAAAAAGAACTGAAAGGTAAAAAGGTAATCATTCAGGGTTGGGGTAATGTAGGGGCTGCCGCAGGCTTTTATTTGGCACAGCAAGGTGCAAAAGTGGTAGGAATCATAGATAGAAATGGCGGATTTATCCAAGAAAACGGTTTTGCTTTAAGTCAAGTTGAAGAATTATTAATTAACAGAAATTCAATAGATAAAAGGCCTGACTTTATTAGTTTTAAAGAGGTAAATCAATTAATTTGGAAGGTAGGTGCTGAAATATTCATTCCGGCCGCAGGCTCTAGGTTAGTTACCGCAGAGCAAGTTATTTCAATGATAGAAAATAGACTGGAAGTCATTGCCTGTGGTGCCAATGTACCTTTTGCTGACAAAGAAATATTTTTAGGGCCTATATTGACTTATGCAGATTTTATGGTAAGTGTTATACCAGATTTTATCTCTAACTGCGGGATGGCCAGGACATTTGCCTATTTGATGGAACATGACGATCAGGTAACAGACCGATCTATATTTAAAGATACATCAGATACCATTAAATCAGCAATGGAACAACTTTTGGCAGGATGCCCGGCGGGTAAAGGATTAGTGACCAAAGGACTGGAAGTTGCACTGATGAAAGTATCAACTGATAGCGTATTAGAAGATAAAGACCAATAAGCCAAGGTTTAAACAATTTTTATTATGCCCATTTATCACAAGCTAGGTACGGTACCTCCTAAGAGACACACCATTTTTGAGAATCCTAATGGAGGGATTTATAATGAGCAACTATTTGGGACTATAGGGTTTGACGGCATGTCTTCTTTATCTTATCATATTCATAGACCTACAATGGTGAAATCGGTAGGGATAGCAATAGATATCAGGCCTCAAATAGCTTTTGAAAGAAATATTACATCACGCCTTTTAAAGGGTTTTAATGTTTTGCCAGAGGAAGATTACTTAGCCAGCAGAAAAGTAGTGCTTTTGAATAGTGACGTGGAGATTTCATTAGCTGCTCCCAAGCATTCTTTGACAACTTATTTTTATAAAAATGCGGATGCAGATGAGCTACTTTTTATTCACAGAGGAAGCGGTACGTTAAGAACACACCTTGGCAATATCAAATTTGAATATGGTGATTATTTAGTAATCCCAAGGGGAGTCATCTACCAGATTACTTTTGATACAGAAGATAATAGGCTGTTTATCACAGAGTCATATCACCCTATTTATACTCCTAAACGATATAGGAACTGGTTTGGACAGATGTTAGAACAATCACCCTTTTGTGAAAGAGATTATAAATTGCCAGGGGAGCTTGAGACATATGATGAAAAAGGTTCGTTTCTGCTTAAAATAAAGAAACAGGGTTTTATTCACGAAATGACTTATGCCTCCCATCCGTTTGATGTAGTAGGGTGGGACGGTTACAATTTTCCTTACGGTTTTTCTATTAAAAACTTTGAATCCATTACCGGTAGAGTACATCAGCCACCACCTGTACATCAGACTTTTGAGACTAGTGCATTTGTGGTTTGCTCGTTTTGCCCAAGATTATATGATTACCACCCTAAGGCTATTCCTTCTCCTTATAACCATTCTAATATAGATTCTGATGAAGTAATCTATTATGTAGAAGGAGATTTTATGAGTAGAAATGATATTGAAATGGGTCACATAACCTTACACCCATCAGGAATTCCACATGGGCCTCATCCAGGTGCCTATGAACGGAGTATAGGAAAAAAAGAAACACATGAGTACGCTGTCATGGTGGATACCTTTAAGCCTATGAAGGTTACAAAAGAAGCGATGAAAATTATAGATGACGATTACCATAAATCATGGTTGGAAGGCCACTAAAAGTACAATATAATGGAACAAGAAATACCTAAAATATTTGAAGAAGCTCAAGATTTCATGCCTATTAATGGGACTGATTACATTGAAATGTATGTGAGTAATTCGAAGCAAGCAGCTCACTTTTATCAAACTGCTTTTGGCTTTCAGCCATTGGCCTATGCAGGTTTAAGTACTGGGAGAAAAGACAGTGAGTCCTATGTGTTAGTTCAAGGTAAAATCAGGCTCATGCTTACCTCGCCATTGTCGAAAGGGACTGAAATAGGTCGTCACATTGATGATCATGGTGATGGTGTAAAAACAATTGCCCTTTGGGTGGAAAATGCTACTTATGCTTATCATGAAGCAGTGAAGAGAGGGGCCAAGTCATTTTTTGAACCAACAGAAGAATCTGATAATGAAGGGAGAATAGTTAAATCAGGAATCTATACTTATGGGGAAACTACTCATGTTTTTATGGAAAGGAAAGACTATAATGGTACTTTTTTACCAGCTTTTCAAAAATGGGAAAGCCCTTATCAGCCAGCAGAAATAGGGCTTAACTATATAGATCATATGGTTGGGAACGTTGCCCTAGGTGAGATGAACCAATGGGTGGAATTCTATAAAAAAGTAATGGGATTTGCACAGATTGTTTCTTTTGATGACAAGGACATCTCTACTGAATATACGGCACTGATGAGCAAGGTGGTGAGTAATGGAAACGGAAGAATAAAGTTTCCAATTAATGAGCCAGCAGTAGGGAAGAGAAGGTCTCAAATAGAAGAATATTTGGATTTCTATGGAACTGGAGGTGTACAGCATATTGCAGTGGCTACAGATAATATCATTGAAACAGTTTCTCAGCTTCGACAGAGAGGCGTGGATTTCTTGCATGTACCTGACAATTACTATGATGTGGTATTGGATCGTGTGGGTGAAATAGATGAAGATTTGCAGCCTTTAAAAGACCTTAATATCCTTATTGATAGGGACGATGAAGGATATTTACTACAGATTTTTACTAAGCCAGTTGGGCCTAGACCAACCGTTTTTTTTGAAATTATCCAGCGTAAAGGAGCACAAAGCTTTGGTAAAGGGAATTTTCAAGCACTCTTTGAAGCAATTGAAAGAGAACAAGCTTTGAGGGGGACACTTTAATAAAATAGATAAAAGACTCAAGATTTTAGACTCAAGATTTTTTTTAATACAAATACTAGGATTCGAATCAATAAAAGATATTAAATTAAATAGTAAGAAGTGAGTTGTCTTAGTAATCTACTAAGCAATAAATACTTAAATACCTCAATATTTAATAAACTTCAATCTTAAGTTTTTATTCATAACTCTTTCATCTTTAATCTAAAATAATGAATACTTGGTTAGAAATTTCTGAAGAGTCAGACTTCCCATTGTCAAACTTGCCCTTTGGTGTTTTTAGTGACGCATCAAAAATTAAAAGGGTTGGTGTAGCTATTGGGAGTTATGTGATTGATTTACATAGACTTCAGCAAGTAGGCTTGCTGAACCACAAAGCATTACCACTAGGTGTATTTGACAATAGTTACCTTAACTCATTTATCTCTTGTGAAAAGGAGGCGTGGATGTTTGTAAGAACAGCTTTAACCAATTACTTGTTGGACGAAAGTAGCTTGCTGAAAGCAAAACAAGTCGAGCTAATGACCCCTATGGACCAAGTGACCATGCATTTACCAGTTCAAATAGGGGACTATACAGACTTTTATGCCAGTGAAGAACATGCTACCAATGTTGGGAGTATGTTTAGGGATCCAGAAAAAGCGTTGCTGCCTAATTGGAAACATATGCCAGTAGCTTATCATGGCCGTGCCTCTTCCATTTTACCTACTGAAACCGCAATTCATCGACCCAAAGGACAAGTATTACTAAAAGGTGCTGAAAAGCCTGTTTTCAAGGCAACTGAGGCATTGGATTTTGAGATAGAAATGGGTTGTGTAATTGGGAAGGGTAATCAACTAGGTAATGCAATCTCAATTGAGAAAGCCATGGATCATGTATTTGGTCTAGTAATTTTTAACGACTGGTCAGCGCGAGATATTCAAAGATGGGAATATGTGCCATTAGGTCCGTTTCTTGGGAAAAATTTTGCCTCTAGTATTTCTCCTTGGGTAGTGACAATGGAAGCATTAGATTTAGTAAAAACCAAAAGTCCTCAGCAGTCAACAGAAGTATTACCTTATTTAAAAAGAACAGGAGATAAACATTCCTATGACATAAAACTGGAATGTTGGCTGATTACCAAAGAAGGTGTAGAAACCAAGATAAGTACCACCAATCATCAATACTTATACTGGACTATTGATCAGCAAATAGCGCACCATACAGTGAATGGCTGTAACCTTAACATAGGAGATTTACTGGCAAGTGGTACCATAAGCGGGAGTTCATCTTCATCATATGGCTCTTTATTGGAGCTAACTTGGAATGGTACTAAATCTATTCAATTAAATGATAAAAGTGAAAGGCGGTTTGTAGAAGATTACGATACTGTCATGCTGAAGGCTTACGCTATAAAAGGTGGGGTGAGAATCGGTTTTGGGTCAGTGAAAAACTGTATTTTACCTGTAAAAGAATAATAGAATAGCATAAGGGGACCTCTAAAAACTCCCTGTTGCTTTTTGACCTGATCTTTTTCCCTGATACTGTGTTATCAAAATACTCATTTAGATCCTCTAAACTCCGTTTTTGATGCCTTGTCTCAGAAAAAAAGTTCTTAGTCAAAATTTCAAATCGATTTTTTAGAGGTTCCCATAAGACAAAACTTGAACTAAAATGAAAGTTAACCCGAGTGAAATACCATATCCCGAAGTATATCAATTGATGGTAGGGGCTATTGCGCCAAGACCTATTGCTTTTGCAAGTACTATTAGTGCTGATGGTGTAGTGAATTTAAGCCCATATAGTTTTTTTAACGGGTTTAGTGTTAAACCTCCTATCTTGGTTTTTTCACCTACTAGAAGAGGAAGAGATAATACCCAAAAAGATACAATCAATAATATAGAAGAGGTAAAAGAAGTAGTGATCAGTGTAGTCAATTATGACATTGTAGAGCAGATGTCATTAAGTAGTACGGAATATGATTCATCTATAGATGAGTTCATTAAATCTGGACTCACACCAGTCAATTCTGAATTGGTCAAACCACCTAGAGTAAAAGAATCACCAGTGTCATTCGAATGCAAAGTGAGAGAGGTAATTGCATTAGGTGAGACAGGAGGTGCAGGAAACCTAGTCATCTGCGAGGTGCTGATGATTCATGTGAATGATGAAGTCCTAGATGCTAATGGAAAAATTGACCCTTTTAAAATAGATTTAGTCGGCAGGTCTGGAGGTAATTGGTATAGTAGGGCAAATGGGCATGCATTGTTTGAAATAGATAAACCTACCAGGCATTTAGGAATAGGTGTAGATAGTTTACCAGACTCTATTAGAAACAGCGATGTTTTGACAGGGAATAATTTAGGGAAATTGGGAGGACTTAGTAAGATGCCATCAGTAGATGATGTAAAAAACCACCAAGATTCAGAAGAGATACAAGCCATATTATCCAATAATTTCCCGCTTACGCTTGAACCTTTTCATAAGCTGGCAAAAAAACAGCTAGAGATTAAAACTGAATTGGCCATGATGACTCTGTTAGTAGGGGATAAGCTGCTTGATTTACAATTTAATTAAGAATTATACGAATTTAGATTTATAGGGGCTCATATCTATATAGCAAATTTAACCCTAAGGGATATTAATTCCTTAGTCGGCGCCCGATTCTTCCGCAAGTGCCGTAGCTTTATCAACAGAGACACTGGGTTGGGGTTGGCTCATTATTTGCCATATGCTAAAAATACCCAGCAAAGCGATGATATGCTTGCGTTTTTTATCCCAGCGGTGAGCCGCTTAGTCAAAATCCAATTTACTAAAATATCTTATACGTCCCCATAAACTTAAATTGATGATGAACCAACCCCGACCCAATGGTACGGGATATCTATGGACAATAATTTAATGATCGGCTCAAGGGTCGGGGCGCCCGGCCAGGGGAATTAATATCCCTTAGAGATTAAACCCGAATTATGCCATAGAAAATTTATTCGAGTTTAACCCGAATGATGCATTAGACTTTTAAGAGAAAATCATAAATGGCTGTTAGATAGCTGCTTAAATTCTGATTTGCAACGCAGACATAGTCTCCATTATGGTGAGTAGGAAATTAGGATTTAAGTGGTTAAATGACTGTTAGTTATGGT
>CALGOB010000056.1 GCA_937958005.1 uncultured Cyclobacteriaceae bacterium
AGTCTCCATTATAGTGAGTAGGAAATTAGGATTTAAGTGGCTAAATGACTGTTAGTTATAGTTTGCATCTAACTTCTATTGCATCATTCGGGTTTAAGTGACAAGGTTACTTGTTAGTCATGGTTTGCATCAAATTCATAAAGCATAATGCAAGTTGCACCAACAATGTTTTATTGCTTAATAAATCTATCGTGACAATGTCTATTATTGGATGACAGTAATTTTATATATTTACTTTTAAGAATAATTTCATTGATAATTCATTTTCAGAATACAAGATTAATACTCTCATAATCACAGAAATGCTTAAAAAAATATTTATTGCAATACTATCAGGACTCATTTCCTTCCAAGTTTTGGCCCAAACAAAATCATTTACTCACCAAGATTCTTTAAGGGGTACTGTAACTGCCGAACGTATATGGTGGGATTTAACCTATTATCATTTAAGTGTAGTAGTCAATCCTGATGAAAAATCAATCAAGGGAAGTAACCAAGTATTCTATCAAGTTCTAGAGCCTAACAACCTGCTTCAAATAGACTTGCAGGCTCCTTTAAAGATCACAAAAGTAATACAAGACAACCAAGAACTTGTTGTAAAATCAGATGGAAACGCACATTTCATTGAACTAAAGAAGAAGCAGAAAAAAGGAAATATTGAATCTTTAAAGATTTTTTATGAAGGAATCCCTCATGAAGCAAAAAGAGCTCCCTGGGATGGTGGGATCACTTGGACAAAAGATAACAATGGAAATCCTTTTGTGGCCTCTAGCTGTCAAGGAATAGGTGCCAGTATCTGGTGGCCATGTAAGGACCACATGTATGATGAAGTGGACAGCATGAAAATCAGTGTGGAAGTCCCTCAAGATTTAATGAATGTCTCCAATGGAAGGTTAATCAAAGTAAAGAACAATAAGAAAAGAAAAACTAAGACTTATCACTGGTTTGTCAATAACCCGATTGCCAATTATGGGGTTAATATAAATATTGGGAATTATGTCCATTTTGGTGAAAAGTATCAAGGAGAAAAAGGCGAACTAGATTTAGATTATTATGTTTTGGATTACAACCTTGCCAAAGCGAAAGATCAATTCAAAGATGCGCCAAGAATGCTGAAAGCATTTGAGCATTGGTTTGGTCCCTATCCATTTTATGAAGATGGTTATAAACTAGTGGAAGCGCCCTATTTAGGCATGGAACATCAAAGTTCAGTTACTTATGGAAACAAGTATGGAAATGGTTACCTGGGAAATGATTTGAGTAGCACTGGTTGGGGTCTTAAATTTGACTTTATCATCATACATGAGTCTGGTCACGAGTGGTTCGCCAATAACATCACCTATGCAGACATTGCAGACATGTGGATTCATGAAAGCTTTACCAATTATTCAGAAAGCCTTTTCTTAGATTATCATTTTGGCAAAGCTGCTGGTCAAGAGTATGTGCGGGGCACTCGGACAAGCATTAGAAACGATATTCCTATCATTGGTCAGTATGGAGTGAATAACCGCGGATCTGGTGACATGTACTACAAAGGAGGAAATATGCTCAATACGCTTCGCCAGCTAATTAATGATGATGACAAATGGCGCTCCATATTAAGAGGGCTAAATGAAACATTTTATCACCAAGTTGTAACTACAGAAGAAATAGAAGGGTATCTCATTTCACAATCTGGCTTTGCGTTAAACACTTTCTTCAATCAATACTTAAGAGACACTAGGATACCTACTCTTTCTTATTATTTTGACAAAGATGGATTAAACTTTAGATGGACTAATGTTGTAAAAGGTTTTAAAATGCCCATAGACATTACTGTTAAAGGGAAAAAAATGCGTATTTATCCAGAGGCTGACTGGAAAAAAGTAGATACAGGAGATGCTGATAACATAACAGTAGATGAAAATTATTATGTAAGCAGTTTTAGGTTAAGGTAAATGAACCAACTCCGATCCAGTGCCCCTGCTGAGAAAGCTATGGTGCCCGCAAAAAAAGGTACGAGATATCATAGACAATAATTTAATGATCTACCCACTATCTCCGCAGAGAAGGCAATAGCGCTCACGGAAAATTCAGAGGCGACCGACTGGAGAATGGAAGTATGGATAGTCGATATGGGATTTATTTTTGGAACATTCGTGAATGGAAAACAGATTACTAATAAAACTTTGCTACGCAAACATGATCGAGTCAAATTAGGCATGCAACTATTTCATTGGAAGGAATATTTAGGCAATGATTTAAAAGTAAAAGAAAACAATCCAATCAATTTAAAAGATCTTTTAACCATTCGAGGCACTGTCAGGACTGATTTAAATACATACTATTACTGACCTTAGAGACCATTCTCGTGATCCCAATAGGAGTTCTTACCACACTTCATTATTTAAAAACTCGTGTAACAGAATATAATCCTGCTTTAGAAAATCATATTGATATTTGGCTATTTACCAAATGGGTAGTGATAGTCTTTGGGATCATTTGCGTTTACATCTTTTTGAATTTAAGTCAAAAATTAATTCGAGGACTTAAATCATAATTTATATCCACCACACTAAGGCAAACGCATTTAAAATATGATTGAATTATTGGGCGTTTAAACTGGCTATTCACTATATCTTTTCTGACAAAAAAGTCAGAAAAGGATGCCGTTTCTATCCAGAACGCAACTAAACATTGACATTTATCACTCTTAATTATTATTTAACATTTTAAATGCGTTTGTTCTGTCCGTCCTACTAAAACGTAATATAAATCAGAGTCTATTTTCAAGACTAATTGTAATAAAACAGAAGATTTGGTAACTAATCAATATATAGATTAAGTAAAACTCAAACTTCAACAGATGAAAACTGAAATAGAATGGACCAAAGGAATTTTTAATAATACCTATCAGATAAGAGGTGATGGATTAAGCGGACATTTAAAAGTTAACACCTTTACTTTTGCTGCAACTGGGGAATTAGGTGAACATCATTATTCCTTCAAAACCAAGGGCTTTTTCAAAAAACGAACTCACATCACCCATAGAAAAAGCAATAGGATAATAGGAGAAGTAATCCTAAACACCTGGAAAAGTAAAGCAGAAGTAATAGTAAATGGCCACTCCTATTTTTGGCGAGCAACTAATATTTGGTTAACTAAATGGCAAATAGCTGATAGTCAAAAAATTTATATCAAATCCCAAACAAATGGTTTTTCCACAAAAGGAAAGATGTATATAGAAGAGCTTGATTTTTTTCTAATTTTAACCGGTTTATACATCAAGGACTGTTATTTAAGAATGAATTCAATAGGAGCATGATGTAAGCCTGCGTTATAAAAAATGAAAGAATACAAGCTACGAAAGGCATTAACCCCTAGGCTCGATCTAAATCCTAGTTTTGGGCCTAATAATTCTGCTGAATAGCTTCAATGCTAGCGGAGGCGTTGAGGATTTAAACCACTTTTCATCTACACTAGTTCTAAGCACAAGAGGATTAAAATGAACCAACCCCGACCCAAGGGTACGGGGTATCTATGGGCAATAATTTAATGATCGACTCAAGAGTCGGTGCGCCCGGCCAGGGGAATTAATATCCCTTAGGGATTAAATCATGACCCACTTTGGTATTTTCATCACTCCCATATAGGTCTCGCTATTATCAACACTAACAGCTTCTTCTCTTTATTTATTGGTAAGAAAGGTTATTAGCGGCAATCATTACCTTTACAAATGCTTTCACTGGCAAGGCTAGTTATATTAACACATTTCACTTATTCTTTTTTTCTTTTTCTTATTTTCAACAATCTTAACTTTAGCAGTTTGTAACTTAAACCCGAATGATGCAATAGAAGTTTGATGCAAACCATAACTAACAGTCATTTATAATTTTCTCTTAAAAGTCTAATGGATCATTCGGGTTAAAAAGCAAAGGCAAAACCATTCTTACTTTCTCAGGCACACCTTTATGTTTACCTGCATTCCATGCTGCATTTCTTTAATTACGCGAATGGCTTCGGCATCTAAGGATGGAGAAACATCTTTTATTACTTTTATTAATTCTTTGTCTATGCTACCATCTTTTTGAATCACAAAAGAAACAAAAATCCTTCCTTGTATTCGTTTATGGCGAGCCTCTGGTGGGTAATTAATGATTAAATCCCAAATATCAGTACATAGCACCATCTCCACCTATAAATGTTGGCTTCTCATCTACAATTGTATAAATAGAATCAGAAGGGATAACCTCTTGGGAAAAAGTATGACTAGATAAAATTAATAGAGTTATCAAAGTAATTATGGCTTTCTTCATTTTTGTTTTTTTATGTTAGACATTCTTGATTGGTTGTAATTTATAAAAAAATCCTAACCCTACTTTGTCATCTTACTAAAATACCCCAATCTATTTCCTGGCCTTGCCACCTTGGCAAGTTGTAAAGGTTGCCTGTGAAGACACAGCCAAAGGCATGAAGTATCTACTTTTGTCTAAAATGACAAAGTAGGACTAAGTGATAAATAATTCAGCAGTAGTAAGTTTAAATAATTTACAATCAGAATTTTGTTTTCGATTTCTTTTTCCTTCTTTTCTTATTGTGCAGCGCTTCATTGATTTTAAAAAATACAGGCATTATCATCTGAACTTTCTCTGGCATACCCTTATTTTTTCCTGGATTCCATATAGGCATACCTTTAATCAAACGAACTGCTTCTTTATCTAAAGATGGCCAAAGGCTTTCATGTACCTTTACCGACTCTTTATCAATCTTGCCATTTTTTTGAATCACAAAAGCAACAAAAACCCTACCGTCCACCCTATTTTTTCGAGCGTCTTTGGGATATTCAATATGCTTCGCAAATACCGATACATAGCTGTAGAACCTCCCTTAAAAGTGGGCTTTTCATCCACAATCCCATCATTGGAATCTGATTGATTAGTTTCTTGTGCAATGGAATATATGGAGATAAATAATAAGGGCATTAAAATAATGATGGCTTTCTTCATTACATTGAATTTTTTAGACTTTATTTATTGATTGCAAATTACTCTATTAATTACACTTTACCATCTCGCCATTATGGATGTATTTTTAGCATTAATCTTTTTAAAAACAGGCTTTTCTCCATCATTTTGAGCGATCAATGAGTTCCCTGAAAAAGTGCTAAAAAAAGCACTTTCCCATTAGTATTTAGCAGGACTCCCTTTGCTAGGTGTACTGTCTTTAATAAACTCTCTAATATGATCATTTGCGTTTATCAAGTCTTCATTTCTCAAATACATCATATGTCCAGACCTATATGTTTTAAACCTGAAACGATCTTTCAATTTACCACTTGGGTCTATATGCCACATGGTATATTTTGCATTAAAATACTGAGTAGCTCCATCAAATATCCCTGATTGAATCATCACATTCATATAAGGGTTTTCAGCCATAGCCTTTCTCAAATCATCCCCAGTATTATTGTTACTCCTATCCCAAGGGCGAACTGGGCCAAACATGTTGTATTTCAATTCTGTTCGGTAATCTAACTCATTAGTGAAATAATAGTTAATAGCTGGTGTAAAAGCATGCAGCCAAGAAGTAAGTTCTGAATTAAAATCAGGAGAATTCCCAGCATCCATGCGATCTATACCTTTATATCTTGAATCTAGCCTTCCTACAGTAAATCCTTCTTTTCTTAATAATTCTTTCCAAAAAAAGGAAGTAGGTACTTCAAGGTTATGTTGTAAAATGGATTCTGCAGATATCCCTGCATAAAAACTCATTTTTTCAGCAGCTACCTTTCTTTGTACAGGATCTATAAAGCCTCCTTTGGCAATGATTGGAACTAACTCATTGATGGCATAAGATTCCACTTCAGGAAGAATGTCATCTAAATCTTTTTGCTGCAAAGCGGGTGGTAACTTCTTATGGTACCAGGCAGCAGCTGTAAAATATGGCAGTCGTGTTGCCGCGCCCACAGGTCCTTCTCTCCCAATACCTAAACCAGTAGGTGACACCAAAATTACCCCATTGATATACATCCATTGCTTTTCTTGCAATTCTAAAGCAAGCCCAGAAACACGAGCTGTTCCATAGCTTTCACCAATTAAATACTTCGGAGATTCCCATCTATTAATTTTAGTAACAAATGTATTAATCCAAGTAGCCAAATATTTAATATCGGCATTCACACCAAAAAACATTTTCTTATCCACTTCCGGGTCTACTATTCTAGAGTATCCGGTATTTACTGGATTTATAAAAACTACATCTGCTATATCCAAAATAGTATTTGGATTATCTTTAATGCCATAAGGCTGTACTGGAAAACCTTCATCGTCAACCTTCAATATTTTAGGCCCTGTATAAGCCATATGCATCCATACAGACCCAGAACCTGGCCCACCATTAAATGAAATTAGTAAAGGTCTATTTGCTCTATTTTTTACATCTTTTCTTTCGTAGTAAGTATAGTGCAAGTCTGCTACATGTTTCGTTTCATCTTTCCATACTGGCAGGGTTCCCGTAGTTGCCTCATAGCTAAAAGTCTTCCCTTTAACAGTTGCCTGATGGTTAGTGATTTTTGTTTGCTCTTTAGGCATAGTTCGCATGGGTGTCATCATCTTTGATTTTTCCTGTGCAAGAGTCATGCTTTGTATGACCATTATTAAACTCAAACAAAATAATAGATTCCTCATATGTTTCTTCATTTAATTTCATCTAATATAAGCAATTACAGGATGGCGATAGAGCATATATTCCCAATAGGCAATTGATCCCTTTGAACGGTTATTTAAGCAACACATTCACTTTATTCTAATTTCAAATGGAGCATTCCCATGAAACATTAGCAAACAATAAATGAACCAACCCCGACCCAAGGGTACGGGGTATCTATGGGCAATAATTTAATGATCGACTCAAGAGTCGGAGAATTAATATCCCTTAGGGATTAAATCTAAGACGAGTCTATGAAAAATTATTTATCAAACTACCTAATTACTTTGACTCAGTTACCAGAGGTGCCAGACCAAGAAACTAATATCCTTTCAAATCAAAGTTTTAAAAGATGGAACATGTCCTTCAAAAAAGCTTAACAAAACATTACTAACACAAGCTTGTAGAAAGAAAACACACACCTGTTTGATGTTTCCATTTCTAAGCACAGGTTTCATGAAAAAGAGCCTTTCATAAAATGAAAAGCTCTAGCTGCTAACCAACCATCTATTTAGGAATGGCTGTCTTTGTAATAAATAGTAGCCAAAAGGAAGGCCCGACACCTCAACTACAACCCACTACTTTGCTCGTATTCCATTAGCTTAATTTTTAACTAAAATAGTAGGTGTCTTTATTGTTTTTTCAAGATTATCATTTATTTGAATTGAGTCTTTTACAATCGGTTCTTGCTCTACTTGATAAGGGGTAAGATATTCATCGTTTTGCACCTCATATTGAGCTGCCTCATTTTCTAGTGTCTTCATAAAACTATCCATTTTAAGACTTGAATCGTAGCAAGAAAAACAACTGAAACCAAGAATAACAACAACAGCATAAAATTTAATCTTTTTCATATTAGTACAAATGAACCAACCCCGACCCAAGGGTACGGGGTATCTATGGGCAATAATTTAATGATCGACTCAAGAGTCGGGGAATTAATATCCCTTAGGGATTAAAAATCTCTTAAATAGGATTGTTGACCTAAAGAATCTACTGTGTAAAACGTGCCTTTCAGATTACCTGAATCATACTCTAAGGTCATCTCAAGGTATTGGTAATCTTTACTTAGAGATTGATAAATCTCAAATAGCTCATTGAATTGTTCGTCTTTTTTATCTTCCTTGAAACACGAAAAACATAAAACGATCAGCAGTACCTGCAGGTTAAAAATGTATTTTTTCATGAGTATTAAATAAGTTATGACATACTTTTGATTGTAATTGGAAGGGAGAGATAAGGTGCACCTAGAATTTTCTAAATACACCTATATCATTTAACCAACCATCTACGCTAACTCTCTATGTCTGTAATTTTTTCCACCTTAAATACGCCGCCATACAAAATTTTTTTACCTTCCATATCATAGTAATAAGTTTGAGCTGCTTCATTATATCCTATGGTAATACCGAATGACCTGATCATATCCAAATCCCTATAAACGGTAGCCCTCGCAACACCAAAAGCTATAGCTATCTCATCAGGTGTACCGGATTTTTCCGATAAAATAAGTTTATGAAGTTTGTATAGTCTTTCTGACATTTCCTTAAAAGCCATTATTCAAAAAATAAAATTGGTGATAGATATAGAAACATGTTATTTTTATAGCTGCGAATCGAAGTTAATACAATTATGTTTCAAATAGAAACATATTATGGATTATTACACATTTTAATCATAAATAGTTGCAAATAGAAACTAATATAGGAGCAAATATTAAGAAAGTCAGAAAAGCCAAAGGTTTATCCCAAGAGGAAGTGGCCCAACTGACAGGAGTTCAGAGACCTATGGTTGCAAATATTGAAAATGATAAAAGAAGACCTTCCATAGATTTTATGATCAAGTTTGCCAAGGCGTGTGATGCAAGTTTGGACGAAATCACAATGATAGAAATACCTGAAAAGGAAAAGTTGGATATCGTTACTGATAGCGATGTAAACCTAATGCTTACCTCTTATCATGATATACATGAAGAGAAAATACTTAAAACTTACATAAAAGACCTGGGCAGAAAAATAGGTCAGCTAAATGATGAGAACAAAGAAGCTAGGTCTGCCTTGAACAAGGTACTTTCAGAGATAGCCCCTTTAAAAAAGAGATAGGTTTATCACTCTTTATTAAATTCATTCAAATTGAACCTTTCAGTCATTTCTTTCCTTAATTTAATCAGCTTATTTCTTTTCCGATACTTCCTAAACTCCTTCCTTATGAGGACACCTGCCAGGGACAAGATTACTAAAGACAAAAAACTGTTAAGCAAAAAATGTTCACGGGCTTTTCTAGCCTTTTCTAAGGCAATTTCCTTTTTATAAGAAATAAGATTTTCCTTCAAGATCTGGTTGTTTATAATCTCTCTTCTGGCTTTGTCCTTTTCAAGCTGACCTTTATAATATGCCTTAAGTGGTTCATCTGCCCTATCATAACTAACTACAGGGTTGATAGCTTTTATACTATCTAGGTAAGCAAGGCTTAATTTCACTTCATTCTGTTGATAAAATACAAGCCGCATTTCAAAATCTTTCCTGTTCCTTTCTGTTGACTTCTTTATGATGTTTTGCTCCAGTGATTCATTAAAATAATAGGAGGCAGAATCTAAATTGCCTTGCTTAAAATGGATTCTTCCAAGGTTATTATGTGCTATCAACGCCAATCGCTCACTTCCAATTAATTTCATTAAAACCAAGGATTGATGAAACATTGTATAAGCCTTGTCAAGAAGACCTTTTGCCAAATATACATTCCCTATGTTGTTTAAGTTTTTTGCTTTATTCAGGTTAGACTGATCTATCTGTAAGGATTTATGATAATAATAGAGAGCACTGTCCAAGTATTTTTCATCCCTGAGATCGTAAGCTAGATCATATTGATTGGCTCCTATTGTGTTTAAAAATTTCGCATAAATTTTTGAGTCAGATGGGTTACTCTCTAGTTCATATAGGGTTTTGGCCTTAAAAAACATTTTATTGGCTTCAGTTAGCCACTCTTTATTTTTATAGGTAAGACCCATATCAAAATAAATGTCAGCCTTTGTCCGACAATCACCTATTTGATCTATAAGCTTTAACCGTTCCTCATTATAATGCAAAGCTACTTGGCCTGCTCCGTTTTGATTGGCTATGGCAATTACATTATCCAACAATTTTTCTCTAAAAACCAGGTCACCTAATTCCTGATAAATCAGTTTGGCCGTTAAATAGTATTTGACTGCCCCACCAAAATCTTCATCCAGATGAAGCAAGTACCCCTTTAAAAAGTAGGACTTGGCCAATAGCTTTTTTTGTTCGGTCATCTCTGCATGGTTGATCACCTGTTCTGTATAGTAAAGAGAAGAATCAAAGGAAGTTGAAATATATTGCTTTGCAAGTTGATATTTCAACTCCCCAGATTTTTGCGCATCAGTCGTAATTTTTATTTCATTTTTTAGGCTATCAGCCACATTTTTACTGGCTATCACTTGATGAAAGAAACAGGACAAAAGAAAAAGGAGCGTAAAAGTTTTCAATTTTATTAGCATGTGATAATAATAACTAGTTAAACCTCAATCAGTTAACATAACTTATCCACAACTTTAATAAAAATGCTCCAAATTATTGATTTATTTCAATGTATTTTTCAAGTAATATTCCCGATCCTTTTATAGAGGCGGTGGGTTAACTCCGTGCCCTTCACCTGCATTACCAGTGGTACTTGATTCAGAATCACTCCCTACCTCTTCTATTTTTAAGTCCTCAAAATTATCATCTGATAAACATGAACTAAGCCCAAAGGCTAAAAACATCATAAATGCAACAATATAAACTTTCTTTCTGGTCATAACTATATCGTATTTCCTATAAATAAATCAGCCCTATGACACCATCGTAGATAGTACCTATTGCTGTGTAATGAACGCAGAATATAGTATGTAATATAAATTCCCGTAAGGGCATTGCTCAAAAGAAACCCACTAGTTATCCAGAGGGTTTAAATTCCTATCACATCAGCATAAACACCTCTATTCAAAGGTTATACACATAAAAATAAAAAATATTGAGTCTAAGTAATTGAGACAACCAGCGGTTAGTTTTGATCTCTGATCAAAACAAAAGAAACAAATCATGGTGCATAAAAAACAAAAGAAATATTATAACATGCCAATACCACCACAATGGGCTTTTCTTTAGAGATCCAGTCCTTAGGGGATTCCAAGGTCCTGGTGAATTTTGAGCCTAAAAATGGGATTTCTGTAGAAGAACTCAGCAATACATTAACAGGGGCATTTAGGATCATAAATGAAAATTACCCTGAGTTGTCTGTCGCCATATTACATAGCGTTATCAAGGCATGTATGGAAAGAGAAAAACTATTTTTTTTTCATTTCTATATATCTAGAACGCATTTAAGACTTAGCTGTACTTCGTATCGATTTATAGCGGGATTTGTAATTCAAACAGCCAATTAGATACAAACGTTTTAAAGAAGCACTTGAGATAGAAAGCACTTTTATATAAGGATTTGAAATATCAGAATAAATAGCTTGTATAAGGCAAGACAAAACCTTATGGTAAGTACTGAAAATAGAGTTTAGCCCTGATAGAAATGGTTACCCCCTTTGAGGATAACCACATTTAAGGTAAGCAAACGATAGGTACTCAGCAGAATATTTCATTCTAAATCTAACCATCCATAACTTTCATCAGCTCAAAAACACTTTTCATAGAATTACATGGACTGTTTTTTGTGTTATGTAAAAATCAGCTTAATTTCGTTCCATAAATCAACTGCTTCCACTAGGGGCAAAATCTATTTTACGCAATGAAAACTGACACACCGAGTAAGCCTACGTTAAAACTTTTAGTTTTGACATTTTTCCTGTGCCTTCCATTTTTGGCAGCATCCACTACCCCAGAAAAAGAAGGGGAAAGTGAAAGGGATTCTTTAGCCGTCACCTTTGAGAAATCTATCATAGACGAATTAGAAGGGGCACTATTCATATATGCCAACGATACGACTCCAGATTATGAAAACCTAAGTGACCAAGAGACCGAAAAACGGATCACTATCTTATGGAGCAAGGTACGAAGCTACGGTCCTGCGTTTATTTATTGGGAAGCACAAAAAATATTCTTGGCAAATGATTTTAAGAAAAAGACATTTGTTAACCTGTATATAGAGCCTTCTCTGGACGATAAGGGTCCTATGACCAGAATCCTGCAAAAGGCGTTTGGTAATCAAAAGCACTTTAAAAGAGAGCCTTATATTACCGTCAGACCAACCTTCGTACCAGTTGATGAACAGGGGCTTACCTATCGGTTACAGGTAGCAGTAGAAGCAAGTCCATTGGTAGCCTCCAAACTTAGGAACATTGACAAGGCTGCCCTGTTATTGACTACAGGGGAAGGTTCGCCCATACAGCTTTCAAAAAGTACTTTCATTGATTTTTCTGTCCTGTTAGATGATATAGCAGGTCAGATAGGTAATAGCTTCCGCCCCCCTTTTGTAATCGGCTATGGGAACGGCATCCTATTGGATGGTGATGTGGTCAGTTATGTGAAAAAGCTTTCACCAAGACTTGAGTTTACCGCCCTTGACAGCGACCTGAACCCCTTAAAGGGGAGCAAAGTTGAATGGGCAAATGCCGTCCCCAATGAAGATGGGAATAAAGCCGTGGTAGAAATGAGGGAAGGACTGAACTCCAAGGATTTTTCCCTGACCTATAAGGGCAAGACCAGCATAGTGACCGTCAGGAAAAGAAAAATTGGCTTTGATCCCAAAGAGCTGATCAAGGAACAGTTACTGGCCATCTTACAGCCCAGAAAGAAATTGGATCAGGATACCCTCAAAATTGCACAGGCAGACCTTGCCAACCTTGATGAGGGGGTAATCAGTCAACTGGGACTCTTTGAGGCGGGCAACCTAGAGCTTGTCGGGGGATCTGAATTTAAGGTGGCAAACAAGGTGTCGGAAGTGATCACAGTAAGTGACAGCTCCTATTTCAGGGACAATGAAGAGCGTAAAAAGGGCTTCGATTACCTGAGAAGGAGAAAAGGGCTGGCCAGAAGGGTCAGGACACGGCTCAACTATATTGGGCTGGTAGACCTGTTGGTAGAAGACCCAAGGGAACTGGAAACATTGGCAGACCTTATTGTCCGCAACAGTGGCAGGCTGATTGCCCAGATCATGTTGGGGGATGAACGGCTTAGGGATGGCGGCCTACGGGAATCAGTCACAAAATACCTCAATGCCAATATAGCCGTACTTTCACAACAACGGGTAGTGGCCATCACGGAGACACCCGATCAGCTCCCTGTTATCCAGTTGACTGATCAACCCAAGGTGACCGATGCCAGTTCAAGGGTCTATATAAACCCCTATATCCCTTTTAAAGACAAGGCGCAGAAAGATCAGTTTGAACAGCAGCTCAATACCTATCTATCAGGGCTGGACAGGAATGTTTTTGTAAATATCAGCTATTCACAGGACGTAAGTGCTGAGAGTTACCGAAAGCGTACCAAATGGGGACGGCCTGTGGGACTGCCCCCACATTTTGAATATTTCAACATAGATTATGTCAATATACCAGGCTCTGTCAAAGCCCTGATAAAAATGGAAGGGGCTGCCATTGCGATGGACGGACTGGACTTTAACGATAAACCTGCCCTGTTTACCACCGCCATTAATAGAGCACTGGGAGAGGCCAATGAGGACAGTGAGGGTGATCAGGGTAACCCATTTAAAGA
>CALGOB010000057.1 GCA_937958005.1 uncultured Cyclobacteriaceae bacterium
TTTTGATCTAATTTAACACTTAAAACCCAGATTAAGAACAAATGCTATCGATATTCAACAAAAACTCAGAATTGAAAAAATCCCATTTTTAGCCTTGCAGCTGCCCAAGTAAACATTTTTTAAATATCGGACAGACACTAAATAGGTTCAATTACTATGGATATAGTATTTAGGAATTTAGTGTAAACAGAGGATTTCAATCAATTGGCAATGGCCCTAACTTGCTTATGCGATAGGTGTAATCCGAAAAACCTTTAATAGAGTAGGAAGTTATTAATTCAATATTTTATTATGAAAGTTAAAAAATTAGATCTAAATGATTTAAAAGTAAAAAGTTTTGTTACAGATATAGTTGATACAAACCCAAGCAATCTAAAGGGTGGTTGCCCTGCTACACAAAATTGCCCTACAAGGGTTTTTTGTCCAACTGCAGTGATTTGTGCTTCTGAAGGAGACGGAAATATTTGTATCCCTGGTGGGTTTTAGTAAAAATTAATAGACAAACAAACTTTGGGCTACTTCCTGTAAAAGTAGCCCTTATCCCTACTTCTTCTCAAATTGCAATTGCATTTTTTTGATTCTATCCATTAAACTCTCAGTAGAAAGTTTATCCCTTAAGCGATCAACCATAATTGGAAATGCAAATGGAGTAGGTTTTTCAGGATATTTCAAAATGATTTTTTGGGAATTAATTCTTTGAACAGCCTCCATTAGCCTAGATTGATCTAATTGCAGAGTCATAACCTCTTCCATGGCTTGTTTAATCAACGGGTTTTCTCCATCATACTCTTCAAATACCTTATAAATAATCCCTGAAGTAGCTTGTAAATGCTTATTCCCAACATTTTTTCCAGGATATCCTTGAAAGAGCAAACCTGCAATAGTTGCTACATCTCGGAATCTCTTTTTAGCCAGTTCAGTTTTATTGATACTTTGGTTAATATCTTCTTTTAAGTTTTTTGAAGTAAACAAATCTAGTTCTAAAGCCTCCTCTATAGGGATTTCACTATCTGACAATAATTCAAAACCATAATCATTCATTGCTATCGAAAATGTAATTGGTTTGATTTTTCCTATTCTATAAGCGATAACCCCACTCAAAACTTCATGGACAAACCTTCCTTCAAATGGGTAAATAAATAGGTGATAACCAACTTTTGTTTGGGTCTTTTCAATCAATAAAGAATGGTTATCCGGAATCATTGATCGTTCCTTCTGTAATTCAAGTGTAGGCATAATAGCGGCTATTTCCACATCATTATTTAACCCCGTATTAACTTCTCCCAACTTTTTTTTAATCAAATCAGACAACTGAGAAGACAAAGGCAATCTCCCTCCCCCCCATCTAGGAACTAATCCACTTTTTGATTTTGCTTTTTTGACATAAACTGTAAGGTCTTTTACTTTAATAAACTCCAAATTCCTGCCGGAAAACCAGAAATTACTCCCTGGTGTTAACATAGTTATAAAACTTTCCTCTACTGTGCCAATAGTCCCTCCAGAAAGGAACTTCACTTTAAGTACTGGATCTCCCACAATGGTACCAATAGAAAAGCGATGTCTCATCGCTGTTTTTCTATCTAAAACTTTATAGTAACCGTTGTCTAGATATACTTTTGAAAACTCATCATATTCCCCAAGAGTGGTTCCTCCAGTAGTGATGAAATCAATGGCCCATGCCCATTCTTGTTCTGTCAAATCGCAAAAAGCGAAAGTTGTTTTTAGTTCTTCAAATACTATCTCAGCCTTAAAACCTTCACCCACTGCTAAAGTAACAAGGTATTGCACTAATACATCCATGCATTTTCGCAAGGGTTTTTTACTCTCATATACTCCATCATCAATAGCGGTTCGAAGTGCCGCACCTTCTATGAGCTCTAATGAATGGGTAGGGACAAACCAAATTTTACTCAATGAACCAGGTTGGTGTCCACTTCTACCTGCTCGTTGCATGAAACGAGAAACTCCTTTAGGCCCGCCTACCTGAATCACAGTATCCACAGGCTTAAAATCAACTCCTAAATCTAAGCTAGAGGTACAGACGACACATTTAAGTTTTCCTGCATTTAAAGCATCTTCTACCCAACCTCTTACATGATAATCTATACTTCCATGATGCATTGCAATGATTCCTGCTAAATGCGGTGCCTGTTCCACTAAAGTTTTATACCATAATTCTGTTTGAGACCTCGTATTGGTAAACAACAAGGTTGTTTTACTTTTATCTATAATTGGAATTACTTGATCTACTAGCTTTACTCCTAAATGACCAGCCCAAGGGAATTTCTCCATATCCACTGGAATAACAGATTGAACTACTATTTTCTTTTCAATTTCAGCTTTTATAGTAACTCCTTTTTCACTTGCTAGCCCTAATAAAACTTCTTTTGCCTGATCTAAATTTCCAATAGTTGCAGAAATAGCCCATGATCTTAAGGGAACATCGCTAATAGCCCTTAACCTACTGATAGCTACTTCTACTTGAACACCCCGCTTAGTACCTAGGAGTTCGTGCCATTCATCTACGATTATACTTTTTAGGTACCTAAAATAATTCGGGTATCCTTTTTGACTTAATAAAAGGTGTAAACTTTCAGGAGTAATTATGAGGGCATCAGGGGGGCTTCGTTTATATTTATCCCTATCAGATTGAGATGTATCACCAGTCCTTACTCCTACATGCCAATTCATTCCAATTTCTGAGCAAAACTCTTGCATTGCCAATTGTAAATCTTTGGCCAAAGCTCTTAAGGGTGTGATCCATAAAACCTTTAATCCTTTAGTTGCATTTATTTCAAAATGTTCTAAGACAGCTGGTATCCACAAAGCATAGGTTTTACCACTACCAGTAGGAGCGTTTAACAAGCCACTTTTACCAGATAAATAAGCTTCCCAGCATTCATCTTGAAAAGGAAATGATTTCCACTTTTTTTGTTTGTGCCATTTTTTTAGTGCTTTTTGAGCAGCTTTATGATCATTCATAAACAAAGTTTATGGTGGATATTAAACCCGAATGATGCAATAGAAGTTTGATGCAAACCATAACTAACAGTCATTTATGATTTTCTCTTAAAAGTCTAAGGCATCATTCGGGTTAAATTGAACAATTTAGTAATTATAACAATTTAGAATTATGAGAATGTATATCTATTCGCAAATTTAATATTTGTCATGTGCTAGAAATACTCATCATAGCGATGCTATGTTTGTGTTTTTGCCCCAGCGCAGAACCACTTTGTCAAAATCAAATTTACTAAAACATCTTATACCTCCTGTCAACATAAATTGGTAATGAACCAACCCCGACCCAAGGGTACGGGGTATCTATGGGCAATAATTTAATGACCGACTCAAGAGTCGGGGCGCCCGGCCAGGGGAATTAATATCCCTTATGGATTAAATCTCTTTTTTTCTAATTGCATTTGGGTAAAAAAAAACGACACTCTTTAAAAGTGTCGTTTTTAACATGTGAGTAAAGTGTTCCTTTATTCGCTTTCAGGATTCATAACCCCTTCGGCTACATAAGAAACGATATGATCATTTTTCTCAGTTACAATAAAATTGTACTGGGCAATTTCTTTATTTTTTTCTACCAATTCCACTGGTTTAGCATTTTCAATAACTGTCTGTTCTATTTGAACATCATTGAGTGCATGTCCATTTTCGCCAGAATTAAAAAGAGGGGCAATCACTAAACCAATTAAACAAGTTAATTTAATCAATATGTTCATAGATGGCCCTGAAGTATCTTTAAAAGGATCACCTACTGTATCACCTGTTACAGCAGCTTTATGAGCATCTGAACCCTTAAAAGTCATTTCTCCATTAATTTCAACTCCTGCTTCAAAAGATTTTTTAGCATTATCCCAGGCTCCACCAGCATTATTCTGGAATATGGCCCACATCACACCGCTCACACAAACACCAGCCATATATCCTCCTAATGGTTCTGCACCAAATAAGAACCCTACTATTAGTGGTGTAATAATAGTCAATAATCCGGGTAGTAACATTTCTTTTAAAGCAGCTTTAGTAGAAATGTCTACACATTTTGCATATTCAGGAGTACCAGTACCTTCCATAATACCTGGTATTTCTTTAAACTGCCTCCTTACTTCCTGCACCATTTCCATCGCTGCTTTACCTACTGATTTCATAGCCATAGCGGAAAAAACTACAGGAATCATTCCCCCTACAAAAAGCATTGCTAAAACATCTGCTTTAAATATGTTGATCCCATCGATACCCGTAAATGTAACATATGCAGCAAATAATGCTAAAGCAGTAAGAGCCGCTGAAGCAATCGCAAACCCTTTACCAACTGCGGCTGTTGTATTTCCTACTGAATCTAAGATGTCTGTTCTTTCTCGTACTTGAGGTTCTAATTCACTCATTTCTGCAACGCCGCCGGCATTATCAGCAATAGGCCCAAAAGCGTCAATTGCTAATTGCATAGCAGTAGTAGCCATCATAGCTGAAGCAGCAAGTGCCACCCCGTAAAATCCTGCTAACTCATATGATCCATAAATGGCCGCAGCAAATAGTATTACTGAGGAAAAAGTGGATTTCATTCCAACTGCTAATCCAGCAATAATGTTTGTTGCTGCACCCGTTGAGCTATTTTGTACAATATCTAAAACAGGTTTCTTACCAAGGCTTGTATAAAAAGCTGTTACATAAGAAATAAGAGCTCCTACCGCCAATCCTATACATGCAGAATAGAAAACATTGATTGATGCGATATCCCTAGCTCCTTCACCGAAGAAATTCATGCTCATTTTTGCAGGTAACATCCAATCTATTAGAAACCAACTAGCAGCTAAGGTTAACAAAATAGCTACCCAATTTCCTCTATCTAATGCTGCTTGTACTTTGGCTTCCTTAACATCATTTCCAGAAACACTTACTAAAAAAGTACCAATAATGGAGGCCAAAATACCAACACCCGCTATTACCAATGGCAACAGAATAGGCCCCATGTTATTGAATGAATCTGTAAACTGCTGTGTCACAGACATATCTTTTATCAAGTAATTACCTAAAACCATCGCTGCCAATACAGTAGCTACATAAGATCCAAATAAATCTGCTCCCATTCCAGCTACATCCCCTACATTATCTCCTACATTATCCGCAATAGTTGCAGGGTTTCTTGGGTCATCTTCAGGTATGCCTGCTTCTACTTTACCTACTAAATCAGCGCCAACATCAGCTGCTTTTGTATAAATACCGCCACCTACTCTTGCAAACAGGGCTATTGATTCTGCACCTAATGAAAAACCAGCTAATGTTTCTAAAACGGTGGTCATATTTAAATAAAACCCTTTATCTCCTCCCATAAATTGCGCAAGGAACACCATAAATAAGATACTAAGTCCTAATACCGCTAATCCAGCAACTCCAAGCCCCATCACAGTTCCACCACCAAAAGACACTTTTAAAGCCTGCGGTAATGAAGTCTTTGCTGCCTCGGCAGTTCTAGCATTAGCTTCAGTAGCTATTCTCATTCCTATATTACCTGCCAATGCAGAAAATATAGCTCCAAGAATGAACGCAGGCACAATCATCCAGTGGGTAGTGTCTACTAATTGAGATACTACAAATAATAAAATAGCTGCTACAACTGAAAAAATAACTAGTAATCGATATTCCGCGCTAAGAAATGCAAGCGCTCCTTCTTTGATACTTTTTGAAATAAATTGCATACGCTCATCACCAGCGTTTTGCTTTTTAACCCAGCTCATTTTAATAAGCATAAACAACAATCCTAGGACTGCAAGAGCTATTGGTACAAATATTATATTTTGTTTCATCTAATTATTAGGTTTGAAAAAACAGAGGGCAAATATATCATAACCTGATTATTTTAAAAATATATGAAGGTAAATCTAACAATCAGCGTTCTTGAATCACTTTTAACCGTATTTTATGGGAAGAAACATTAATTTAACCATATAATCTATGGGAGAGATTATGTTTCATATTTGAATTAATGCAATAACCCTTAAAAATGAAACTAATTAACCACCTAAATGTAATGAATTACAATTCTTTAGGTTCAGCATTTGGTTTTGCATAGGACAATCTCGCTATTCTATTTGTTACATGGTAAGAATCTAGCCCACTACTAGTAATAATCCCACCTTTTTCTAGATCTACGAACCCATCATCCCCGATGATATTTTCTTCTATATGAATTTGCATTATTTCACCTATCACCAAGTGCGTTCCATTTACTTTGACATCTAACTGTTCTTTAAATTCAAGACCTAATTTCAAACTTGACTCCTCTACAAAGGGGGCTTTAAAAGAGTTCAAATATTCAGGCGTAAGATCACAGTTTTCAAATTCTGAGGAATTCCATCTAGCAGAAGTATGATGGGCTTTCTTGTAAAAGCTACTATCAATATGATTTAATGTAAAAATCTTTTCTGATTGTATATTTTCTAATGTATCGCGCTTTACTGTATTTGGCCTAAACAAAACCCCAATCAGCGGTGGGTCTGCTCCCACATGTACCAACTGAGAAAAAATAGCTAAATTTGTTCTCTTTTGAGAGTTAATGGTTCCTATCAAAGAAACACTCTTAAAACCAGTCAAACTATTAATTAAATTTACTCGGCTTCTTTGATCCATTTTAGAAATGAACCTGCTATCATAATAGGTTTTACTCACTAAAATATATCTTAAATTTAGAAATCTAATGCCTCTGCAAGGTTCTCAAAATAATAGATTTTATAATTACTTAAGATTTCAGGTTTCATTTTAGATTCAATCTCTTTTCTGGCTATTTCAACTGCTTTTCTAAACCAGTTTTCTCTTGGCAAAATCTTCCGGTGAGTACTTAACCCTGCATGAAACATTTCTACCTTCCAAACTGTGTAATACCATTCCATAGAGGGTTGATGAAAAATAGTCAAAGATCTTTTATCAAAAACAAATGTCTCCAATTTACGACTTTTTACTATTTCCGAAATCTGTTTAAAAGTATTCCTAAAATCCTCTATTGGTATATAGTCTTTTTTTAATATGCATAATAATGACTTTTTAGATGTATTCAAATGAAGTACTGCATGTTCATTTGAAAATTCTAATTGATACCCTTCAGATATTAAATCAATTTCTATTGTGTGATTCATCTCTTAAAAAAACACTAATGATAGCTTTTATTTTTATCACCTTCAACCTGTTGGCTTAATGAATCTAATTGACTTTCAATTTTCACTGCGTAGTCTACCATTGTTTTCATCATTGTTTCCTGAGCACTAATCTTCTCATGAAGTAAGGAAAGTTCTTTCTTCAACTGTGACAATTTAGCATTGTACTCTTTCTCTAACCTCTCTTTTTCTATCTTCTCTTTCCGAAACTCCTCCTTATATATCATGAAAGACTGTGGGATTCCTGCCATTGGAAAAAATTATTTTCTAATGTAATCAAGTGTTTGAGAAAAATGTTTCAAAAATTGAAGGAAATTTATCCAAATGATCAAAATCAACTACTTCCCACCAGAATCTGTATTTATATAATTTAAAAATTCGCTCTTCACTGATTCATTTTCAAATTTGCCACTAAAAAAAGCAGTTCCTGTTCTACTGTTAGTATCATTTACGCCCCTCGAAGAAACACACATATGAGATGCATCCATAACTACAGCTACATCCTCGGTATTCAAAATTTCTTTAAGATCTTTCCCAATTTGGACTGTCAATCTTTCTTGCACTTGTGGTCTCTTCGCGAAATATTGAACAATCCTATTAATTTTCGAAAGTCCTATCACCTTGCCACTCGAAAAATAAGCAACATGTGCTTTACCGTAAATAGGAACAAAATGATGTTCACAATGAGAGTAAAAAGTTATATCTTTCTCTACTAACATTTGATCATACTGATACCTATTTTCAAAAAGTTTAGCGTTAGGTTTATTGAGAGGGTTTAATCCACTAAAAACTTCTTTAACATACATTTTGGCTACTCTATGCGGGGTTCCTTTTAAACTATCATCAGTTAAGTCTAGCCCAAGTATTTGCATGATCTCCTTAAAATGTTTTTCTATCATTTCAATTTTAAGGTCTTCATCCATTTCAAAAGCATCTGCTCTTAAAGGTGTCTCATGTGCAGACCCTATATGATCATCCCCGTATATATCCACTTTCTCGTCCTCGTTATTCATCTAGTTCTTTTTTGTTAAATAAACCCTACCCTACTGGATACTCTACAAAGTTCCTTTCGGTTTCAAATAAGGTAACCTTAAGATCAAACTTATCAGCTATTTCCTTTCTTAAAGTATTATATATGACAATCACAATATTTTCTGCTGTAGGGTTTAAGTCCTTAAATTCCGGCACATCTAAATTTAAATTTTTGTGATCAAAACGATTAAGTACATGGTCTTTTATCAAATCACTTAGGATTTTCATATCATACACATAACCAGTATCAGGATCTACCTCCCCTGTCAACCTAACAATCACCTCATAATTATGACCATGAAAGCTAGGGTTATTGCATTTACCAAATACAGTGTTATTCTTTTCATCATTCCAGGAAGGGTTATGCAATCTGTGTGCTGCATTAAAATGCTCTTTCCTAAAAACCGATACTTTCATCTATTAAACAATTAGTTAGTATGCCAAACATTAAAGTGATTAATTATGTTTAACATTTAGTTAAAAAAAATAAACAAAAAGATAAAATACATGACTCATTATGACGCAATTATTATAGGTAGTGGCTTTGGTTCACTAAGTGCAGCATCATTACTTGTCAATGAAGGCCTAAAGGTAGTCATAATGGAACAAAATTATTTACCTGGTGGATGTACAAGTTCCTATTGGAGAAAAGGGTTTGTTTTTGAAAGTGGTGCTACTACAGTAGTAGGTGTAGATGAAAAAATGCCCTTAAGACATTTATTAGAAGAAACCGGCGTAAAATTAGATTACAAACAACTTGAAATTCCAATGAGTGTGACCTTGAATAACGGAAAGATGGTCACTCGTTATCAACCCATAAATGATTGGATTGAAGAAGCTTCCAGAATATTTGGCCAAAAGGAGGCGCAGCAAAAATTTTGGAAAAAATGTTTTGAGATTAGTCAATTTGTTTGGGATAATTCTCTAAAACAGAAGCATTTTCCCCCATCCAACTTAAAAGATCTCAAAAACACAATTAAATCTTTCGACTTAAAACAAATAAAGTATGCCAAGTACGCATTTATGACCATGGACAAAATGCTTAAGAATTATGGGCTAGACAAAAATGAGTTATTCAAAGATTTTATCAATGAGCAATTGTTAATTACAGCTCAAAATTACTTACAAGAAGTTAATATCCTTTTTGGTGCCGCAGCATTATGCTATACTAACTATACCAACTGTTACATAGACGGTGGACTAATTAACTTGGTTAATCCTTTCATAGATCATATAAAAGAAAACAATGGAAAATTGATACTCCGTAATCCAGTTCGTAAAATAGTTCGTAAAAAAGATATCTATTCGGTAGAAACAAAAAATGGGAACTTTACTTGCGAATACCTTATTTCTGGTATTCCTATCAACAATACCTTAGCTATTTTTTCTTTGCCCAAACGGAAGAAAATAAGTAAAAAAATCATGCATTCAAACCAACTGAATAGTGCCTTCCAAATGGGAATTGGATTTAAAAGCAATAGAACTTTTGATACCATTCATCATCAAGTGCACTTAAAGGATCCCTTAATAGAAATAGGTTCTAAAAGTATTTTTATCAGTTTTAATCACCCCGAAGATACTGGTAGATGCGATGAATCAGGCTGTAGGGTTATTTCTGTAAGCACGCATATATCAAACCCTGAAAAGAACTTCTTTAAGAAAGAAAAAGTAGAAGAAGAAATAATCAACATTTTAGAAGAAAGAGGCATTCTAGAAAAAAGTGAAATTATTTACAAACATTCTTCAACTCAAAAATCATGGGAAAAATGGACTGGAAGAATAAATGGTTTTGTAGGTGGTTATCCTCAGTTTAAAAGGATCAAACCATGGCAAATGATTGGTTCAAGGTTAGATAATCACAAAGCCTATCTATGTGGAGATACTTCCTACCCTGGTCAAGGCATCCCTGGAGTAGCATTAAGTGGGATTATCGCTTATGAAAAACTAAAACAAGATTGGCTTTAATACTAATTTAGATTTATAAGAACGCATATCTATTAGCAAATTTAATATTTGCCATGCGTTAAAACACTCGTCATAGCCATGCTATGCTTGTGTTTTTTATTCCAGCAAGGAATCGCTTTGTCAAAGTCAAATTTATAAAACAGCTTATACGTCCTTATAAACATAAATTGGCACAACATAAGTGTCTTTCATTTTGAGTTTTATAAGCCCATACCGATTTCTAATGCTTCCTGCGGAATGAACCAACCCCGACCCAAGGGTACAGGGTATCTATGGGCAATAATTTAATGATCGACTCATGAGTCGGGGCACCCGGCCAGGGAATTAATATCCCTTAGGGATTAAAATCAGCAAGCTTTGTACTCGTTTAGTTGCGTTCTGGATAGAAATGGTATCTTTTTCTCTGCTTTTTACAGGAAAAAAATATAATGTGTAGGCTAGGTCACATAGCCAGCTAAAACGCCCAAAAACTAAACTACTTTTTTTAAGTGCATTTGCCCTACTCTAACACAAACTGAAACTCAATTTTACAATTGCCTAAAGTCTCTAGTCTAAATCTCTTAAATAATAGAAGTGATCCTATCTTTCTTTCAAAAACTTTTCAAGTGCTTCTATATGTAATTTGAAAGCTTTTTTACCTTCTTCTGTTGCCTGATAGCTTGTTTTTGGTTTTCTCCCTATAAATTCCTTGGAAACCGAAATATAATTTAGTTTTTCAAGGTTTTTTAAATGGCTGGCCAAATTTCCATCAGTAATTTCCAAGACTTCTTTTAAAGAATTAAAATCGACCGATTGGTCAATAACCAAAAGTGACATAAGGCCTAGTCTGACTTTATTTTCAAATGCTTTGTCTAAATGATGATACCACTGTTTCATGTCCTATCATACTTCCGGTACATAATTATTCCATAAATGATATGAACTACACCAAATCCTAGCGCCCAAAAATGCAGGCTATATCCTAAAAAATACAGAGAAACTAAGCCAATAATACATTGAACCAACCCCAAACTTTTTATATCACTAAAGGTATATTGACTGGCATTTATCAAGGCGAGTCCATAAAAAATCAAAGTAAGAGGCCCAATAAATATGATTCCGCCATAGGGTAAAATCAAAAGGCATGCAACTCCTCCAATTACTAAGGGTATAGCTAAATTATATAACAGTTGAAAGGCTACTTTACCAAAAACCTTTTGCTTATTTCTTTTTGCTTTTCTGATGGTGAGAAAAAATCCTGTAGAAATAGCCAATATCAGAGTAGCAACCCCAAACCCCAACAACAAAACCCTGTTGTCATAAGTATCTTGAATATTACTTTCTGTAGGACTCCATAGACTCTTGTTTAAATATACATTACTGTACACAAAATAAGCACATATCAGTGCATATATCCCTGCTAAAACACCCGATAAACCACTTAGAGAAATAAATTTACTAGACCTTTCCATCATATTCTTGATGTCCTTTAAGTCTTTTAAATAATCTTCATTTTCTTTCATAAAAGTACTTTGTTAATCAAAGCTATCAATTAATTAGCTATATAAACTCTGAATAATTTTAATTTTTTAGAAAAAAAAACGAATATTTTGAAATTCTCAGCAATTGGTTATTGTTTTACATCAAATTAAGGATTGTGAAAATAGAAGAAATCAAAGAGAAGATACTTTCTTATAAAGCTGAAGGTAAAAAATTATTTACTACTTCATCATTTCAAACACATAGTTTAGTGATGTTACATGTTATCAGCAAGATAGATAATAAGATACCTGTATATTTTATCAATACAGGTTACTTGTTTCCTGAAACCATGGCGTTCAGAGATGAAATTGCTGAGAAATTTGGATTAACGGTAATTGACATTAAATCTGGAACACCTCGGCTTATGCAACGTGATGCAAATGATCGTTTTTTGTTTACAGCTGATCCTGACTATTGCTGTTATTTAAACAAAACTCAGCCAATGGAAACCATTCTAGCTACTTATGATGTTTGGATCAATGGGGTGAGGGCTGATCAAAGTGCGGTAAGGAAAGCAATGAAATTAGAACAACCCGCACCACATAATACAATGCGTTTCCATCCTATGCTTGATTGGAACAACAAACAAATTTTTCAATACATAAGAGAACACGATTTACCAAGACATCCACTAGACGCAAATGGTTATCTTAGTATTGGTTGTGAACCTTGTACAAGGAAAGTAGATCCTGACATGCAAGAAAGAGAAGCAAGGTGGTATGGTTTAAATAAAGTAGAGTGTGGATTGCATACTGACCTAGTTGCAAAATAGTAACTTAGCACTTATAAAATTACATTATCAAATTACTTATAATTTAAAATGAAAATCCTAATAACAGGAGGTGCAGGTTATATTGGTACTGAATTGACCAAATTTTTACTGCAAAACAAAGAAATTAAAGAAATTGTCATTTATGACAATATGAGCATAGGGCACGCTAACTTTTTTCTGGGAAAAGAATATCCCATTAATACACGCATAAGTTTCGTTAACGGAGATATTTTAGACAGTAGACTTTTAGGAAAAAGTATGGTTGGAGTAGATACTGTAATTCACCTAGCAGCCAAAGCAACTACACCATTTGCAAACACTGACCCACATTTCTATGAGCAAGTCAATCATTGGGGGACGGCGGAAGTAACTTACGCAGTAGAGGAAAGCAATGTTAAAAACTTCATTTACTTAAGTAGTACGGCTGTTTATGGAGCAAACAATGAAGAAATTTGCTGCGACGATTCTCCCCCATCTCCTAAAACCTATTACGGAATCAGTAAGTTCAGAGGTGAGGAACACGTAAATCGGCTAAAGTCTCTTGAAAAAAATATCATTCTACGTTGTGGAAATGTCTATGGCTACAGTAAGAGCATGAGATTTGATGCGGTGATCAATCGTTTTATGTTTGATGCCAATTTCAAAAGAAGGATACAGATAAATGGAAATGGAAAGCAATCTAGGGCTTTCATTCATGTATTTCATGTAGCTGAAATTATAGAGAAAGTGATTCTATCTAAAGTCCCATCGGGCACTTATAATGTGGTTGATAAAAACCTTCAGATACTAGACGTAGTAGATGTTTTGAAAGACATTTACCCTGATCTAGAATTTATATTTATGAATCAAAACATGAATCTTTGGGAATTAAGGGTAGATGCCGAATCTAAATTATACGATTATATTGAGAAATTTAAACCGGCAGATTTTAAAGATGAAATGATCGAATTCAGAAAAGGGTTCGCATTTTAATTTAAAAACTAACTAGTCCTTAAATACTCATTGTGAATTTTAACCCGAATGATACATTAGACTTTTAAGAGAAAATCATAAATGGCTGTTAGATAGCTGCTTAAATTCTGATTTGCGACGCAGACATAGTCTCCATTATGGTGAGTAGGAAATTAGGATCTAAGTGGCTAAATAGCTGTTAGTTATGGTTTGCATCAAACTTCTATTGCATCATTCGGGTTTAAGGACTAGTTAATCTTATAAGAGTTTAAACAATGAACCAACCCCGACCCAGTGCCTCTGCTAAGAAAACTACGGCGCTCGCTGAAGGGTACGGGGGTATCTATGGGCAATAATTTAATGATCGACTCAAGAGTCGGGACGCCCGGCCAGGGGAATTAATATCCCTTAGGGATTAAATTATGTACTACCGATAACTATTTTAATTTAGATCAGCTCATTAAATATTAATACCTTCATATTCTTTTAGCAATTCGTCCATGATCTCGCTTCTTCCTATACCAACATAGAATAGAGATATTATAAAGTATAAAGTAATTATAACTGAAAGGATGATTCCAATAACAGCTGTAATTCTTCCTGTCTTTAAATTTCCATAATCTGTAAAAACCTCTGGTGATTCCCTATACATTCTCACATCTCTTTGGGAGATTATCAACGCAGAAACACCTAATACAATTCCTATAAAATTCCCCCACATAAAAAAGCAGCATAGGGTAATTACTATGGATAGTATTCCTAAAATTAGCGCTGTTGTAGCGTTAGGTAATTGCCTCCTAAATTCCATCATATCAAAATAGTTTATATCAAATGAATAAAAGGTATTAGACCCGGGGCGAGCTAGGCCCTAGTTTCCAACGCAAGCATCGGGAAAATGAATCAACCCCGACCCAGTGCCTGTGCTGAGAAAGCTACGGCGCTCGCAGAAGGGCACAGGGTATCTATGGGCATAATTTAAAATCGACTCAGCGTGTCCGTCAAAACTCTAAGCGAAAGAGGATTAAACCAAAAGCATTAACAAAGGCCCTCATCCAATTAGCCCCTCGTAATCTCATCTATTAATTCTTCAATAAACAGCATCATGTCACCTTCTAAAAACACAGTGTAAATTATACTGAAAATTATGTTGATAAAAGAAAGAGATAACCCTATTATTGCCATAATTCTACCTGCCTTCAAGTTTCCATAATCTGTAAAAGATTCTGGGGATTGCTTATACATCTGCACATCTTTACTAGAAATAGCCAATGCGATTATTCCTAAAATTATCCCTGGTATCCCCCCACAGCAACAAGTAACAATTGATAAGATACCTAATACTAATGTTGCGGTAGCATTAGGCAATTTTCTATTCATTTCCATGTATTAAAATTTATTGATGAAATTAAATATTGATAATCCAATATTGATTACAAAAAGGCATAATAAAACTCGATGCCCATATCTATATCTCCTGATCAGATGGAGCATCAAAAAACCAAACATTAAAGTCATCGGAATCAATGGTGGAAACATCCAGAAAGAATCAATAAACTCTCCTTTTAACAATAACAGAATTGCTCTTTGCATTCCACAACCTGGGCAGTGTATTCCCAACACTGATTTGGTAGGGCACTGAAGCATGTAATCTTCTAAAAATTCCAAAATTCTAATTGGTATTAAGTTGGCTTGTCGGAAAAATAAACATAATTATTGAATTGATGCATTTAATTGAAATTTTATAAATTGTAAAATAGCAAATTTCATTTATTTACACTTTTACACAGGGAAAGTAGTCAAAATGCTTTCAAAGAAATATAGAACAATTAGTTTTGCGAATTGAATTTTAAATATTGGATAATATGTCCCTCTCTACTAAGTACAATCCTGTAGCTGTTGAAGAAAAATGGTACAAATACTGGACTGAAAAAAAGTATTTTTCTGCTAAGGTCAACCCCGATAAAGAACCTTATAGTATAGTCATACCGCCGCCAAATGTCACGGGGGTATTACACATGGGACATATGCTAAACAACACCATTCAAGATGTCTTGATCAGAAAGGCAAGAATGGAAGGTAAAGAAGCTTGCTGGGTGCCAGGAACAGATCATGCATCAATAGCTACTGAAGCCAAAGTAGTTAAAATGCTACGTGAAAAAGGCATCAAAAAAAGCGATCTCTCAAGAGATGAGTTTATGGTTCATGCTTGGGAATGGAAAGAGAAATATGGGGGGATTATACTAGAGCAGTTAAAAAAATTAGGTGCCTCTTGTGATTGGGATAGGACTTCATTTACAATGGATGAAGAATACTACAAGGCCGTAATAAATGTATTTATAGACCTCCATAAGAAAGGATATATATACCGTGGTTTGAGAATGATCAATTGGGATTGTGCCGCAAAAACAGCGCTTTCTAATGAAGAGGTTATTTATAAAGAAGGTGGTGAGAACTCTACTTTATACTCCATCAAGTATAAACTCAAGGACAGCAACGATTTTGTTGTCATAGCTACTCAAAGACCCGAAACAATCATGGGAGATACTGCTATTGCGGTAAACCCAAAAGATGATAGACACAAACACTTAATTGGGAAAAAAGCATTAGTTCCTTTTGTCAACAGAGAAATACCAATCATTGGGGATGATTATGTTGAATTAGATTTTGGAACTGGCTGTCTCAAAGTTACTCCAGCACATGATCCTAATGATTACGAAATAGGTGAAAGGCATAACTTAGAAGTAATCGATACAATTAATTTAGATGGAACTCTTAATGAAAAATGTGAAATTCCTGAATATGTAGGTAGAGATCGTTTTGACATCAGAAAACAGGTTGTAAAAGATTTAAGAGCTGCTGAAATTTTAGTAGATGAAAAACCTTTTATTACAAGAATAGGAAGGTCAGAAAGAACCAACTCTGTAGTAGAGCCAAAACTCTCATTACAATGGTTTATCAATATGAAAGACATATCCACTAGAGCTCACCGAGCGGTAATGGATGATGAGATCAAATTATATCCATCCAAATTTAAGAACACTTATAACCATTGGATGGAAAACGTAAGAGATTGGTGTATCTCAAGACAACTCTGGTGGGGTCATAGAATCCCTGCCTATTATTATGGTGAAGGAGAGAATGATTATGTAGTAGCGGCTAGCGCGGAAGAAGCATTGGTAGGCGCGAGAACTAAATCTGGAAATACAAATTTACAAGCGAGTGATCTTAGGCAAGATGAAGATGTATTAGACACATGGGCTTCCTCGTGGTTATGGCCTGAAGCAGTATTTAATGGATTTAAAGAACCTCATTTTGACAAAGAAACTGGAAAAATTATCCCCGGCAGTAACGAGGAGTTAGATTATTTCTATCCGACAGATACTTTGGTAACAGCACCAGAAATTTTATTTTTCTGGGTCGCCAGGATGATCATTGCAGGATATGCGTACAAAGATGATAAACCCTTCAAAAATGTTTACTTAACGGGGATTGTTAGAGATAAACAAAGAAAAAAAATGTCTAAATCCCTTGGTAATTCACCTGACCCGTTAGATCTTATCAAAGAATATGGTGCTGATGGGGTAAGAACTGGGATGCTCTTTAGCTCACCCGCAGGGAATGACTTACTATTTGACATCAAACTATGTGAGCAAGGAAGGAATTTTTCCAATAAAATATGGAATGCTTTTAGGCTGGTTAAGAGCTGGGAGGTTATTGAAGGAAACAACCCTGTAAGTAACTTAGCTATAGAGTGGTTCAATGCACGCTATAACCAAGTATTGCTAGAAGTAGAAGACCATTTCTCTAAATTCAGGATATCAGACGCATTAATGTCCATTTACAAGCTGGTTTGGGGAGATTTATGTAGTTGGTATCTTGAAATCATTAAACCAGATTTTGAAAAACCGATAGATTCCGCAACCTATACAGCGACTATTCAACTCTTTGAAAAAGCGATGCAGCTATTGCACCCGTTAATGCCATTTATTACTGAGGAGATTTGGCATGAAATTAAAGAAAGAGACGAGGAAGATTGTATTATCATTTCAAAATGGCCTGTAGCTGAAAAGGTTGATGTTACAATTGTTGAAAATTTCAGTAAAGTCACTGATTTGATTACAGCTGTTAGAAATGTACGAAATTCCAAAGGCCTTAGCCCGAAAGAATCGTTAGAGTTATCTATCAAAAGTAATGATCAAAAGAAGTATGATTCCTACAGTCAGTTGATCATGAAAATGGCAAATCTTTCAGCATTACACTTCACAGACATCCAAGTTCCTGATAGTGTATCTTTTATGAACGGCACAGATGAATGTTTCATACCTATGGGTGACAATATTGACACCGCTCAAGAGAAAGAATCACTAGAAAACGATTTAAAGTATCAGAAAGGTTTTTTAAAAAGTGTGATGGGTAAATTAAGCAATGAACGTTTTGTCAACAATGCTCCAGAAGCAGTAGTAGCTGCAGAAAAGAAAAAACAAGCTGATGCTGAAGCAAAAATCAAGTCATTGGAAGAAAGTATTAAGAGGTTAAGTTAAATTCACCTATCAACATTGAAAAGAGTTTATACCAATTTATGTTTATGTGGGCGTATAAGATATTTTATTTAATCCCTAAGGGATATTAATTCCCCTGGCCGGGCGCCCCGACTCTTTGAGTCGATCATTAAATTATTGCCCATAGATACCCCGTACCCTTGGGTCGGGGTTGGTTCATTTTGATTCTTACAAAGCGGTTTCCCGCTGGGTCAAAAAACGCAAGTATAGCATCGCGATGATGAGTATTTTTAACGCATGGCAAATACCAACCCAGTGCCTCTGCTGAGAAAACTACGGCGCTCTCAGAGGGGTACTGGATGTCTATGAGCAATCATGGACTGATCGACTCAGCGCCTCATCAAAGAAGCTTTAGCACCCGCGGAAGAGTCGGGGTGCACGACCAAGCGAATTAATATGCCTTAGGGGTTCAAGCAGCTATTTATGATTTTCCCCTTAAAAGTCCAATGCCCAATGTAGGTTTAATCCTTTTATTTCAAAAATAAGGTAGGGGATTCAACGTATATAAGTGTATTAAGCGTGAATATTTATAATTCTTTAATTGCTTATGATAATAATATCCGTTAGTTTTGTTCTAACAAACGTTCGTCTTACTACCAGATGTTTATTTAAATTTTACAATTATGTTCAAGGTATTTTTTACTTTTTTATTATTGGGTTCATTGAGTACTCTAAAGCCAAGCGAAGAAGACTTGGTAGGACTCTGGAAAGCATCACAGTACACTCAAAATGGTGTAACAAAAGATATTTCCTCTATCAACATAACACTTCAATGCTCTGTAGAAGGCCGTCTTGGTAAATTCTCAGGAAGCACTGACAAGAATTTTTTCTCTGGTTTATATGATGTTAAATCTAAAAAAGGGATTGAAATACAAGGCTTTATCCTTACTGATTTTAAAGACAATGAGGAAACAACCACTTTTTTAAATGCTCTTAAAGATGCCAATGCTTTTCAAAGATCTGAAAACCAATTAATTTTCAACAATAGTCAAAATAAAATTGACTTAGTATTCACTAAAATGTAGTTAAAATCTAGCTGCAATCAACAAGTTAAGGTCTTTAAAAGGCATATTGTATTTTCTAGCAAGGTGAACATTTGTTAATCCGCCCCTGTGCGAATATATGCCTTTCATAAACCACTTATGACTAAAAATCATATCCTCTACCCCACCTGCTTCACTAATTTGTAAAAGCATTGGTGTAAATATATTTGACAAAGCATCTGTAGCAGTTCTAGAAGTTCTAGAAGCTATATTAGGCACACAATAATGAATTACCCCATGTTTTGTAAACACTGGTTGTCTATGCGTAGTAATTTCTGAAGTTTCTATGCATCCACCCTGATCTATCCCAACATCTATCAAGACTGAACCCTCTTTCATGGTTGAGACCATTTCTTCAGTTACAATACACTGGCTTCTGCCCTGCTCAGCTCGAAGCGCTCCTATTAAGACATCAGCTTCCTCTATCTCCCTTTGTAAAGTCGCGTTGTCTATTGTAGAAGTATAAACTTGATGGTTTAAGGCATGTTTGAGCCTTCTTAATTTATAAATATGGTTATCAAATACGGAAATATCTACTCCTAATCCCAAAGCTGCCCTAGCTGCATATTCAGCAACTGTTCCTGCTCCCAAAATAACCACTTTAGCAGGGGGTACACCAGTAATACCACCCAGCAGGATTCCTGGCCCATGATTGGAACTACTTAAATATTCAGCAGCAATTAACATAACAGAACTTCCCGCTATTTCACTCATTGCCCTTACAATAGGAAGTCCCCCTACTTTATCTTCAATAAATTCGTAGGCAATGGCCGTAATCCTTTTTCGGTTAAGGGCAACCAAAAAATCTGATCGTTGGCTGCCTCCATGTAAAGCAGATATTAAGGTAGATCCCTCTTTCATGAAGTCTATCTCTTCTAAAGTAGGTGGTCCTACTTTCATAATAATATTTGCTTGAAATACTTCTTTTTGGCTGTAAACTATAGTGGCTCCAGCTTCACTATATTGATTATCACCATAATTTGATGATTGTCCTGCTCCAGCTTCTATCCATACTTTATGACCATTGGTCACCAGTACCTGAACAGATTCAGGTTTTAAAGCAATCCTCTTTTCTTGATAAGCTGATTCTTTTGGCACACCAATAAACAAAGCACCCTTGCCCTTTTTAAGTTTTGCAGGTGCTTCTTGCGGATAAAGTGCTTGCTCCTTCGCCAATGAGATCACTTCTTTCTGCAATTTATCAACCATTCTGTTTTACCCTAATTTTTCGTTCTAATTCTGACTGTAAGATAATATTTATTTCTATGTATTCAGAAGGAAGTAAGGATGGGATTTTTTCCGCCCACTCAATTAAGCATAAATCACCTGAATAAAAATACTCATCCACCCCAATATCTACCGCTTCTTTTTCTTCCTCAATTCTATAAAAGTCAAAATGATAAATGGTTGATTCCTCTGCAGTCATATATTCATTGACAATTGAAAAAGTAGGGCTATTCACAATATCTTCTACGGCTAACTTATCGCAGATATCTTTAATAAGCGTAGTTTTACCAGCACCCATTTCCCCATTAAAAACCCAGATAGGGTTATTCATGTACCTCTCAACTAAATGACTACTTACTTCAGATAAATTTTCGACATTAGATATTATAAATTCCATTTTACTGTTTCGGGTCTAGCGTAATTATAGGCACTATCATTTCTTCTAAAGAAACACCACCATGCTGAAATGTATCCTTATAATGATTTACATAATAATTGAAATTATTGGGGTAAGCAAAAAAATCATCCCCAGTGGCAAAAACATAGGCTGTAGATACATTCACTTTAGGTAAATGAAATTTATCTGGTGTTTTACAAGCTATTACTTTGTCTTCATCATAATTCAAATTTTTACCATGTTTATATCGTAGGTTTTTATTGGTACTTCTATCACCTACAATTTTAGAAGGCTTTTTCACACGTATGGTACCATGATCTGTTGTGATTACGACCTTCATTTTTTCGCGGGACAGCTTTTTGAGCAAATCAAACAAACTGGAATGCATAAACCAAGACTTGGTAATGGATCTGTACGCTGATTCATCAGGTGCAAGTTCTCTAATCATTTGCATGTCAGTTCGAGCATGAGATAACATATCTACAAAATTAAAAACTACCGTATTCAATTCGTTAGATTTCAAATTATTGAAGTTATCTACTAGTTGTTTCCCTTCGTGAGCTCTAATAATTTTATGATATGAACTACGAATCGATAGATTTGCTCTTTTTATTTGTCTTTCAAGGAATTCTTTTTCATGCATATTTTTGCCTTCATCTACATCCTCTCCTACCCAAAGGTCTTTATGATGTTTCTCCATTTGGCTAGGAAGCATACCAGAAAAAATAGCATTTCTAGCATAGGCCGTTGTTGTTGGCAAAATAGAATAATAGGATTCTTTAGCAGTAATATTAAAAAGCGTAGCTATTTCAGATTCTATGATTTCCCACTGATCATATCTTAAGTTATCAATCACAATAAAGAAAACATTACTCTCTTCTAATAATGGAAATACTTTCTTTCTCATTAGTTGGTGTGACATTACTGGGCTATCAGCCTCAGGGTCATTTAACCAATACTCATATTCTTCATCTATAAACCGTGTGAAGTAACTATTTGCCTCTACCTTTTGGTTATCTAAAATTTCCGCCATGCTTTTATCAACAGAACTATCAATTTGAATATCCCAATAGACTAATTTCTTATATAAATCTGACCACTCTTCATGGCTCATTTCATCAGAAAAAGCCATGCTTAATTTCCTAAAATCCTGCTGGTATCCCATATTGGTCTTCTCAGCAATGATTCTCTTATCTTCCAGTATCTTTTTTACCGAAATCAATATTTGGCTTGGATTTAAAGGTTTGATAAGATAATCAGCTATTTTAGAGCCAATAGCTTCTTCCATAATATGTTCTTCTTCACTCTTGGTAATCATGACCACCGGGATATTTGGATGAGTAGACTTGATATAATTCAATGTTTCAAGGCCAGTCATACCTGGCATATTCTCATCTAAAAACACCACATCAAAGGTATTATGATCAATTTCTTGCAGCGCATCCGCCCCACTATTTACAGGTGTAACATCGTAACCCTTCTTGCCAAGAAACAGAATATGAGGTTTTAATAACTCAATTTCATCATCAGCCCATAAAATCTTATAGTTTTGCATACAACAAATATCTAAATGGTTTTGTCATAATAGCCATATAATTGAAATTATTTTGAATAAAAAGAAAATCTTTAATGATCCAGTCTACGGTTTTATCAGTATTCATAGTGATTTAATCTTCGACATCATTCAGCACAGGTACTTTCAACGCTTACGAAGGATCAAACAATTGGGCCTTACAGACTTTGTTTACCCAGGAGCATTGCACACTAGGTTTCATCATGCTTTAGGAGCCATGCACTTGATGAGCATTACCTTAAGTAACCTAAGGGGCAAAGGCCATGAAATCTCAGAAAAAGAATATGAAGCAGCACTTATTGCCATACTGCTGCATGATGTTGGACATGGCCCTTTTTCACACACCTTAGAATTTAGTCTCTTAAAAGACATCCATCATGAAGACATATCCCTGAAGGTATTCCATAGACTCAATGCGCATTTCAACCACGCATTAGATTTAGCCATTCAAATTTTCACTGGAACCTATGAAAGAAAGTTCTTTCACCAGTTAGTTTCCAGTCAACTAGATGTAGATAGAATAGACTACTTAAAAAGAGATTCATTTTTTACTGGTGTTCAAGAAGGGACCATAGGAGCTGATAGGATTATCAAAATGTTGGATTTAAAAAATGATGAAATTGTAGTAGAAGAAAAAGCAATCTATAGTGTAGAAAACTTCCTCAGTGCCAGAAGAATCATGTATTGGCAAGTATATCTTCATAAGACTTCAGTAAGTGCCGAGAAAATGCTTATTGAAACTATTAATAGAGCAAGAAAACTGACACAACAAGGAGTACCAGTCACTGCTACCCCAGCATTTAGTTTCTTTTTGGAACGAGACATTAATAAAGCTGATTTCATTGATGATCCAGATATCATTGAAATATTCACTCAACTAGATGATAGCGACATTTGGGGCTCTATGAAGTTTTGGGTGAATCATAAGGATCAAGTATTATCTACCCTTAGCACCATGCTATTACATAGAAACCTGTTTCAAATTAAAATTTCCAGTGAGAATATATTCAACGAAATGAAACAAAAAGCACGGAATATGGTTCAAGATAAATTTGGCTTTAATGCTAAAGAAGCCAAATACTTTGTGGGATTAGGGAAGATTACCAATGAGGCTTATATTAGACAAGGTAAGTCCATCAATATTTTAACTAAAAAAGGTGAAATTGTAGATGTAGCGAGTGCTACAGACTTACCCAATATAAAAGCCATCAGCAAAGTAGTCAAAAAGCACTACTTGTGTTGGCCAAAACAGCTACGGATAACTGATACATTCTAAATCATATGATTCAGAGGATATCATTTCAGAATAAAAAGGATCATTATCATATAAATAAAGTGTCATCTAGTTTTTATCCATATTTTTTTTCAATGGTACTCAAAGAGTTTTAAATTTACTTTGATTTTAACAAATACATGAAACTATACCAACAAACAATAAAAGACAAAGTCACCGTTTCAGGTGTTGGTTTACACACGGGTATAGAGGCAAACATGACCTTTGTACCTGTAAAACCCAACCATGGCATTAAATTTCAAAGGACTGACCTAGAAGGGGAACCGATCATAGATGCTGATGTGGATAATGTGGTAGACCTATCTAGAGGAACCACCATAGAGCAAAATGGTGCAAGAATCAGCACAATAGAGCATACACTAGCGGCTTTAGTTGGGCTGGAAATAGACAATGTACTAATTCAGCTGGATGGTCCTGAACCTCCTATTATGGACGGCAGTTCTATCCAATTCATAGAGGCAATAGAGTCTGTTGGCATTGCTGAACAAAATGCACAACGCAATTTTTTTGAACTACCAGAAAGTGTCTTTTATCAGGACAAAGAAAAAGATGTTGAAATTGCTGCTTTGCCTTTAGATGACTACAGGCTAACTGTTATGGTAGATTATAAAAGTCCTACCCTGGGCAGCCAACATGCTTCACTCAATAATATTGAAGATTTCAAGGAAGAAATTGCCTCTTGCAGAACATTTTGCTTTTTAAGAGAAGTAGAAATGCTTTATAAAAGCAATTTGATTAAAGGCGGGGATCTTAACAATGCCATTGTCATTGTGGATAAAGAAGTGGATGGGGATGAACTGGAAAGGTTGAGAAAACTTATTCCTGATGTAGACATCAACGTGCAAGAAGGCCAAGGGATATTAAACAACGTACCTTTAAGATATAAGAATGAACCAGCAAGACATAAGCTTTTAGATGTAATCGGTGATTTAGCCCTTATTGGCAGGCCTCTTAAAGCTCAAATTCTTGCAGCAAGGCCGGGCCATGAAGTTAATATTGCTTTCGCAAGAAGGCTAAAGAAGCTCATGCAGCAAACTAAGCCTTCCAGAGTCCCTCCGTATGATCCAAAATTACCCTCCGTACTTGACATCAATGACATCACGAAAATATTACCTCATAGGTACCCATTCCTATTGATAGACAAGATCTTTCATTTAGACGAAGAAAATGTGGCTGGTGTTAAAAATGTCACTTTTAACGAACCCTATTTCCAAGGTCACTTCCCTGGTAACCCAGTAATGCCTGGTGTATTACAAGTAGAAGCAATGGCACAGATAGGAGGCATTTTAGTATTAAACTCAGTACCCGACCCAGAGAATTACTGGGCCTATTTTCTTGGAATTGAAAACTTTAAATTCCGGAAATTAGTACTCCCAGGAGATACTATTGTATTTAAGTGTGAACTACTTCAGCCTATCAGGAGGGGATTAGCCAAAATGAAGGGGCAAGGATATGTTGGGAATAACTTAGTATGCGAAGGAAGTATGACTGCTAGTATAGTAAAAAAAGAGTTATGATTCATCAATCAGCAAATATACATCCAGATGCGCAGGTTGCTGAAGATGTAATTATTGACCCTTTCGCTACTATTGAAAAAAATACGGTTATTGAATCTGGCACTTGGATAGGGTCAGGAGCTTCTATTATGGCTGGCGCAAGAATAGGCAAAAACTGCAAAATACATAATTATGCAGTAGTCTCCAGTTTGCCACAAGATCTGAAATACAAAGGTGAAGAGACTTCTACCATTATTAAAAATAACGTCATTATCAGAGAGTTTGCGACTATTAACAAAGGAACTAGCGACAAGTTTAAAACTGAGATAGGTGCTCACTCTGTTGTGATGGCCTATGGCCATGTTGCGCATGATTGCATAGTTGGTGAGCATTGCATCATTGGGAATGTAGTGCAGTTGGGAGGTCATTGTATTATTGAAGACTATGCCATTATCAGCGGATTAAGTGGTGCACATCAGTTTTCTAAAATAGGTCGCCATGCAATGGTAGGGACAGCCTCAATGGTTTTGAAAGATGTCCCTCCCTATGTTATTGCCGGAAGAAACCCATTAAGTTATCATGGTGTTAATTCTGTAGGACTAAAACGAAGAGGTTTTACTACAGATCAAATAACGGGTATTCAAAATGCTTACAAACAACTTTATTTTGGCGGCTTAAATTTTAGTGATGCAGTTGAAAAAATCATCTATGAAATGCCACAGACTACAGAAAGAGATAACATCATAAACTTCATCAAAAATTCCGAAAGAGGGATTGTCAAAGCCTTAATTTAATGACCGATACCATCCCATCTTTCGATTCATTGGAAATCAAGGTAAAAGACCTCTCTAAAACTTTTGAGAAGGAATTGATCGCGAAAAACTTTTCATTTCATTTCAAAGCCGGTTCTAAAACAGCTATCACAGGTTTCAATGGAAGTGGCAAAAGCACTTTGTTAAAAATGTTGGCAGGACTTATGTTGCCCAATAAAGGAGAAATTAGCTATACAATTAACAAGGAAGTCATTCATTCTGATCATTGGTTCAAACACAATACCTTTTGCGCACCAGCGCAAGAATTAATAGAAGAGTTTACACTTTTAGAAATGCTTCATTTCCATTTAAAATTTCGAAATTTTATCTCGGGCATGGATATAGCAAGCTTTTTAAGCATTGTTTTTTTATCAAAAGAGAAAAACAAAAGAATCAGTTTATTCTCATCTGGTATGAAACAGCGTCTCAAATTAGGGCTTGCCCTTTATACAAAATCATTGGTCATCTTTCTAGATGAACCGACCAGTAATTTAGACGAACAGGGTATCAACTGGTACCAAGAACAGATCCAATTGGTTGTTAAAAACCGATTATTGATCATTGCTTCAAATCAAAAAGAAGAATACAGCTTTTGCGATGAAATAATCAATATGTCAGAAATCAAAGCATAATCAAAACTATTTCGCAATCATTAGGTATAAAAATAGAAAATGGTTACTTTTGAAGGTAGAGGATATTAATTGTAACTCAAACTATAGAAATACAATGAAAAAACAAATTTTAAATTCACTAACAACAGCATTTATTTTATCATTAGTAGTTTTCATGTCTTGCGGCGGCGGAGATGATGACTCAGCACCAGCTACTCCTAATGCAGACCAATTGGCTTTGTTAACTGGTAATTGGGAAGCCACGTCCACTTTAGAAAGTAACAACATAGTAGATGGATGGGCAGATGGTTTTATATTAACTTTAGATGGTACGGCAAACGGTGATGACATTGTCTCAGGGAGGTATTCTACTAATGATGCTAGACCCGCAGATACGCAGAGAGTTTGGGCTTCATCTGGAACCTGGGAATTTAATTCTATAGGTACTAGAATAGAATTCACTAGAGATGATGAAATTGTTGTTACTGCTGTATTAGGTGGAAATGATAACAATGAATTAACGTTAAGTTTCGAAATTTTAGAAGATGCAGGCAGAACTGATATAGTAAATGGAAACTGGACACAAATATTCCGAAAACAGTAGGAATTAAATTTTAAGTTATCCTGATATAGGTTAACAAAAGATAAAACATTTTAAAAGTCAAAGAGGGTAACTTCTTTGGCTTTTTTTGTGCGAAATTAAGATCCTCTTCTCTAGGCGTAGTTTAAACTACGTCATTAACTATTTTGCTTGCTTTCTTAGCAAGTTACGCTGGCGCGCATTTGTTATGCCCTACTCATACTCAAACTGGAACTCAATTCTAATCTACAAAAGTGGGAGTTTGAGTTTGAGAGTAAGTAGAGAGATGTCCCTCCTATCTAGGCGTATTTTAAACTCATCATATTGGTGTAGTTTACAATACGCACTCAATTATTTTACGTGCTTTCTTAGCAAGTCTTTTATACTTTCATCAACCTCCCTACTCAAACCCAAACTGGAACTCAAACAATCTTATGTCTTTTTGTATGTCCTGAAAAAGGTTGACCGTTATTTAATTTAATTCTGTAGATCATTTTTCACAAAGCAACAGGTACTGTGAGGTAGAGTAAAGAGTTATTTTCTCCCTACTCAAACACAAACTGGAACTCAAACAATCTTATGTCTTTTTGTATGTCCTGAAAAAGGTTGACAGTTATTTAATTTAATT